>JADGQO010000034.1 GCA_017881725.1 Fibrobacteria bacterium
ATAAAGAACCCCGCGGCAAGCCACGGGGTATTGAAACCAGGGGAAATGCAAAAGTCGAGAATTGCATGCAAATACCTAATCTAAAGCCGCAGCAAGCTGTGGGGAATTGACCCAAGTGATTAAAATGATCAAAGTCACGATTCCATCCGGTACCGTTAATACCAGAGCGGGTTGTTCCGGGGGCGTTGCGGGGGTGTCCCCCGCTGTGGGGGGTAGCGCAGGCCACGCTCGGCGGGGCCGGAGCGAGGGGGGATGCTTCCCCCCAAACGGCATGTATCGTGCATTGCGTGGATTGGGTAGCCGCCCATCCGCGACATGATACGCCGTTGTTACCTTTGCGCGTAGCGTTTCACCCGTTACATTCCCGACCTGACCGGAGGCATGGATATGGCCGAGCTCTTGAGCCGCGTACTGACCGCGTTATTCCTTTCGATCGCCCTGGCAAGCCCGTGCCGCGCGGGCGTACTCACTATCGCTCAGGACGGATCGGGATCGTATCGATCCATCCAAGCCGCCGTGGACAAGGCGAAGCCTTACGATACTTTGCTCATCCTGGATGGCGGCGAGTACCGGGAACAAGTCACCTTGCGCGCGCCCCTGCATAACATCAGCCTGATCGCGCGGGATCCGGGCAAGGCGGGCAAGCCCGTGATCCGCTGGAGGGACACGGAGCATGTGGGTCCGCGAAACTGCGAGGAAGCCCTGACCGATTCCGCCGTGGACTACGATAAGAACGGGGCCTTGCGCCTTCTGAATGTGCGGGACGTGACTGTGGAAGGCATTGCCATCGACGGGGACTCGACCTTCGTGACGGCCTGGGAAAAGGTTTGGCCCTACACCCCCGGGACCTGCCTCACGGGCATGTGGCCGCAGTTCTCGGGCAACGCCGCCTTGGTTATGTTCCATTGCGCCAATATCCGCATCCGCGAATGCAGCCTGGCGCACGCTTTCTACGGAGCCTTGATCAAGGAACGCGATGGGCTCGCGCCGTTCCGGGAAAAGGCTTCCACCTTTGAACCGCGCCGGGGATTGCGCATGGTCCTGGGAAATCACTCCTTCACGGGAAATGTCTTTCGTGAAAATACCTGGGGCGTTTTCGTGGACGCCGGCTGGGGGTTGGGATCGACGTTCCGGGATAACCTCTTCTGGCGGAACCGGCATGCCGATACTGCGGCGGCGCAGCAGACCTACACGCTCCCCGGAGGGAAGAACCTGACCGGCGGTGCCTTCTCGTTCAAGAATACGCGCCAAAGCACGATGGCCATCGTGAACAATACTTTCGCGGGAAATTTCCTTCTCTTTGCGGGGCAAGACAATGCGGGCGCGGAACACTTGGTCGCCAACAATGTGTTAGGCCGCCCCGAGCCTTACTGGGAGGCCCCGGAAGCCGGCCCATTCGAAAGTCCCTTTCAGGATTTGTCCCAGGTCCTGACCCACCGGATGAAATTCAACCTGTTTGCGGGCCAGATGCGACCGCCCAAACCAGACAGCATTCCAGTCGAAAGAGACTGGATCGATACCGCGACCGGGAAATCCCATGTGGCGAAGGGCTTCTACTATTTCTTTGGAATGTATACCATCATGAACGGCTTGCCGCATCCTGCGGACAACGTGGCCCCGGAGTCCGTGCAGGTCACCGACGGCCAAACTACTCGCTACGCGCAGGTCACTCCGGTGGGCACCAACCCCGGCAATTTCCTTTCCGATCAATATTCTGCGTTCACCGCAGCGGACGGGAACCGTTGGGTTGAAACGGAATTCGTCTCCCGGGATCCTTCGGTGGCTGGGTTCCTGCGCCCCGTGGATTCGAGCCTGGCTTGGTTCCAGGCGGGATGGCCCGCACTGGGCTACCGGACTCGATCGGGGAAGGACGCGGGCGTCGGAGCCGTTGCTGCCGCCGATCGAGTGTCCGAACTGCGGGTAACACCCCTGTTACCGGCCCTGGCGGCGGGCGATACCTTGGCCTTGCGCTTCATGCTTTCCGCGCCGGAAAGCCCCGGTTCCGGACCGGGCGCGCCCCGCGTGAAATACTGCCGGCTCATCCGCAAATTGCCGGCCGATCTCAACGCATTCGGCGCTTCCGATCACCTGGTGCTGACGGAAGCGGAGCCACTGCCGCTGGAAGGCGCCTCACTGCACTACGGATACAACGAGTTGCGCATTCCCTGGCCCGCGCCCGCGCGTGACTCCGTCCTCAACGGCTTCGTGGAAATGGCTGTGGAAGGCGATGGCGCTTTCAGTAACATCGCCCAATTCCCCGTCCTGCCGGACAGGCCCTTGTTGAAAGTCGAAGT
Organism: Fibrobacteria bacterium; assembly: GCA_017881725.1. Classification (GTDB taxonomy): domain Bacteria; phylum Fibrobacterota; class Fibrobacteria; order UBA11236; family UBA11236; genus Chersky-265. The sequence continues at coordinate 2,295 of JADGQO010000034.1, forward strand.
TCTGGATGACGGGCCCACGCTCCGGATTCGGGTTTCCACGCTGGACAGTTCGGCCTTGCAGGCGCCGCTCTTCCTGGGCACGGCTTCAGGCGCAGCGTTGACCGTGCTCGAAGCTTCGGATACCGCGCGGGATTCCACTGGCGCTTACGACGGCCCGCTGCCTTTGACCTTCCGCATTGGACTGTCCGAAGCTTCGGCCTCCGGGACGGAAATGATTTTGGTGAGCGCTCCGATCGCGCGAGCCGATGGCGTCTATGGGTCCACTCCGCCCTTCGTCGTGCCTCGGGAGCCGACGTCGGCGAAAAGACCCGTCAACAAGGTGGTAGGCAAGGCCTCGGCAGAAGCCCGCCCGTCCCGGGATGGCTTGGGACGCGCCTTGCGTCCCGAATTTCGGAATGGGGTTCGCAACGGCTTCCGGAATGGCGTCCGGGTTTATTTCCGCCCGGACATGCGTGGGGGGAGCGGGGTGGATGCAGCCAAATGATCTAAAAGCGTCAAAATAAATGCGGACGTAACCCTGGGGTTTTGGTTGCGGTTTTGATTACGGTTTTGCTTCAGCGGGTGAAGGCGAGGGAGAGATTGACCTGAAAGGCCCTGCGGGATATAATACGCACTATGAACGTTGATGCTTTCGTAAAAAAGTTGTGGGCCTTGTGGATCGCCGTCCCCGTAACGGCTTGCAATTATTGGATTGCCGCCGGCCATTTGCCGGCGCGCATCGCCGTGCACTACGACGCCGCTGGGCACGCCACCGCTTGGGCTTCACCAGCGGAGGCTCGGGCCATCGCCTTGAAGGTTCTCGTGTTCGTTCTGGTGGTGGTCACGGCCGTTGGATATCTGGTGGTCAAGTCGAGGCCGGATCGCGCCCGGCCCGCGCTGGTCTTGCTGTACATCGCGGTGATTTTGGTGTGCGCGCTTCTGAACGGATTCGTCTGGTTCAACTTAGGATAAGGCCGGATTTCTAGTTAACTTTTGTTACGATATCCATCCGAAGGTCAACCGAACCATGATCCGCCCCGCCATGCTGAACCTTTTCGTCCGCCTGCCCATCCTCATTTTTTCATTCGCCTCCCTGGGCATGGCCATGACTTATCAACCCTTCCCGCAGTGCACGGCTCAAGCCAAAGTGGATTCCATCCAAACCTGGGTATACCTCGACGAAGCCATGAACCCGGGAAAGGCGCCCTACCGGGGCTACCAAAAATTCACTTACCATGCCGGGACGTGTTTTTATCAACAGACCCTACAGAAGCCTTATTATATGGACTCCACCATCTTCACCGTCAAGTACACCCTTTCCGTGGACCGGCGGAGACTCGACGTGAAATGGCAGACCGGCGGCCCCCTGGACTCCCTGCCTTGGGGTAACGTGTGGTTCTCGGAGCAAGGGACGATGGACTCCACCTTGCTTAACTCCTACCGTCGCGAACCATCGGGAACCCAGTTGGTTTCCGAAGAAGAATTATACCTGCGGACCGCGCAGTACCAGACCATTAAGACCTACATCCGCATTGGCGGGGAACCCGCGACTCTCTATTCCGCTGATTCGATTGTGATCGATGGCGGAGTCACTACCGTGCATACCATCGAGGATGGGGAAAGTTACATCACCCGCTGCGCCCAGCAGGGCCCAACCTACGCCTGCAACGCCACGCCTGTAGGCGTGGTGTCGTTCAATCTCTATAATCAAATTTGGTACCTTACCGGCAGCCGCATCGACTCCCTGCGCACCTATGATGATCAGGGCCGTTACCTATCCACCGATATCTACTACTGGTCTTCCCAGCAGCTCGCGGCCGTACGCAGAGGGCTGCGCGCGGGGTTGCGGTCCTTCGCCGTTCCAGGTCATGCGATTAATCTCAAGGGCCAGGTTTTACTTCCCGCCCAATCCGGTTCCCGGCGGCGACCCGAATATTTCCTGCCCGATCGGTGAGCTGCCGCGTCTCAGGGAAATCGGCATAGAACGGACCTTACTCCGAGTCGTGCCGACCTTTCATCCAGCGAGTTTTCGGACAAGACAGAGTCGGAATTGTAAATTTTGGCGGTTACCGCTCTACAATTTTGGCTCACCAATATTGGCGCACCATTCGGATTGAATCATGGATAAAAAAAAGCTCACCGAAACCGACATCCGCATCGAAGGGTTCGAGGGCGAGCGCGTCTGGTGGAACTCGGAGAAAAACGGCTTTAAGCAGCGCGTGGAAAACGAGCAGGCCTGGCGCGTGTCCATCGATACCATTAAAGCTGGTAATTTTAATCTCGATCTCAAGAACCCGCATTCATCGGACACCGGGCCCGGGGACGCGGATCAATCGCTGGAAGCCCTGACGCGATGAAGAAAAAGATCGCCGTGAAGAAATCGACCCGCGGCAAGTCAAAGCCGGGTAAGCGGAAGCCGGGCGGTTACGGTCCGCTGATCGCCGAGGTACGCGGGCTCATCCATTCTGCGCGGCAAGGCATAGCCACAGCGGTCAACACATTGCAAGTCAGGACGAACTTCGAAATCGGCCGCCGCATCGTGGAGCACGAGCAAAAAGGCGCGAAGCGCGCGGCCTACGGAACCGCTTTGCTGCAAGCGCTTTCAGCCCGGTTGACGGACGAATTCGGATCGGGTTTTTCGCTTAAGAATCTGGAAAACATGCGGAAGTTCTATCAATTGTGGAAAGCGCGCCTTCCCGGAAAATCGCAGACACCGTCTGCGGAATCACCCGTGGCCGGAAAAGTCCGCACGGGCTCCGGCCCCTTTACTCTCCTGAGCTGGTCCCATTACGTTGAGCTTCTCGGTATTGAGGACGATGGGGAACGCAGCTTTTACGAAATCGAAGCCTCGTCGGGCAATTGGTCATTGCGGGAGCTCCGGCGCCAGAAGGCATCCTGCCTTTACGAACGCCTGGCCCTCAGCCGGAACAAAGCGGGAGTAAAGCAACTCGCCGAGAAAGGCCAGGTCGTCACCCGCTCCGAGGACGTGCTCAAGGAACCTCTCGTCCTCGAATTCCTCGGGCTGGACGAAAAAGCCGGCTATAGCGAAACGGATCTCGAATCCGCCTTGATCACCCATCTGGAAAAATTCCTGCTCGAACTCGGAAAGGGATTCCTGTTCGAAGCCCGGCAGAAGCGCTTCACCTTTGACGGCGACCACTTTTTCCTGGATCTCGTCTTCTATAACCGCCTCCTGCGTTGCTACATGGTGGTCGATCTCAAGCTGGAGAAACTAAAGCATCAGGATCTCGGCCAGATGCAGATGTACGTGAATTATTTCGACCGTCATGTAAAGCTGCCGGATGAGAACCCGACCATTGGCCTGCTTCTGTGCAAGGAGAAGAAGGACGCGATCGTGAGGCTGACCTTGCCTCCGGATACCAATATCCACGCCAGACAGTACAAGCTTTATTTGCCTTCGCAGGAACTGCTTAAGAAAAAGCTTCTGGAATGGGTCGATGAGCAGGACGCATCAGAATGAAGATCGAGACCTTTTTCGAAAAGTTCGATTTGTTCACGGAGGCGCCGGGGGCGTTGCGGGGGTGTCCCCCGCTGAGGGGGATAGCGCAGGCCACGCGGGAGCGGGGCCGGAGTGAGGGGGGATACTTCCCCCCAAAAAAAATTTCGGCGCTTTTTTTTGCTGTGCCTACTCGGTTATCCTAAAAACGCTTTCAGGGTTGCGATGGCCACCTGGGGATCCCGAATGCCATGGTAGATGGGCGGGATTTCGTTTTTCAATCCCAGCAGGCCATACACGCCATGCATGGCGCCGCGCACCGAATACTCCACCGTGAAAACCACGTCTTCCGGAATCTCCACGTACTGGCCGATTAAGGCGAAGTTGCGGGAACCGGGGGGAATCACCGGAGGCCGATCGGAAACGGATCGACGCTGGAACTCGCTGGTGATATACGGAAGCATTACGGGGATCACAGTGGTGGTTTTGCGCACGTCGTCGAGGATATCCGCGAAGCCGAGATGGTGCATGAGCTCGGTGAGGATTTCCTGGCCGGTGGCTTGGGACATGGTCTTGTCGATGTGATCGCCTTTGACGTCGATGAACAAGCCGTAGCCCCACAAAGTGAAAACGTCTTTCGGCTGCCCGGAGAAATGCGGCTGATGCGGGACCACGATGGACAGGAGCCACTTGGAATCCTTGAAGGTCATCAGGCCGCCGGTGCCGGGCTTGTCGCCGGTATAGGCCGTGATGCGGTCGAGTAGGAGCGGGCTGCGCATGGTCAAAGTGAAGGATTCCCATTTGCTTTCGTCCACGTTGCCGTTGAACGCGTTCGGGCGGCCCAGGCCGGGCGTCTTGCGCGCCATGTTTTCCCACAGCGACCAGGCCCCGTCCGGTCTATCGCGGACGAGGGCGGGCGCATGCGCGTCATCGCCGTTGCGGGAATCGGCCGTCATGGAACCGATGGTGAAGAACACAAAGTCTTCCGGCCCGACGGTATAGGCGGAATAAGGAGAAGATTTTCCTTCGCGCCAGCAGTGAATTTTTTCGACGCGACGGCCATCGTCCGCCTGGCTGTCGTCCACCTGCCTGAAGTCCACGTCGGTCACTTTGGTTCCGAATTCGAAAACCACGCCTTGATCCCGAAGCCATTTCTCCAGGGGGCGGATCATGGAATCGTATTGATTGAGCTGGGTGCGCCGCACGCCGCCCAAGGTATGGATGCGCGGAAGCTCTTGTGAGAATCGTAATATATAGCGTTTCAATTCGACCGCGCTGTGCCAGATTTGAAAAGCGAAAGTCGTCCGCCACATGGCCCAGAAATTGGTCGCGAAAAAGTGGGCAGAAAAACAGTCTTCGATGCGTTTGGCGCCCAAGCCATGTTCCGACGACGCCAGCAGGTGCAGCAGTTCCGCCCGATCATGTAAATTGAATCCTAGATCCTTGGCGTCGAGAATTTTTTGATCCTTGTCGATGAGGCGCGCATGGGATTCCGCGATCACTTCATGGTTGAAGTCCCAAGTCATTTCCTTGACGGACTTGCCCGGAATATCGAGGGACGCCACGCTGTCCAAAACGTTCCATAGGCAGACATAGGTTTCTTCCGTGAGCATGCGTCCGCCGCGCGTGACGTAGCCGTTGATGGGATCGCCGGATCCGTCGAGCGCTCCACCCGCGAGGGAAAGTTCCTCGATGATGCGGATATTTTTGCCCGCGAAGCCGCCGTCGCGGATGAGCAGTAAGGCCGCCGAGAGGGATCCGATGCCGCCGCCAACCAGGTAGGCTTTAGATGTTTCAAGCTTCGTTGTAATTACCATGTCATTACCTTCCACGATCAAGACCATGCAAGGCACCTGTCTCCTCAAGGCTTGAGGACGGCAGGTGCGATGAAATTCTCCGGAGCTGGCCCTGGGACGGGCCCGGTGGGAAGGACGGTTCCTTGAGCGGCCCGATGATCTCAAAGTCTGAGGGGAAGCTATGTTCCGCGATTGTGGATTACAAAGTAAATCGGATTCGTCGTGAATGAGGATGGCGATATGGACGGTAAATTATGAGCAGGTTACAGGCGGATTACGGGCCGATCACTCCCGCAAATATTCGCGCATCAGCTTCCGGGCCCGATGCAGCCTGGCTTTGACGGTTTCCCGGGTCAGGGAAAGCCGCTCGCAAATGGCATCGATGGTTAAAATCTCAATGTCCCTAAGTAAAACGATTTCCCGGTAATTTTCGGGCAAGGATTGGATCGAGTTTGTCAGGTCCATGCGCAGTTCGTCCATCGGCATCTTCGCGAAGCGCTCCTCGTTTTCCACCGCGTCCAGATGAACCCATCCGAAGGACAAGCGCGCCAAGCGTCGGCATTCCCGCCGCACAATAGCCAACAACCATCCCGAGAAGGAGGTCAGCACCCGCAGCGTTCCCACGCGCCGGTACAATACCAAGAGTGCCTCCTGGACGGCCTCGTCCGCATCCTCACGCACCTGGCAACTCCCGCGCGCATAGCGCCGGATGTCCGGTTGGGCCAAGGTCAGCAAGGAAAGGATCGCATCGCGATCCCCCGCCCGGGCTGATTCCAAAAGTTCCAAATCGTAAGGACGCGATTCGCTCGGGGTCATTGCTTGTCCAGTTTCCGACCCACCATGGCGCACATGGGACAGAAACCTAGAAAACCGGTCATCACGGCGACCACACCCATGGCGGCGATGCCGTAGCCGAGCAGGGCGCCTTTGAAGGTGAAGAAACCCAAGTACAGCATGGCAATACCCATGGAAAAACGGATCCAACGCTCGAGGACGGGGACATTCTTGGTGTAAAACATATTGGCTCTTTCTTTATGAACGTGAATTCGTTCACAGAGTAAGAGGAGCGGGAAAGGGGTTTCGGTTCGCGGGCGGGAAAATATATTTTGGGAGGAAATAAATAGCGATTATTGCGATTTTGTGCGATGGGGAGGACCGCTGCGGTCTCCGGAACCTAAATTGGATGAGCCATGAGAAAACCATTTTCCCTCCCGATCGTTTTCGTACTCGTACTCGCCTTATCATCCGTTTTCGCCAAGGACCAACCGGTGTGGAAATCCGAACAAGATTTCCGCAACGCGGTTCCGATGATCCACCGTCAAGCGCTGTGGCTCGAAGCGAATCCCGATGCGGAATCCTGGAGCGATAGTCTGAATACCGTTCTCTCCTGGGGACGCGACGTGCCTTACGTCAAGCCCGACTATTCCCTCCCCGCTATGGAACGCCTGGCGGGCCTTCTCCACTCCGACGCCCTCGACGAATACATCCAGGCCAAGCTCCGGAAGTAGACTAAGTCCAACCCAACATCAGGGACGGATCGCCTTGCTGTCTCCGCGCAGGCGGATTCCTGCTCGCAAAGCGTAGATTATAAACATGCATGCGTCGGGAAAAGAGGTCGGCAATGACGGAAAAATCAGTTGGACTGCAAACTGTTTTGGGAGCGAACGGGACCATCGGCGCGCCCCTGGCGAAGGAACTTGCCGTCTATACGGATCGAATCCGGTTGGTCAGCCGCAATCCGAAAAAAGTGAATGCGTCCGACGAACTCTTCCCCGCCGACCTTTCCGATCCGGATCAGGTGGAGAAGGCCATCGCGGGCTCTTCCATCGTTTATCTCATGGTGGGATTCGACTATAACCTCAAGGTCTGGCAAGACCGCTGGCCCAAGCTGATGCGCAGTGCCATCGACGCCTGCGTCAAGCATAAGGCCAAGTTGGTCTTCTTCGACAATATTTATTTATACGATCGGGATGCCTTGTCGCATATGACCGAAGCGACGGCCATCCGCCCGCCGAGCAAGAAGGGCGCGGTCCGGAAGGAGATCGCCGCAATGCTGATGCAAGCCGCGCAGGCCGGAAAGCTGCCAGCCTTGATTGCCCGGTCCGCCGACTTTTACGGACCCGGCAATGAAAAGAGCTTCCTGCTGGAAGTCATGTATAAGAATCTCAAGAAGGGAAAGAAGGCGAACTGGTTCATGGACGCCGATAAAAAGCATTCCTTCACCTTTACGCCCGATGCCGCCAAGGCCACGGCCCTGCTGGGCAATACCGAGGATGCGTATAACCAAGTCTGGCATCTGCCCACGGATCCGGAGACGCTGACGGGCCGCGAGATGGCCGCTTTATTCGTCCGTGAGATGGGCGGTCCCGCCGGCGTTTCCATCCTGCCCATGTGGCTGATTAAGGTGCTCGGCGTGTTCATGCCCATCATGCGGGAGATGCCGGAAATGATGTATCAAT
>JADGQO010000002.1 GCA_017881725.1 Fibrobacteria bacterium
CTCCAAGCCCAATAAATTGCGCGTCTCCAGGCGATCGACATCGGTGTTGAATACCTCATCCCCTTGCTCACGGGGCCGGTTTCCCAAAGACGCGTGCATGCGGAATCCTTGGGTCTCAACCGTTCCCTGCTCGCCGCGCACCAAATAGCTCAAGCTACCGCGCCCCGTCGCGGCCCGGAATAAACTATGCCCAAGGAAATGGTTGGGGACTTTCAGTCCGGCCAGATCAAGCACGGTGGGGCCGATGTCCAATTGACATGCGGGATAATCATGTAAAGCCGGTGCGCCCATTTTAGGGCTCTCACCCAATATGAGGAACGGAATCCACGTCGACTCCGTATATAGGCCGTAGCCGATGTTCGAAGATCCGTGTTCGGAAAGCGGAAAACCGTGATCGGCCAACATGATGACGACCGTGTTCTTGAACCAGGGCTGGCCTTTAATGGAAGCCAGGAAGCGTCCCACACATGCGTCGGTATAGCGCATGGTCTCGACCATTTTATCGCGCAGGCCGGCTCCGGCGGGCAAGGCGCGAACCCCGGCTTCGGGATTGAAGGGATAATGATTGGTCTTGGTCATGGCCGTGACCAAGAAGGGGCGCCCCGATTGCAAGCTGTCCTTCATCCATTGGGCCATGTTCTCGAGCATGTCGCCATCAGTCTCCCGATTGCGATCATAGGTCATCCCCTGGTACCATTGCCGAATCCACGGGGTTTGGCCATCCCAACTTGGATCGGCCGCGGAGAAGAAATGGGTGTGGTACCCATGCCTTCCCAAGATTTCGGTGAAGGCGTGGTGGCGCAGCGAAGCGAAATCGCTGGCGATGTACCGGGTCGGGTGTTGCAGGATGGAGAGGTGCACGCTCATGAGCGCGTTGATGGTGGGAATGCCCGAACAGGAAAATCGCGTCCAAGCATGGGCCTTTCCGCCCGCCAAGCTGTCGAACACAGGAGTCGCGTCGGCCGGGGCTCCATATGGCTGCAAGTATCCGACGTTGACGCCGCGATGCGACTCCATCAGGATGATGATGAAGTTTTTCGGGCCGGCATCCATCCCGTCGCAATCCTGATCGATCCCGTCGCCGGGAATGTCGACGGCTCCCGGATGCACGGATGGGTTTTGATCATCGCAATCGCGCGCGGCGGGATATCCGTCCCCGTCCCTATCCTCGGCGCAGCGGGCAGCGAGGGAGTCGGGCGGATTTTTGGCGCACAGGGATTCCAAAGGCTCTCTAAAGAAAGGATGCAGCGGATCGGGAAATAGATAGGCGCTGTCGCCTTGCTCCTTCAGCCATTGTTTTTGAAATACCCCTGCCAACCTCCGCAATTCACCGGGATCGATTGCAGCGGCCCGCCGGTGCTCGAAGCCGTCGGTCAAGCCTTCCACGAATGGCCGGAGCTTAAGCATGCGGAATCCACCGGGCCAGATGAAGGTGAGGAAAATAAATGCGCCGACCCATGCCAAGCCCATGGACGCCAACAGGCGCGGATGCAAGGCCCGTGAACGCGCCCAGAGGCGCCGCCGCATGTAAAACCAGTACAGCCCCGACGCGAACGGGATGCAGCTGAAAAAAAGGATGTAGGGCAAATCCCGGACCGACATGTCCGAGGCGACGAACTTGAACACCTCCCTCACCGCCGCTTGGTTACCGTAGGTGAAAATCATGGTAGCGTCCAAATGCATGCCCATGAACCGCATGGTCTCTTGATCGCAAATGGTCAACAGCAAAAGGGCCATATGAAAAACCGCCAACGCGCCGAAGAACCAGCGGCCGGCGCGGTTCCACCCCCGCGGGCCACATAGGAAAAGGGCGAAAAGGAACGGGACTGACCAACTCAATATCCATTGGGCGTCGATGGCCAAGGCATGGAAAATGTACCAGTCCGGTTTGCCTACGAAAGGGAAACCAAAAGCGTCGTTGCGGAAGATTTCGAAAAACCGGAGTATCGCGTGCGTTACCCAGACGGAAACGAGAAATGCCAAAGCGGGGTTGAGCCACACGCCGCCCTGTGCGATCCAGGGGGTTCGGCCATCGGATGGTTTCTGAGCCAGTAATCTATCCATGACGACAAAAGATAAACCACGATGCAGGAGACGCGGGCCGCTCGCGGGCGGACGATCGGCGGAAGGCCAGGTGCAGGGCAGCGGGGAGCCCGACCGCCGCGCCCCGGTTCAACGACCGTTACTCATGATCGGTTGATACGCGGAGTCACGCTCCACCGGGTCGCGGCCATGTGCGCTGATCAGCTCCTTAAGGCGATTGGAACTGATGCCCGGATGCGCCATGCCGCCGGCCATGGAATAGATGCGCGTCGTGTCGTCCACGGTCCCGTCCAAATCGTCCACGCCGTAGGCCAGAGCCCACCCCGCCATTTCGAGGCCCAGCATCACCCAATAGGCCTTGAGATGCGGGATATTGTCCAGGAACAACCGCGCCACGGCATAATTGCGCAAGTCCTCTTCGGGCGTCACTTCCGGGATATGGCTCAGGGCGTTACTTTCATTGCGATAGCGCAATGGGATGAAGGATTTGAAGCCGGCCGTACGGTCCTGCAGGTCCCGCAAACGCTGCATGTGATCGATCCGATGGCGGTATTCCTCGACGTGCCCGTAAAGCATGGTGGCGTTGGAAAGCAGGCCCAACCCATGCGCGGCCTCATGCACTTCCAACCAGGTATGCGCCGGGGCCTTTCCACCGGCAATGCGTTTCCGGACTTCCGGATCGAATATTTCCGCTCCTCCTCCGGGCAAGGAATCCAACCCCGCTTTTTGCAAGCGCGCCAACGCCTCCAGAACCGTGACTCCGCTTTTGCGGGCGAAATAGGAGACTTCCACCGCCGTGAACGCCTTCACGTGGATTTCCGGCCGGATGTTTTTCACGAAGGCGCATAATTGTTCGCCGTATTCCACTCCACGATCCGGATGCACGCCTCCGGTGATGTGCACTTCGGTCAAACTTCCCGTCGGATAAGCCGAGAGTTTTTCCCTTAAGTCCTCGAACCCGTAATCCCATGCGCCTTCGGCGGCACCGGCTTTAGGCGGACGATAAAAGGCGCAGAACTTGCATGCGTACACGCAGGTATTGGTCGGTTCGAAATGGATGTTGCGGTTGAAAAACGCGGCGCGGCCATGGCGTTGCGTCCGTACGGCGTCGGCCTGCCGTTGCAGCCAGTCCAAGGGCGCATTTTCATAAAGGAACAGTCCCTCCGTTCCTTCCAGGCGCGCTCCGGATTTTATTTTCTCCTCGAGGAAACCAAGCGTCTTATGGATTTTTTCATTTTGCATCCGCCTAAAAATACCCGACCGAAGCCGCTACGCCAACTCCACCACCTATTCGCCCGCGCTTTAAGGCAATTCCGCCCGAATGGACCGCATGACTTGCCTCGTCGGCGATTAGGATTATCTTTCCACCGGACCCGAATTGAAAAAGGGTCGTGAGTAATTCGCCCGGGCTCGGACACGGGCCGCCGGAAAGGAACTATGGCCAGCACAGTCGACGAAATCACCATCAACTTCAGCGAAGAAGATGGCACCCAGGTCTGCAAGGAAGTGGAGAAGGAAATTCTCACCAAAGGCAGCTGGGCCACGATCATGTTCAAGTACCAGGATCTGGATCGCCAGGCCGGCACTTTCAAAGCGCCGAAAATTTCCATTCGCCGCTACCAAAAGCGCAACGGCGAATACAAGACCATGAGCAAGTTCAACATTTCCTCGGTCGCACAGGCCAAGAAGGTTTTGGAAATCCTGCATAAGTGGACGGATAATGAAAACGCCTCCGAGGGCGGCGGTGAAGCAGAAGATTAATTCGAAACCCGCGCGCGTCGACTACGCCGATATCGGTGAAGTCGCGATCCCAAAGCCGAAGCCCCTGGCTCGCCTGGCCGAAAAGGTATTGCGCGGTGAGGGAATATCCGGCATGGTCAATTTGGTTTTCTGCCCGGACTCCCAAGTGCGCGCGCTCAACAAGCGTTACCGGAAACTGGACAAGGTTACCGACGTCCTTTCCTTCGTTTACGGCGATGACGACGTCTGGGGCGAAATTTATATCGCCTCGGAACAGGCCCGACGTCAAGCTCCGCGCTGGAAAAATACTTTGTACGATGAATTACGAAGGCTTGTCGTACATGGCGCGTTGCATCTCGCTGGGCATGACCACATGGCGGCGAAAGAAAGAAAAGCGATGCGCGCCAAGGAAGACGAATATTTGGCTTCGAGCCCATAGGTCAAATGATTTATATTATTTACCAGGGGTGACGACTACGAAAAAAATTAGAGTGGCCATACGCTTGGAAACGCGGAATCGACCCTGAACTCATTGCAAGCATTCACGATTTTCCTGTTTTGTTCCGGTCTCAGCGGCATCCTGAGCGGAATCAAAACCGTCATCGGTTTTTTCCAAAGGCAAAATACCGAGCATCGCCTCAATAACGAGCCGTCCCAAGTCCAGTCGATCATCCAGCGCGCCGCGAAAGCATGGGAAAAGCCCGGCTTTTTCGAATCCATCAGCATGGGCCGATTTCTGCTCGACGGCGTGGCCTTGCTGTCCGGCATGCGTTTTCTTGAAGGCATAGTTCCCGGTTTCCGTCATTCCACCATTGCCCTGATCACCTTGGCGGCATGCTTCGCAATCTCACATTGGATTTTTCCCGTGCTGGCGCAAGCCTTTTCCCCCAGCCTGGGCAATTGGGCATTACGAGTCTACAAGCTTTACAACTTTTTCTTCATGGGAAAACTCGGGGAAATTTTGTTTCAAACCCATGACCTGGCCTTGCGCAAGCTGGGCATCAATCCCAAACTGAGCTTCCTGGGCGAGTCCAACCTCCAGAAATACTCGCCTTCGGCCGACGAGGACAGCCCGGATCGCAGCGGTCTGGAGGATGATGAAAAGGAAATGATCCGCAGTATTTTCGACTTGCGTGAAACCCAGGTCAAGGAAATCATGACTCCGCGCGTGGACATGGTTTCGCTGGAAATCTCGACGCCCTACGGCGAGGTCATGGGGTTGATCCAGGACGAAAAATTTTCCCGCATTCCGGTGTACGCGGAAAGCATCGATCGGATTCAAGGCATCTTACACACCATGGATATGATGGGCTTGCGCGATGACGAAAAGGACGCCGGATTCGTTCTGGCAGGCATATTGCGCGAGACGTATTTCGTTCCCAGAACCAAGAAAATCGGAGATCTTTTGCGGGAATTCCGCAAAAAGCATATTCACATGGCCATCGTTGTGGATGAATATGGGGGCACCGCCGGCCTGATTACCCTGGAGGATATTCTTGAGGAAATCGTCGGTGAAATACACGACGAGGACGAAACCGAAACCCTGAAAATCCGGAAAATCGAGGATGGCGTCTTTATCGTCAATCCGATTATTTCCTTGTCGGATCTGAACGAAGAATTATCGTTGTCGCTGAAGCCGGAAGATTCGGATACCCAAATTGATACCTTGGGCGGCTTCATCCTTTTTATTCATGGAAAGGTTCCGGAAAAAGGCGAATTGATCCGGTTTAAGGATTTCTCTTTTCAAGTATTGGAAATGGACGGGAAGAAAATGGAAAAGATCCAGATGTCCCTGCCTGCCGCCGATGGAGACAAAAAACAACTGGATTGAATCCGATCGGGTCCTATCACCCGATGGACCTGCTCAGGCCATTTTATCCCGCATGAGCTGGATATTCCGCATTAAATCATCATTATAAAAATCCAACAATGGAAGCTTGTTCAAAACTTCTTCGCCACGATGGATCGAATCGGCATTCTCGTTGATGACTTTAATTAATTTTTGCACCGATTGATGCAGATCCATAAGGGACTCATCCAGCCCGACCAATTTCTCCGCGTTCTTCAAAGCCGCTCCATTCCGGCACGGGTCACTTCTCCACCCCTGTCCAGTATTTTTAATATACTATGACGGAATGTATCAGCATGCCGCCGATTTGGAAATTAATTTTGTGCGCGGCGGAATCCAAGAACCATTACGTAGGTCCTTGATTTTAAAAGATTTAGAGCCAATCACAAAAGCCTCCGGAAACTTTGGAAATTTTAGCCTCGTAACTTCAAAGCCTGTTTGCGATCCCGAAAATTAAACCCAAAAGCCGGCAGACTTCCAAGTTTTTCTTTAGACACCATTTCGCGCCGTTCTTGTCCGGAGCTGGATCCCGCTTGGTTTTGGATCCAAGCTTGCATCTCCGCATTGGCGGTCTCAATGGAGGAAAAGGAATAGCCCGTGAAAAAAAGCTTCTTCAGGATCTTACCGGGCCGTTTGAGGCGACCTTTCATCCAGGGGGCGAATGACGGGGTAGGCTGCGCTGAAAAAGTATAATGGAGGGCGAAGTCCACGACGGGAAAATGAAATGGATACCCGCCCACCAATCTTCGCATCAACGGGCTTTCTTGTGGGTCGTAAAAAACTCCGGAAGGCACTCCGCCGAAATATTCGAAAGCGTTTTGATGACATTTCAAAAAGGCCGCCATGTCGCAGGTTTCACCGACTTCGGCGTAATATTTACCCGAGTGGCCCAAGGTCATGGTAAACAGATAGCCTTTCAGTTCCTGGTCGGCTCCTTTTAGATTGACCTTCACCAACTCGACTTGCGCGCGGGGCACGTCGACGGAAGCGAATAGTTGTCCGGCCTGCTTTCCCAACTCTCGTCTGAAGGAATGGATTTTTTTCTTGACCAGATCATAGCTTCCCACGTAGGCCCTGCTTTTAAGGGTCTCGTAGAAATCCTTAATCTTGGCGCGGGGCTGCTCTTCCACCATGCTGAATAGAAGCTTCAAATGAGGCCCCAATTTTCCGCGTGGCTCAATTCCGAGTTGAGCGCCAAGCAGTATCGCCTCGGAGCCCTCCGATTCGCTTATTTCGAGATTCGAATCACTCCGGTTTCCCGGAAGCGCCAGCTCATGATTGGATAAAGATTGATTCCAAGTTGGAACGGTTGGGTTTGCGATAAAATCCACAGTCGACAGGTTATTCACCCCGACTTCCTTTCTCCCCTCTTATAAAACCGACCTCGCAAACCCCTCTGCGTAATAAATCGGTTGACCTTGCCCATTCAGGCAGGCATTCCCAATTTAAGGAATTTTCCCCATTTTACACGGCAATTTTATTGTTTTATCGATATATTTTTACGCTTTGACAATATTTTAACCTCGAATTTGCAGAATTGGACACACAAATCCAAAAACTGGGAATACTTACCGGCCGAAAACTGGCCTATCTTAGTGTGGTTGCAATTCTGTGATAATGGTTTCAGCCACCTCTACTGTTAGCCGCTACCTTGGGTGCAGCTTATGGTCCCGCGCTGCCCCAATCCCGATTGCTCCTCCCCTCAACCGCGCAAACATGGTACGTTCTACCGTGTCTCCGATGCCAAAGTCATCCAACGATGGGTTTGCAAAAGCTGCAAGCGACACTTTTCCGCCGCAACCTTCCAGGCTGCCTACCGGCAGAACAAACGCAGGACCAATCCCGAGGTGGCCAAGCTCCTCAGTTCCGGGGTCTCGCAACGCAGAATTGCCCTCCTCCTAGGCATCCATCGCATCACGGTGGTTCGAAAATTGGCTTTCCTCGCCCAAGCGGCGGAGCAAAGGCATAAACAATGGCTCGAAACGCTCCCCAAAGTCACCGAAGTACAATTCGATGACCTCATCACGCTGGAGCACACCAAGTGCAAACCTTTAGCCGTTTCCCTGGCCGTAGAAGCGGGAACACGGAGAATATTGGGCTTCGAGGTTTCCTCCATCCCCGCCTCGGGCCTCTTGGCCGCATTCTCAAGGCACAAGTACGGCGCCCGCCCGAATCATCGGCCCCAGGCGCTGCAAAGTCTATTCGATAGAATCCGGAAGGCGCTGGATGCGAAGGTCGCTTTCCGTTCCGATGAGGATCCACTGTACCCGGTCCTCGTGCGACGGAATTTTCCCGGGGCTACGCATCATCGCAGCCTTGGAGGCCGGGGTTGCGTGACGGGCCAGGGGGGATTGAAAAAGTTGCGGTACGATCCCCTATTCTCGTTGAACCATACCTGCGCGATGCTCAGGGCCAATATCAATCGGTTGTTTCGCAGGACCTGGTGCACGACGAAAAAAGCGGCTTGCCTGAGGCAGCATTTGGCTGTGTATGTGGAATTCCACAATACCGTACTCCTGAATCCTTGACTCTTAACCCATATTCGGTTCCAAGCGTTTCCTTCGGAGCGGGTTTGGCCGTGCTTATCCCAGGAAAACTGCATATCAAGCTGTGAACCCGGGAGCTTCCCAAAGACAAGGGTAGCTTCGGATTGAAGGGTTCGCCCCATTAAAGTAGGCCAGTTTTCATCTACAACAAAAAGAAAAGGGAAAAGCACCTAAGCGCTTTTCCCTTTTACCTAACCCGTGAACACAGGGCGGCGTTGATGCCGCCAAGTCACAAGTCTATCAATTACTGAGCGGAACCGGCGGGAGCAGGTTCAGCGGCCGGAGCGGCTTCGGCAGGAGCGGCGGCGGGAGCAGCGGCCGGGGTCTTGCAAGCCTTCTTAGCGGCGGCGTAGTCAGCCTTGGCGGTTTTGTTGCACTCCTTCTTTTCCTTGCCCTTCATGGACTTGCAGCTGCCCGAAGCAGTCGCGAAATCCGCCTTGGCTTTTTTCAGGCATTCCTTGTCGGCACCGGCGAAAGCGGAAGTAACGAGGGCGAGTCCAATTACGAGAGCGGAAAAATTCTTGATGACCATGACAGCTCCTTTGCTGGGATAAGGGTGGGTGGAAATTACTTAGAAATCAATAATACCGCAACGGAATTTGTTGTTCCATTTCATTTTTAAGGAAATTCAACTCGTCCCACAACAATCTGTGGGAGTTTTTACCGTTTACTCCTTTTATTTTGTTTCTTGAATTTCCTCTAGTCCGCTATTCCAGGTAGACACCATCCTTAGTTTTTAAACCCAGTCGGATTTACATCATTCCTAAAGGATTTAAATCCTTGCATTCATTTATTTCCGTGCAAGGATTTGGATTAGGTAACCTACACGTTACCCAATACCTTCCCCAGAATGAAAAAGGAAAATGTTTCCGGCAGCATAAAACGAATCTCCACTTCCGGCAACATAAAACGTTCTCCGTAAATACAGGTATTACTGATTTAGTACCATAAAACCTTTTAGTGTAACTTACATGTTACGATATGAATTTCTCAGAAATCTTATCTTACCGTATTTATCGATTTATCGTTTTTTTTATCCAAAACATTTTCGAAACATTTACCCGCGAGCAACGATTTTTTTTGTGTTACGTTTTCGCCTCAACAACTCTCTAATGCGGACGTGAATTTTATTCGCGCCGTCAATTTTCGGTGCCGAGGACTCTCTTTTACTATGGCCCTGAAACCGATCACCGAAATCATTGCCTCTCTGAAGGCGTTATCGCTGCCCGGCCTGCCGGTCGGAAGGATTGGTGATTTAACTCCAAAAGTCAGCGGTGATCTTCCCACCTTACGGGTCGTGGCATCGGAACTGGATTTCAGCCCGTTGGGAATCGGCGGGTTCAGCAGCGTGCATCTGGATGCAACCGATACCTGGGTCGAGGAACGCGGGCGGCGTATCAACGGTTCCCTGAACGTGGAGCTATGGGCTTCCGATGAAGACGCTGCGAACGCCTTGGCGGTAGCCACCGCGGAAGGACTTGCGGGCACCAATACCGATTTGCTGGGTAGAGGTTTTCTGAAACTGCGCCAAGCCAAGTGGCTGCCGGTGGAAGAGGCGACCCTGCGCGGTATCGGCGGCGGCACGGCGCTGAAACAGACCTTGGTATTCGACATGGTTTTTGAAGATATCGAAACCGTGGCCTCCGGACCCGGCGGCCCCATCGTGGAAATCGACGTGCGCATACAGCCTCCTTTCGAGGAAGGCGTGGACCTGAAAAAAACCTAAGCAGGAGGACAACCAGTCATGGCGGAAGCGATTACGGAAATGATCATCCCGGGGACCTATATCGAGGTCCGTTCGGAAGGGCTCATCGGAGTCTCGGGAATTGCCACCGGCAATGTCGGCGTGGTCGGTACGGCCGCGAAAGGCCCTGTGGGCCAAGCCATCATCGTGTCCTCCTTTTCAGAGACCAAGGATATTTTCGGCGACTACGACGCTTGGGTGGACGGCGCTTCCGGAGAGTTGACTTTGGTGCGCGCCTTACAACAGGTGTTCGCCAACGGCGGCTCCACGGTATACGCGGTGCGTACCGCCAGCTCCGGCGTCGACACGGGCGTGCGCCCCTTGGCCGACGATATCGGGACCGTAGTGACCTTCAAGGCCAAATCCCCGGGTACCTGGTCGGTGAGGTCACGGTACAGGTTCTGGCCGCCACAGCCAACGGGTTCGTCGAAGCGAACAAGCAAATCCTCGCTACTTCCGCCGTCGGCAATTTGCATAAACATATCGCCGACGCCGCCAACAACGCGATCAAGGTGATAAAGTCCGTATCCGGCAAGGTCATCAAACTCGCCATCAAGACCACCGGAAGCGCGGTCAAGAATAAAAGCGTGGTCGTGGATCCGACCTCAGGTGCCGTCACCTTCGACGCCGCCGACGCTCCTGCAGCAGGCGACACCTTGATCGCCTCCTATCAGGTGGACAAATCCTTTTGCCGCCAGATTGAGGTCGTCTATGGCAACGTGAAAGAAGTGTATACCTCGGTCGATGCGACGGACTTGAAGCGCGACGTGGCAGCGGCCTCAACCTTGGTCACCGTGGACATCGCCGCCTCCGCAGACGCCAAGCTCCCCAGCGTGATGGACACAGCCTTGCCCCTTTCCGGCTGATCCAATGGCGAAAGCGCCGGAGCTACGGAGTATTCCACCGACCTGGCCACACTTGACGGCGAAGCCGTCAACATCGTGGTACTGGCGGGGTTAACCCTTAAGGATTCCGCCGCCGCCCTGGAAGCGCATGCCGAAACCGCAGAGAACAACGGCCGCGATCGAATCACCGTGGCCGGCGTCGACGCCGACGACATCAACACCGTGGCCGCCAACGCCAACACGGTCGCGGACGATCGTTTAATCCTAGTCGCTCCGGGCATCAAGGCCAACGACCTGGCTTCGGGAAAAGTCGTGAACCTGACCGCTTCCTACGCCGCGGCCGCAGTCGCCGGTCTCATCGCCTCCTTGGCCGTTCAAGTCTCCCCCACCAACAAGACCTTGGCCGTGACCGGTTTGACCACGGAATACAATGACGGTCAAATCAAGAAACTCATCACCAGCCGTGTGATGGTGTTGGAAAAGAAAGCGGGCTTCCGCGTGGTGAAGGGCATCACCTCCGACGACGGCGCGTTCCGCCAGGTATCGGTGCGGCGCATCGTGGATTACGCCAAGGCGGGCACGCGCATCGGCTCCTTGCCCTACATCGGCAAACTCAACAACGCCCGCGTACGCGCGGCCTTGAAGGCCACCTTGAACGGATTCCTGTCGGACATGGTCTTGAACGAAGCGCTGACGGAATTCACGCTCGATGTGACCGCCACGCGCGAGCAGGAAATCGCCGGGGTTTGCCTGGTCACCATGGTGCTCAAGCCCACCTTCAGCATCGATTACATCAAAGTCATCATGAACCTGGCCTAAGGCCGCCGGAAACAAGGAGAAAAAGCAAATGAAGAATACCAACGTTTTCCGGGGATCGGATGGCTCCCTGGTTTTGGCAGTGGACACCGGTGCGGAAGGCGATGCCGCCCACGCCGTCATCGATGAATTCGCTTTGACGCCGGTAGGCCGCGTCACGGACGTGGAAATCCGCGTCGACTCGGAAGTCCAGCCCTTTCATGAATTGGGCCAACGTTACCCGACGGAATTGCGTTCCGGCAACGTGAACGTCAGCGGCAGCTTTTCGCGCGCGGCCATCAACGGCGCACTGTTGCGGCTACTGCTCGGCGATGCCGCCAAGAGCCGTCCGGCCAGCGCCTTCATCAACCCGTCCTTCAACTTGAGCATGCGCTTGGAAAACCCGGCCAAGACCGGCGTCGCCTCTACCGTCACCGTACACGGGGTCAAAATCCAGAACTGGGGCTACCAAGTTCTGGAAGACGATTTCGTGATGGAAAAAACCGAGTTCAAGGCCCTGTGGGTTTCCGTCGAAGACTCGGAAGGTTAAACGATCTTAGCGAATCAAGCGAAGCCGGGGCCGCCGCGCCCCGGTAACTGGGAGGTTACGTGATGGGATATTTGAGCGCCGAGGACTTGCTGGCGGGAGGCTCCACGACGCATGACGTGGAAATCCCTTCCGAAGTTTTGTCGCCAAGAGGTGGAGGTTTCGCCTCCGCCAAGATCAAGATGCGGCCTTTGACGGTCAAGGACATCCAAAAGCTGACGAAAGCGGCAAAGGACAACGATTCCCTCCTATCCATCCTCATGGTGAAGGAAGCCCTGGTCGCGCCGAGTCTGAGCTTCGAGCAGGTGCACGGTCTTCATACCGGGCTGGCCCGTTTTCTATTGGACGAAGTCCATCGTATCAGCGGTTTGACTTTGGAGGACCAGAGTCTGGCCGACGCCGTGCAGGCCCCGCTGGCCAAAGCCTGCTTCGTGCTCGCCAAGGAATTCGGTTGGTCGCCGCAAGAGGTGGGCGATTTGACCATGGGGCAAATCCTGTTCTACTTGGAAATGCTGCGCCGGAACAAAGCGGAGGTCGCGGCTTAAATGTCTTTTCCCCTATCGGTTAGGAAGTTGCTCATGCCGCAGGGTATGCCGGCCGTGAAGTCGCTCAGCGAGCCGGCGTCCCGAGTGCGTCGATCCCTGGAGGGCCTCAACCCTTCCCTCGCCATCAAACGCTTTGACACCGTTTCCTTGGCGTTGCCGAAAACCGATACGGGGATTCTTTTCACGTCGTTGCGAGCCACCGCCCTCGCGAAGCCGGAACTCCGTTCGACCGATGCATTTCCGATAGAGTCCGCAGATGCCCCGGCACTGGCATCGTTGACTGTTATGCCTGTCCCGCCGCTCCGGAAGGCGCCTGGGATGCCATCTCCTTTTCTAAGGCGGGCTGCGAGCCGAGACGATATCAGCGCGAATTTTCCTACTGACCACCCGGACCCCGTCACCCTTTCTGAGATTCTAGGAGGCTTGGACCATGGTACCTTGTCCGTTACGGGCAGGCTCACTTCCGGGTCTGGAAATGCCTTCCTGGAGTCTTCCCGGAAAAATAAAACCACGCCGGGCTCTCGAATCACTCCGCGTCTCCGGGCCTCAAGCGACACATCCGAATCCCATTCCCGGCAAACACGATTCGCCTCTGTCGAAGGCCAAATATCCCTTTGGCTCAACCCGGCTGCGACGGGATGGAAATACTCCGGATCCAAATCGTTCTGGTCCAAAGCTCCGGAGCGATCCCAAGTTTGGGAAGCCTTACGCGATAAATCCACCGATGAATCCACAGGTGCCCCGGAAAAACTTTCAGCGCCTGCCGAACGGAATGAATCACAAGGGAATAAAAATCCTATCGTGGAACTCGCGCGTCTAGTCGGTACGAATGGTCCCATCGGGTTTCCGAATTCGTCTCCTTATCCATCCCCGATTCAGGCCCCTTCGCTGGGGACAAAAAATCCCTTCGCGGATACGGCCTCGCGTCCATCCGTATCTCGCATGAACGCGGAAAAGGATGGGCAAAGTGCCGACTGCGGCGGATCAGAACGGGTTACTTCCGGCGCCTATGCGGGTTTACCTGCCGTCTGGCAACGCGCTTTGGCGGCCTTTTCCGATACGGCGGAGAAAATCGCGCCCACGGCCGCATCGCCGGGTTTTTCCACGACGAGCGAAACATCAACCCCATCGTCGCCCGGTGGTAAAACTTTCCCAGGAACCGACTCGCAACAATCTTCCATTCCCAACCCCGTCACCTCGGCATCCCCGCTGGAAACCACGCGTCGGCTGCGCGAAGGCCTGCCCGAACATCCCTCCGCGCGCACGGCTAATGCCGAAGTGAATTGGTTTGCGGAAGAGGAATTGGCCGATCAATTGAGCCGCATCCTGGGAAGCCAGGCCCGCCGCCGGGGAATCGACCTGTCATGAATATCAAACCCATGCTCGGGGATTATGAAATTCCCGGGATACAACGCATCGGCTCCGTAGAACGCCGCAATTGGGTGGAAGTGCCTGTGCCGGGTCTCAAAGGAAGTTACCATCAGGACCTGGGATCCGCGGCCATTTGCCTGCGCATCGAAGGCTCTTTGGCTGGGGACGACGCCCGCGACGGATTCCTCAAGGCCGTGCGGGAAAAATTCCTGGCGGGTGATCCCATGGATTTCGTGGCGGATATCACAACCGCTACGGAAATCGACCAGGTGTTGATCGCGGACATGGAAGCGGAAGAGGTGGCCGGCAGCGCGGATACCTTTCGCTACACCTTGACCCTGGCGCAATACACGGAGCCGCCGGCTCCACCCGCCGAGGATGCGCTGGATGCCGACCTGGCCGACGAGGCCGCCGGGCTTCTGGACGCCATGCAATTGCCCGACCTTCTTTCCGCGCCCAATTTGTCCGATCCGACGCCGCCATTGAAAGACGCCTTGGACGGCGTGAAATCCGCCCTGGGCGGCCTGGGCGGCGCGGCCGACGCCATCAAGAATCTCTTCGGGGGACCTTGATGCCCACCTTATTCGAACAACTGCAATCCGGGCTTTCCGGAAGCGACTTGGCGACGCAACTGGGATCGCAAGCCGGCGCTTTCAGCGGTTTGTTGACCACGGTGCAAAACCTGGCCCAGCATCCGCCGTCCAGCATCGGGGATTTAACGTCCACACTCCAAGGCACGTCCCTGCCCAACCTGGATGTGGCCGGCGATCTCGGTAAGGCAATATCCGGATTAAAGGACGCCCTTCCGACCGACATTTCCAGCGTAACCGGCGGGTTACTGGATGGTTTGGATAAACTGGGCACCCAAGTGGGGCCTGGCTTGGCCACCATTTTGGAAGACGTGCTCAAATTGTTCGACACCTTGCAAAAAATCCAGTCGATCGATTTCCAATGCCTGGATGCCGGCGCTCCTGCGGGCGGGGCACCGGCGGGTGGGGCACCCGGAGGCGGCGGGGCGGGTGGTGGCGCACCAGCGGGTGGATCTGCCGGCGGAGCGCCGGGCGGCGGATCACCGGGTGGAGATTCCGCGGGCGGAGGCTCTCCTGGTGGTGGAGGTGCCGGTGGCGGCGCTCCTGGTGGTGCGGGCGGCACGGGAGCAACGGCGAACAAAGCCTCCGATACCGTGGACGCGGTCGATTCCGGTTTGGCCTTTTTGCCCAGCCCTTTGAATGTCTCCACTTTATTGCCCTGGTTGCATGAACGACTTGCTCCCGGGGAATGGACAAAGTTCGGTCAATACCATATCCCCATCCTGGACGATATTTATCAGCCCTTGGACACCTTGGTGCGTTGGAATGGGTTGGATGCCTCCGGCCTCAGTGCCGAGATGGCCGCCACCCTTTCCTCGGTGCGGTCCTTCCTGGACGATAATGCAGCTGGGGGCTTATCCGGAATTTCCGGCCTCAGCGCGTTGGGTCCCTTGGATCTGCCCGCCATCGCAACCCTGGCCGATCAAATCACGGCCGCGTTTAAGCAAGCGGGAGTCGCGGTCGCGGCCGGGAACCTAGCTCCGGCATCCGCGGCCATCACTTCCATCGCGGGATTGCTTGATCAATACGATGCCTTGATTACCGCGTTCGGCGTGACACCCGACGCGGGACCTGCGGCCACCTTGGCATCGGTTAAGGATAGTCTCGGGCATTTGGGCGAAGACCTCGAAGCCAATATGAGCCGCGTGTTGGGCGCCTTGCGTCCCAGCGACAGCATGAAATCCCTGGAACCCTTGGTCGAAAGCGTCACCGGGGCCGTAGCCGGCGGATTGGACGAGGTCCAGAAAAAAATCAGCGCCCTGGTCGGGTGGCTTCAGGACTTGGCGGGAAAAATCGATCTTAGCGTATTGCAGGCTCCCTTGAAGACCGCCGCAGACGGCGCGCGATCCGTAGTCGATGGGCTGGACTCGGGTTTGGCCGAAGCGACATTGCAAGTGAAGCAGCTTTTCTCGCATGCGGAAGACCTGCTCAACCAAATCGACACCGCAGCCTTGATTTCCAAGGTCCAGGATGCGTTGAACGAATTTAAAGACACCTTGGTCCAGAAACTCCACGATTTGTTCGCCCCCGTGCGCGACGCCGTACATTCCGTGGTCACGTCCATCCAGAGCGCGGTGGGCTCGATCAATCTCGACGGCATCAAAACCGCCCTGACCGATGCCATCAATTCCCTGGCCGGCATCCTGGATTCCGACGCCGTGAAAAGCGCATTGGCCACCATCCAGGGCGCCATCGAACAGGTAACTCAGGCGTTACAGGGGGCCTCATTCACTCCCATCACCGCCGAAGTGGTGGGCGATATCCAGAAGATCACGGATATGCTCAAGGCCCTGGACACGTCCAAGTTGGGCGTGCCGGTGCAATTGGCCATGCAAGCGGCCGTGGCTTTGCTGCCTCACGATTTGCACGGCCTCACGGATCCGTTGATTAAGAATTTAAATGACTTGCTCGACAAGCCTCCCGTGAATTTGATCAAGACGTTGAAGGATGAACCCAAGAAGGTGCTCGACGCCGTGAAGGGTTTTGATCCCGGCGCCGTGGTGGCCAAGGAATTGTCCGGGCCCTTCCAACAATTGGTGTCCTTCATGGACCAATTCAAGCCCAGCAAGTTGCTGGAGCCTTTGAACAAAGAGTTGGACGCCCTGAAGCAGCGTTTGCTCAAAAGCGCCGACCCCGGGAAATTGCTGGAGCCGCTGGAAGCGCCCTTCAACGAATTACTGTCGTCGTTGGACAAGTTCAAGCCGTCTGCCTTGGTGGCCCCATTGAATACCGCCCTGCAGTCCGCCATCAAAAGCGTTATCGACGCCTTACCAGTCGACGAGATTTTCGCTGCCATCGACTCCGTGCTCGGTCAGGTACAGAAAGCCGTAGACGCGGGAAACAAGCTCAAGGCCTTGTTGATCAAGATTAAAGGCATGGCCGATGGGATGGAAAACGCCGCCGGACAAATGGATGCCTGGGTCGACGCCATCCTCTCTAAGTTGGATTCGCTTACCTCGCTGGCGCCTATTCAATCAGCCTTGGATAACCTGCAAGGCGGACTGGACGGCCTCAAAAAGGATGCGTTACTCGCGCGTTACCATAGTATCGTCGACCCGGCACTGGCGGGACTGAATACCTTGGATCCGGCCAAAAAACTTTCCGACTGGTTGGTGGCGGCCCAAAGTGTATCGGCTTCAGCCCTGGCGGCTTTACCCGCCTCCTCGGAGAAAACGTCTTTGACCGCCGCGATGACGCGATGCAAACCTTTGGATTTGGCCTACGGAAAGCCTCTGCAAAGTTTGGCGGACTTGCGATCGGCTCTCCAAACGGCCGGACCGGCCTTGGCGGACTTCCTTTCCAATTGGGACGCGTTGTATTTGGACGCCACCGGATTGTTGGGTGAGTTACGCAGCCTGGGAACCGCCAGTGCCTCGGCCATTAAGTCCTGGGTGGAGCCCATCGTCGCCACGCAATTGAAAACACCGTTCAAAATCCTATTCGGACTATTGGAGCCCGCGCGCCCTCTCATCGATACCTTGGTCACCGAGATCACCCACCTCATGGACGATCTCACCGCCAAGATCACGGCCTTGCTATTAGGACCGGATTCTCTCAAGGGCATTGAAGACGCGCTGAAACAATTGGTCGACCGCCTCAAGAAGTTGAATCTCGATTTCCTCACGCAAAGCCTGGATGACGTGTTCAACACCATCAAGGGAAAATTCGAAGCCATCGGCCCGGCCAAGCTCAAGGATTTGGTCGACGCCGCGTTTAAGGGCGTATTGGACGGCCTGGACTTGAGCCAGGTCCTGCCGGCTGCGGAGGTGAAGGCGCTGGACGATTTGTACCAGGGCATCGTGGATACGCTGAAGGGATTGGATCCGGCCAAAATCGTGGCGGAAACGATCAAGCCGTTGTACGACCAAAAAATCGTGCCGTTGATCGCGGCATTGGATTTGACCAAGCCGGTGGACTCCTTATCCAAACGGATGGACGGTCTGGCGGACGAGTTGAGCAGCGAATTGGAGAAGGTCAATCGAGCCTATAAGGACATGCTGGACGCCGTGCCACCGTTGCACATCTCGATCGATCTTGGGGACGTGGGCGCAGCCGTCAGCGACGCCGTGGGTAGCCTGTTCTAGGCGGCAAGCAGGATGAAATCATGACCATCGGATCCGTACTCCTCAATCCCACCAAGCCGCAAAGGGCCGCCAAGGCCGCGCCCGATGATTTGATGTTGGCCGACATCATCGACATCATCGTCAAATTGCTGGCCGATGCCGCGCATAACCAGACCTTGATCGGCATCTTGAAAAACGTCTTGCTGCTATTGCCCGATCGCATCAAGGCCAATGCCGGTGGCGGCCTGGACAATGCCAAACGCCGTATACTCGGGCTCTTCGCGCCGCTGCAAGCCAAGATCCAAACCATTGCCGACGGATTTTCCTCATCCAATCCCGCCGACGTTCTCAAAGCCCTGCAGACGGTGTTGGATTTGATTACCGACACCTTGGGGGATTTGGACATCGCCAAGGCACGAGCCATCGGCGAGCATGCCACGCAAATCGTCAAAGTCGATTTGGGGCTCAACCCCGCCTTCCTGGAAAACCTGATTTTTTTCTTCATCGACCAGGTCGTGGAAGGCATGCAAAGCGCGGCCCTGGCCGCGGAGCCGGAAGACAAGAACACCTTGATCGAAATGGCGCTCCTGCTGCGCCGACTGAAACGCACCCTACGCGGGATCATCGTTTTCCCGGATTTTGATCCGGAGAAAATCGCCCAAGCCATCTTGGACACCATCGCCCAGCCGGAATTCCAAACCGCCGTGAAAAAAGCGGCCTGCATTTTCAAGGCCATCTCCACGGCCCTGGAAACCGGCGCCGATCTCCTGGACATCGTGCCGTTCTCGGGATTGGGATCGCGCAGCGTGGGCGCGGGTGAAGCGGGCTCGGCCTCCGCCGATGACCAATATTTATGGTATGCTTCCTGGCTGCTGGGCGGCAAGGACAGGCCGGCGGGCGTCACCATTTTCAAAATCTTCGTCAAGATTTTCCAGTTGCCCATGCCCGGAGACGATTATGTCGTGGAGGGCGGGACCAACCGCACCGTGCGTCGGAATTTCCTGCGCGCGGATTATCCCATCGCCCAGGATCCGCTACAATTCGAGCATATCCCGGTCGGGGGCACGGACGGTCCGGAAATCACTGTGGATCAACGCACCGGCGAACAAACCCATCGGCAATATCGGAATTACACTTTCAATGTTTTCAAGCAGGAGACCATGGAAGCGGTGGCGCGCCATACCACCTGGGTCACCAACGCCATCGAATTCCTGATGCATGCCTTCTCCATCGAGAAGGGCGATTTTGTTTCCAATGTCGGGCACATGTCCTACAACACCTTGGAAGGCCTGTTCCGCGCCTTCGCCAAACGACCGCTTCCCCCAAAGGCCGTGGTGCCGGTGCGCTTCGGCACCTATTTCCTCTCTTCCTTCGAAGGCGTGCACTCGAAGGCCGCGCCCAAAGCGTGGCTGGGACATTGGGTCACCTTGCTCGGTACCGATGCCGTGGAAGCCAACATCTACAATTCCCTGGGCAACTCTCTGCGCGACGCCTTGCTTTCGAGCATGACCTTGCTCAACTATAAAGGCGATGTAGGCGTTCCCAGCGGCGAAGATACGCGTCCCAACAATCGCCAGGAAATAGATGGCTTAGTCGGTGCCTTGGTGGGATTGGCCACCAGCCAGGTTTTGGTGCGGCTGGTTTCCCGGGAGGATTATGTCCTCATTTTCAAGGACGTGAAAACCACGGCGGGCATTTGGCTGGGCGGCGGCATCGCCACCGGCGTGCTGGCCGGAACCGTGGCTTCCGTGGGCGCGGAATGCCTGGCGCGCGCGGTGGATCCGTACGCGTGGCTGAATCAACTCTGGCAGGCGCCCGTGCAGGTGCTGTTGTCCTATTGGATCACCTTATACACCTCCAAGGAAAACGATACGGACAAAGGAAAATACAATCCGACCGGAGCGCCCTTTGATGGTTACCCGGATCCGGCGACTTCACCGTACAAATTGCCTTGGGAAAAGGACAAAACCTACCATTGCATCCAAGGCAACCAGGGCATATGGAGCCATAACAATAAGGCTTTTGAAAACGGCACCGGCACGTCCATGGTGTACGCCTACGACTTCGCCTTGGATCAGGGCGATCCCTTGCTGGCCTCGCGCGGTGGAGTGGTGGTGGACTTTTTCGATTGGTGTGAGGATGATAAGAACAAATCGACCGATGCGCCGCTCGGAGCCACCATCCCCGGTCAATCCACCAACGACGCCTGGAATTTCATCTGCATCGGCCATGACGTTGCGGCAGGCGACCATGACAAGAAAGACGGCGGCGCGGCCACGACTACCTACGCCATTTACGGGCATGGTCGGAACGGCAGCGTGCGGCGTTCCTTCGCCGCGCGTCTGGGCAAGACCGAAGCCACCATTACCTCGGCCGACATCATCGGCACCAAGGTCGTACAGGGTCAGCAAATCATGGAAACGGGCAATACCGGCAACAGCCTGCACAATCACGTGCATATGGAAGTGCGCGGGGGAGGGCCCGTACCGGCGCCCATGCTTCCGATTTCGACTTATCCCGCCGTGAGCCGCGGCTCGCTGAGCAAGGCCAGTCTTCCGTTCGTATTCGCAGACGAGGGCATCATGAGCGGTTGGCCCATGAAACCCAAAGGCATCCCCCAATCCCTCGATTGGCCTACCTCCAGTAACGTCTTGGTGACTCCATGAGCTTTACTTTGCGGCCCGCATATAAGTTGAAAGCCGGCGGGGAGGAATTCTCGCTGGACACCTTCGCGTCCTTGATCGCCCTGGATCTGCGCCTGTCCAAGAACGCCGGGGCCGATGCTTTGGTGGCGATACTCGGACAAACCGGATCCTTCGACATCCACAGCGGGGACGATGTCACTTTGGAGTTGGGCTGGGACGGCGACACCAGCCTCGTCTTCACCGGCACGGTGGAATCCCTGGCCCCGCGCGTGGGCGCGACGCAGCTGACGGCGGTGGGCAGCCAGGCCCTGTTGTCCCGTAGCCGCGGCGATACCGCCTACGTCAGCCAAAGCGCCGGGCAAGTGGTGACGGCATTGTGCGGCGAAGCGGGCGTGGACATCGGCACAGCCGACGACGGCATGGACCTGCCGCAATACCTGGCGGACTCGGCGCGCGACCGCTGGGATCATTGCCTGGGGCTGGCCCGCCGTTGCGGTTTCGATTTGTATTGCAACCCGGAAGGCAAGCTCGTGTTTTCCGCCTTCAACATCACCGCCGCCGATCATAAATTCCACTACGGAATCGATCTACTGGCCGCCGATATTTTCCAAAACCGATCCATCGCCGCCGTAGCGGTTTATCCGGAGAGCCCGGCCAGCAGCCAGGGATCGGATTCCGCCTCGTGGCTCGTTAAGGACCCGTCTCCCAACAAAGGCCAAGCCGGCACCGGAGACGGCTTGGTGATTTCCGATCCGGTTCTGCGCAACAAGGACGCGGCCGATATCGCGGCGAAGGCCCGCTTATATTTCAGCCAACGCGACGCGCAAGGCGGCGTCATCGAATTGATGGGTAACGCCGATGTGACCCTCGGCCAGGCCGTGGAATTAATCGATCTGCCCGGAGACAACGCGGACGGATTGTACCAGGTCATGGCCGTGCGCCATAGTTTAGGACGCGGCACCGGTTTCCGAAGCTTCGTGACTTTAGGAGGCATGCCATGAGGCCCGCATTGCAGTCTACTGCGGCGGGACTGGATTTGGTGGGAATGATCCAGGCGTTGATACGCAGCGAAATTTCCAAAGTGCGCGTGGCCGAAATCGCGGTCATCACGGCGTCCTACCCCAGCCCTAGCGACGGTAACTACGCTTGCGACATCAAGCTCCGCGATACCGGCTTGGAATTGAAAAAAGTTCCCATCGCGGTCCCTCGGATCGGGTTTGCGGCCATCCCCAATGTGAACGATTTGGTCCTGGTGCAATTCGTCGGCGGGAACATGCATGGCGCGATAATAACGGGCCGCTTATACAACGATGTGGATCGACCCCCGGAATCCAAAGTCCACGAGATGGTTTATCAATGCCCGGATGATTCGGAAGACGGCATTCGCCGGGCCTATTTGGAATTCCCCGGCGGCAATAGCCTGACCTTGACGGATGGATCCGCCGTGCTGGATTGGGGCGGCACGTCCGTCACGCTGGAGAGCGGCGGCGACGCGAAAATCGTGGTCAAAGGCAAGCTGTCCATCAAGGTAGATGACGACGTGAAATTCGAAGCTGGAGGCGACATGGTTTTGGAAGCCGCCGGCAAAATGAAACTCATGGCCGGAAGCGACATGAAGCTGGAAGGCCTCACCATCGCGGCCAAGGCGCAAACCTCGGCCCAGATGGAAGGCGGTGCATCCGCTACCGTCAAAGGCAGTACGGTCACGGTTTCCGGCATGATCAATTTTTCGGCGGGATGAAGGAGAGGATGAACGCATATGTCGGGACCTTTCGTCACCATCGGGTGCATGGTGCAAGTGACCCCCGGAGCGGCCGGGCCGCCAGATATGGGCGTCATCGTGCAAATCCCGCAAACGATATTGACGGCCTCGGGAATGCCGTTGGCCGTCAGCGGATCGATGTGCCAGATGACGAATACCTTGACGGGCGCTCCGTATCCCTTGGTGATTGGACCGTTGGGATCATCCGGCGCGACGGTGAACGGCATGGCCCTGGTGCGCATGGGCGATATGATTCCTTCGCCGCCGGGAATTCTAAGCATCATGGGACCGCCGGCCTCGCCCACGGCCACGGATGGATGGCCGCCATGATTACTGGAACGCGCAGCAGAACGTCAAAACCCCATCGGAAGGGATGCTGAACATGGCCAAGGAAAAACGGACCGATACCTTAGGGGTCGATTTGTTGGCGACCTATCGCATCACCGACGGACGTCACGAAGATGTGGACGCAGATTCCGTGAGCCACATGGTGGACGGATCCCTGATTCGCGACTGGGCTTTGAACGACGGCATCAACAACGCTGTGCAAGCCGTGATCCACCGCATCAAAACCGTCAAGGGAGAACTGGCCGACCTGGGACACCCGGAATACGGTTCGCGGCATCATGAATTAATCGGCCAACCCAACACGGCCAACAATCGGAACCTCATCAAGTTGTATCTCTTGCAAGCTTTGGCCTTCGAGGCCCGCATCGAAAAAATCCACCGCGCCGGCATCGACTTCGTGGCCGGGCGCGATCGCGACAAGGTGAACATCAACCTCACCTTGTCCTTCATCGGGGACCCGGTTCCCCACGACATGGTCATACCCTTCAATTTCTCGGAACCGCTATGAGCTTCGCAGCCGAATCCTATCCATATATAGCCGATCAGCTATTGACTGCCTTGACCGGCGGCGTGGCCCGCGAGTCGCATCGCTTCTTCCCGGACGTTAATATCGGCGGCTTTGCTTTTGAGCTTCAACCGGAGCATGTGCTCACCGATACTTTGCGCGTGTCGGGCCAAACTGTGGACGGATTTTTCGTCTTCGCCGATGGCCGCGATTATGTAGTCGGCGATGATGGCCGTCTGCGATTCTTCGCGTCGAAAGACGATCCGCTGCAACCCGATACCGGCACCACCTGGCCGCTGGAAGGCACGGAATTCTTCGTCAGCTACTATCACGATAAATCCTTCCAATCGCCCATCACCGATCGCAATGTGGGCAGCATCAACCGCGTCTTGGCGGAATCGTTCGCGCGCGAGCTGGCCGTGCTGCGCAAGCAAATCGAAGGCGTCTATAAGGGCGGCTTCGTGGACACGGCGGAAGGAGATTCGCTGGACAAGGTCGTGGCGTTGCTCGGCATCGAACGCAAGGGCCGGGACTTCGCGCAAGGCAAGGTGCGCTTCCTGCGCGACACACCGGCCCCGGGCGACATCTTCATTCCGGACGGCACCAAGGTCAGCACGGCTTTGGCCCCGCAGGCCACGTTCGTGACCACGGAAGCCAAGACGTTGCGCCGCGGTCAGATCTCGGTCGAGATCGGAATTCGCGCCGAGGACAAAGGCGCCAAAGCGGTGGTACCGGCGAATACCATCACGATTTTGAACCAAAGCCTGTTGGGCATCACGCAAGTGGTGAACGACGAAGCGACGTTGTTCGGCGCCACAGGCGAGTCCGATGCGGAACTCCGGAGCCGCGCCAAGAAGGTGGCCGAACGTATCGGGCGCGCTACTCCCCGCGCCATGCTGCTGGCCCTGACGGGCGTGGGCCTGAAGGAAAACCAAGTCAAGGTCCAGGAGTTCCTGGATGATCGTCCCGGCTTCGTGCAAATCTTTTTGGACTCGGCCAGGAATGACGACGCCTCTTTCCAAAGCGATGTGGTGCAAGCGATTTTGGACAGCCGCCCCGCCGGCGTGCGCGTCGAGCATAACCTGGCTATCGTAGATCCCTCTTCCGCCTCCGCATCCTCGCCCTCCGGTCCCGCAGCCTCTCCCGCCGATTCCGCCCGCGATGACGAATGGGAAGCGGTTGCTCCTCCACCCGGAAGCGATTTCGCTTTGCCGATTTTATGCGATGTTTTGTTGTTCCCGGAGAATCCCCGCTTGGCCGGTCCGGAAAAAACCGCCATGCAACAGTCGGTGGAAACCGCGGTGCAAAACCACATCGACAATTTGCCTATCGGTGGCATGCTGGTATACAACCGCTTAATCGCCGATATCATGGCCGTAACCGGCTTGCAAGACTGCGTCGCGTTTCTCGCTGCGGTCGGCGACCCTGCCACGGTGAAGCGCAATGTGCAAATCCCCGAAGGCAAAAAGGCCGTCCTCGATGCGACCCGGCTCAACGTGCATTTTTCCGGTGACCTTGATTTCGATTTCAGCGTGCGTTTCAAGCCCAAGGGCTCCGCCAAGTTCGCGGACGCGCAAAAGGAAATCGTTCCAAACTGGTCGATTATTTCGCCGCCGCACCGACCACGGTAGATGCCGATTCCGTCCTCACCAAACTCTCCGCCGGAGACAACTATGAGACCCTCGCCGCAGCCGATCTGGATTGGGTGGGCGAAAGCGATGCCAATGGACTAATCATCCGCAAGGACAATTCCGCGGATCCCAAGACGGACATACCGGCCGATCATCGCGCCTTGTTGCGCAATGTGACCTACGTGGAGAAAGCTTAATGGCCAAGTCCCTCACCGGCCGCAGCGCGAAAATCCTGGGACGCTTCCCGTCTTTCATGCGCATGGATCATCCGGGCAAAAACCTGGCTGAAGCCGCGCGTTCGCTGGGGGAGGATTTGGATGAGTCCGAGCGGCTGTTGCTGGGGGTGCAAAGCGCGCATCGGCTCACGGCGGCGGAAGAGGAACGCGACGTCTTGCGATTGGCGTCCTTATTGGGCTTGGAACCGGCGGACTTCGCCATCCTGCGCAAGCTGTACGACAAGGGAATCTACGATCCTGGACCGGGTGATTTGTCCTTGGAAGAAAGTCGCGATTTCCAATACTCCGACTACCTCGCGGAGTTGAAGGATTGGATCCAACGCATCGCGCGCATTTTGTTGGACGGTTGCGGCACGGTCGCGGCGCTATTGGAAGGCGCGGCCATATTGGTCGACGCTGATCCCGACGGCGGACCGGATGGCGGCGCTCCCGTTCCGGCCAAGGCTACGGGCGTCGTGGCTTTGGAACATCCCGATGCGGGCTTGCCCTTCGGCGGTTTCATCCATCGCATGGCGGTGAAATACCGCATGAAGGTGGACGGGGCCTGGACCTTGCAAAGCGGATTCATCTACCTCGTTGAAAATCCGATTCTGGAAAAAACCACGGGCGATGTGGACCGAATCGAGGACGAATGGTTCAAGGTCAAGCGCGGCGGCTTCTATCACGGGCAGGTTACCATCCAGGTTACGGGTACCGGCGATAGGACGGTGCGGCCCATGGTCATCAACGAAAGTCTTCGCATGGGCGTGGGCTATCGCGATGCGCTGGCGGACGGCCAGGTATTGGTTTTCGCCCGGGACGGCAAGGTGTATTTGAACGGCGTGGACGCGACGGACAAAGCCTATGTTTTTTCCGGCGGCATGCTCGATACGCCTGACACCAAATTCTCCCCTGCCGACGGCGACCCTGACCCGGATCCGGGCGCGGTCACCGTGCAACCCGTCGGCGCCATGGATCGGAATTTCCCGCGGCCCATCGTCACCCCAACAGCCACGCTCCCTGTCACCAAAATGCATTTGGGCGAAAGCCAATTCCGTTTCTCGGTGGAAGAGGGCGCCTTCGACGCGTCGGAATTCGGCCAATGCGTATTCAGCTTCCCCATTCCCCTCGATTCCAAAATGATTCCGATCGATCCCCCGCCGTTTCCCGATCCTTCCGGCAAGGTCAACCTCACCTGGAACGAGCATGATCCGTTTTCCGTGCTTGTGCTGTTGCCCACGGAATTAAAAAGCCTGGAGACGGATTTACTTGACGGCCAAGACCTACGCAAGCTGGTGCGCGCGGGACTGGAGCGATTCCGATCCGCAGGCGTCAAATTGGTCGTGGACTATTTCGAAGACAAATGGATCCTGGGCACGGGCGTGCTCGAGGACGCCGCCGATCCATCCGGGACCGGCGTGGATTTCGACCCGACGACTTTATGAACCTACGATCAAGGAGATCCAAGCCATGCTGACCCTTCCTCCTCTTCTGGATGCCAAGCCGGGAGATCCCATCACCGCGGAAGGCTGGAACAACCTGGTGCTGGCCGTGCGCAACATTTTCGATACGCTGACCAAGGCGGCTGAACTTTCCGTGGCCGTGGTGGACAAATCCGACGGTTCCCTGCTGCAAGGCGCGGTCGTCACCGTGACGTCCACGGATGCCACGGCGGGTCCGCCGCGTGTGGGCACCTTCGCGGGCGCAGGCGTGAACCAATACCTGGTGGACCGATTGCCCCCGGGTAACTACACGGTTACGGTGGAAGCCGACGGCTATTCGCCGGAGACGCGCGCCTTGACCATCGACAATTCCGGGACGGCGCAAACGATTTCCGTACTCATGACGGCCGTGGTCATCAAGGTCAGCATGCCGGCCCTGTTCGGCAAGGCCTTGAACGACGCCATCGCCACCGTGCTGGGCGCCCAATTGCAAGTGGGCCGCATCATCACCTCCCGTGGCGTGGATATCCCGCCCGCCGCCGTGCCTGCGGATGCCGCCCTTTCCATGGTGCTCAACCAATTCCCCGATCCGGATTTGCTGGTACCCGTCAATACTTCCATCCAATTGCAAGTTGCCGCCAAGGCGGAATTCCTGGCGCAAAAGAAAGTGCCCAACCTTTCCGGTCTCACCTTGGAAGAAGCCAAGGTCGCATTGGAATCGGCGGGTCTTGTACTCGGCGAAACCAAGACGGCGGAGAGCTTCACCTAAAACATTCGCGCGGCCGCAAGGCCCGGAGAAATTCCAAGGAGTCCCATTATGGCCACCAGAAAAGTCGTGAAACCAGCAACGCCGCAAAAGAAAGCCTTGACCGTGGGGTCGGCGTCGGCCGCGCAATCGGGCGGGCAAGTCGCCGCGCAGTCGGATTTCCAATTGGCTTCCCAATCGGAGTTCCAACTGGCTTCACAGAATATCTTCAAGTTCTCGGACTTTATCCTGGTAAAGGACAACACCGATTTCACCAGCCGCTTTCTGCCGCCGATTCCACCGAAGATCGTTTTCTCCAAGACGGTGGTGATCGGCCAGGATCCGCCGGCGGGCAATGTCGTACCCGCGGGCACGGCCATTTCCCTGACCTTGGCGCAAAAGCATATCATCCCCATTACCTCATTCAACGTGAATCCGAAAATCCGCGATACCTACTCCAACAAGACCCTGGGCGATTTGCTGACCGATGTCTCATCCAACAGCACTGCGCAATTGATCCTGAACCAGAACAAGCCTTATGACAACTTGAACCTCAATGAAACCGGGCCTATCAACGCGTTGATGGAAAGTAAATTCGGTTTGAGTCCGACGGATCCGAGTTTCTCCACGCAGGCCAAATCCATCTACGGCGATTTACTGTTCCTGAATAACGCCTAACCGGAATCATCATGCCCCTTCCCGTCACCAAACATCCCGCCTCGGGCAAATCCACTCCCATGGAAGCCACATCCGTGAAATCCAAAGGCGGCTTCGTTGATCGCCGTCCCCGGCCCAAATTGGAGGACGATCAAAGCGGAACCTTGTCTGTGCCGCTGGGCGCCTTCCCCGGCGGCAGCGCCTTCGGAGATTTGGTTTTCAATGTTTCGGGAAAATCCTTTTACGGGAGGCTCAAGAATTTTTCCGGCGTGGCTGTGACGGAAAGCCAAGTGACTTACGATTCCACCGGCGCGACTCGCGGGCCCGGATATGAAAGCCAACACGCCTTTATACTGGACTTCGGCGGGCTGCGCTCCTTGCTGCTCCTGTACATGGATGCATCGGTCGGAAAGGTCACCTTGGTATTGCCCTGGCTCGGTACCGGGTTCGCCGATAAATCGCTGTATCCTGCCCATAAAAGTGGTTCCGATTTCGTGCCCAGCCGCGACGACACGGGCGCGACGCAAGTCCCCTTTCCCAGCTCGGACACCCAGAAATTATTGGTGCAGGTACAAGCGGTTTCCGGCAGCGCATTTACCGCGGTGCAATTGCAGGAGTCCTTGGGTCTCAGCACGGCGACTTTCCCGTCCAATGTGAAAGCCTCGCTGGAGGGGCGGCTGCCGTTCTGGACCCATCCCGGGTCGCTCAACGGTACCGTGCAAGTTACCGGGATTGGCGCCGATCTGAACGCCTTGCTGGCCGGCCAATCGGGAAACGTGCAGCCCAAATTGGTTTTGTCTACGGATTCGCCCGGCGTGCTCTCCGCGGATTTGAACGTCTCCGGCTTGCGGCCGGATTTGCAAGCCTCGGGACAATGGGGCGGCCAAGCCAGCGTGGAGGTATCCTTACAAGGTTTGCAATCAACCTCCCTGGATTTACTGTTCCCGGCGCCAAGTTCGGCAGCTTGGCGCGTCGACTCCTTGGCCATGACGGTCAAAGGGAAGTTTCCCGTCTGGCGCTCCTTCCCGGCGCAAACCACTGCGGATCCCGGCTTGCTGGGCTTTGCCGTCAGCGCCCGCTTCAGCGTAGCGCGCACCTTGGCCTTCAACGAGGCCGTCGAAGTATACGGCTTTTCCCTGCCCACGCCCGCGGCCACAGCGACCTTGATCGTGGAAGTTTATCCGGACGCGCATGGCCAACCGACGACTGGAATGCCCTTGGCCTCCGTGCCCATAAATTTGATCGCGCCCGCTCCCGATCAGGCCGCCGGCGCCGTGTCATCATCCGCATCCTCACCATTGAATGCCGGCCCTGCGGCCTGGACGGATGTCCTTTTGCCCTCGGTCCTCAACCTGAAGGCCGGCCAATATTGGCTGACGGCCAAAGCCAAAACCGGCGCATGCGAATGGCGCGGGGTACCGGCTGCGGAGAATGACGGCCGTACGCTCGTGAGCCAGGAAGGCGGTCCCTGGCGTGCCGTGCCCAGGTTGAATCCGCATGCCTCGGGCGAATCCTTCACGCCGCTGTATCCCGGAGCGCAAGCTTTGATCCTGCGCAAGCCCTTGCCCAAGGAAAACCAACCCTTGTTGGACATCGTCTGGCCCGCAGGTGCGGCGCAACCCGCCGCATCCACCGGTGTGGGCCCGGACGCGGTTCCGGTGGCATTGCAACTTCCAGGCGGGGTAACTCAGGAGTTAACACCCGTAACCCAATCCGTGGCCATCCCCATCCGGCTGACCGTCCGCGCTTCGGGAACACTTACCTTGACCGCCACCGCAGCCTACAAGGAGAAAACCGCTTAATGGACGCGCCGCACGGACAAACCGTATTCCAGGAAGGGATGCGGGTCACCAAGGAGCATCTCGACAATTTGCAGGACATCCTGCAGGCTGGCATTCTCCAAATGCGCCAGGCCGCTGGATTCGGAAAAGTCGTATACGGACTAAAGGTTGACGCAGGGGAAGCCGGATCGATTCGCATCGCGCCGGGATTGGCTTTGGACGATTTCGGCCGTTCCGTGATCGTGCCCGCTGCGCAATCCTTGACACCGGCCTTCCCAATCAGCGGATCAGGCGCTGCCGGAACCGCTCCCGTTCTTTATTTGGTCGCGACCCACAATTTGGTTTCCGGCCTGTTAGTGAAAGGCATTCCCACCCTGTTGACCGACGGGTTCAAAATCGAAGCCCGCACCGCTCCACCGCCCTATGCCGACGGCGGCGTGCGTTTCGCGGAATTGCATCCCCCCTTGAGCCTGACCCCGGTTCCCGGTCCGGCACCCCTGCCGCCCACGCCACCCGGGCTCGACACGCCCAGTAACCTGTCCGTTACGTCGGTCGCGTCGGTCGCGCCGGCCGCGCCGGCCGTAGCAGCCTCGGCCGCACTATCCATCGTTCAGAAAGGCGATTGGTATTCGCCGCCCTTGGCACATGGCCATAGCGGGAAGTTCTTCACCGATGCACAGTCCAATCTCCGCTTCGATGGGCAACCATTGGGCTTTTCCGGGCCTTTGTACGATTCCAGTTTCATCACCTTGAGCCTCGGAGGGACCGTGACCTTGAAGCATGGCCTTCCCGGTCGCGACTTCCTGGCGCAATTAGAAGCGCGCCGCCACGACGGAGCCATCACCAATCATGGCACGGGCCGGGAATACTGGTACGATTTGCCTGCGGACGGCATCGCGGTCATTTCCCGGACCAAGCACAAGGAATATACCGAGTTCAGGTTACGGCTGTGGCCATTCGGCTCACCGGGAACGGCGCCGCAAGGACCCGTGCTGCCCGTCGCCGATGCAGGCCCGGACGCGCAGGAGGAACTTGGGCATTCTTTCGATCTCGACGGCAGCGGGTCCCGATCGCCAATCGGCGCGGCGCTGACCAAATTCAAATGGATTCAACTTTCCTGAAAGGAGCTTTATCATGGCCATCTTCAACATCGGCGCATCCGTGGAAACGACCACACCAACCATCGAGGTAACCGTTAATTCGGATTCGCCCTTGCCCATCGGTCGGCATAAATTCCAATTGGTCGTGGTGGATGATTCCGGCAATTCCAGCTTGCCCGACTCGGTGGACATCATTGTGCGCGACACCATCAATCCTACCGCCATTCTGATCGCGCCCACGCAGGTGGAAGCGGGCCAGAGCTTCACGTTGGACGGAAACAAGTCGAGCGACGTCGCCCCGGGCAAGGTCGTTAAATATATCTGGACACAAATCGACTGAAAGACGGAACTCATGGCCGCGTTTACTCCAGGTACATCGATTGAAACCGATACGCCCGCCATCGTCGTCGATGGCTTGGCGCCGGGCATCCATTCTTTCCAACTGGTCGTGGTCGACGAGGCGGGAAATGCGTCCCTGCCCAATCTGGCCAAGGTGGAAGTCACGGATCCCTCGCCGCGATTGACCGGTTTCGCGCCGGCCTTCGGCCAGCCGGGAGACGCCGTGGCATTGTTCGGGACGAATTTGGAAAATTCGGCCGACAAGGTGATTTTCGGAAACGTGGCGGCGCCCATTTCGTCCGTATCGCCAACACGCATCGACACAACGGTGCCTGCAGGGGCAGTAACCTCCCCGATACGGGTGGATAGCCCCAAGGGATCGGCCGTCACAGCCAAACCTTTCGTGGTCCCTCGGTTTACCGTGACGCGCAAGTTACCTACCCCCGTGGATGCGGATCACGATTCGGTGGGAAAAGCCCTCTGGGTATCCGGTCCCGCGCCGGTAGGGGCCGATCTCTCGTCTTCGGTCTATTCCCTCTCCCTTCCCGACGGAGTTCTGCAGGCGAAAATATCCGTCGGATCCACGACGGGAGACCTCGCCGTTTCCCGCTCCGTGGAACTGCGCGTCGGCATGGTGGCCCACCCGTCCAATGCGACCGTGACGATATTTTCCTTGTCGCCGCCCAAATTACTGGCGAGCATTTCCCTGAAGTCCAATCCGGATGGCGTGGCCGTTTCGCAAGACGGCACTCGCGGCCTCGTCGCCATGCCGGCCACGGGTCAAGTCGCCGTCATCGACATGCAAGCCATGAAGATTTTAGCCTCCATTAACGTGGGGCGATTGCCTTCCAAAGTCGAGTTCGCGCAAAACGGCCGACTGGCATTCGTGAATTGCGCCGGGGAAGGAGCCATGGTCGGCATCGATGTGCGCAATCTGAAAACCACGGGCCGATTCCAGGTCGGCGGCGCAACGACTTCGAATCCAGTCCAATTCTCGGTGACGCCTACGGGATTTCCCGTTTGGTCGGCCAATGCCGGAAATGGGACGGTTTCCTTGGCGACTTCCGCCACCAAGGTCGGTACCGTGGATATCGGCTTAAAGGCTGCTTGTCTCGCGTCGGACGAGGCCGCCAAGTCGGCGTTTGCGGCCGGACCATCCGATATCGTACTGGTTCGGATTTCCGGTTCGGGGTTGAAAATCAATTCCGTACCCATGCCCGCGCCTGGGGGTGGATTCCATAGCCTTGCGGTTACCAAGGATGGCTCTCGCGTCGCCGCAGCGCATCCCAAGACAGGCACAGTTTCGTTTTATGACGGCTCCCGCATGGAGATGCTCGCGATGATCGGCAGGCTCTCCACTCCCTCGCGCATCATCGCCACCGACGACGATTCGCAATTTTGCATTCTCGATCCGCAGGGCGCGGCCGTCACCTTCCTCGATATCACCAGTCTCGGATAATTCACAAGGAGTAACCATGGCCTCAGGCATTCATTCCCATCCCATCTTCAAACTCGGCAAAGGAGATGCGAAGCGCGACGAACGTAATTTGATGTTCGCCACGCTGCTCAAGGTCCCGGCCAAGCTTCCCGATGAATATGATTTTGACCTGACCCATCCGGGCATTCCCACTCCCATGTTCGCGAACGACACCCTCGGATGCTGCGTCATCGCGGGCCGCGCGCATCAAACCCTGCGATTTGAATTGTTGGAACAAAAATCCAAGCTCACCGTCACCGACAAGGACGTGACCAAGGAGTATTTCAAGGAAAGCGGCGGTAAGGATTCAGGGCTGGTGGTATTGGACTCGCTCAAGGCTTGGCGCACCGTCGGCTGGACGGCTGCCAAGCAAAAATATTTCATCCATGCCTTCTCCGAAGTGAGTCCCAAGGACCACAATGCCGTGAAGCAAGCCGTCTTCCTGGACGTGGGGGTCGGATTGGGCTTGAGCTTACCTCTCTCCGCGCAGGCGCAGGTCCAAGCCGGAAAGCCCTGGGACGTCGTAACCGGAAAAGGCACAGTGCCGGGTTCCTGGGGCGGCCATTACGTTTATGTCTGCGGATATACCAAGGTGGGTCCCGTATGCGTGACGTGGGGATCGAAACAACAAATCACTTGGAAATTCATGGATAAGTATTGCGACGAATCCTATGCCATCATCGACGGCCTGGATACGCCCAAGAAGAAAAAGGCGCTGGACTCGGCCGCCCTGGAGGCATTCTTGAAAACCGCCAAACCGGTCCGCAAGTAAGCCCTGCCACCGGAATTCTGAAAAGACCCGTTCGGCTTACGGGATGGGTCTTTTTTATTCTCAGTCCCAGCGGTGATGGGCGGGATGCCCGGGTTTCACCATCACGAAAACGCCTTTGCACTTGGCTGTAACCTTGCCGTTACTGCTCAATTCGGACTCCACGGTCACGTGCCCACCGGTAACATCCACGATGCGCGCGCGCAAATGCAACGATTGGTTGGAAGGCGTCGGAGCCAATAATTGCACCGAGTATTTGGCCGTGACTGTGCACTGAGGCTTGTCCCAGCCGTGATCATTCATTAATCTCCAAGCCGCCGCCCAATTGGAATGGCAATCCAGCAAGGAACCTACGATTCCCCCGTTTAACATGCCCGGATACGCTTCATGATGCGACTCCGGCATCCAGTCCGCGACGACTTCATCGCCGTGGGGAAAACTCCGAATGCGCAATCCCTTGGCATTGGCCGGCCCGCAACCGAAGCAAATGCTTTTGCTCGCGTAGCGTTCCTGTAAACTTTGTGTTTCCGTTTTTTTTACCTCGTCCATCATATCGCCTTTATTTAGAGGGAGAACCCATAACCAAATCTTGCCGACCATCCATGGGCTTCATGAAACCCTGGACATGAAATTCCTTGTCAGGCAACCGTAAAATACGGCTAACACTCTCGACCGGAGCGGACATCCTTCTTGCGCAATACCATGGGAAGAACGAATTTACCGGTAACACGGTTACAATCCGTTACTTGTGCGTGAAGGACCGTTTACCGGGCGCGACTATTTTCTTAATAGAGTAAAAAATGTTCATGGCTCATTTCGTATTCGTAATCTTATCGCTCTTCATACAGGCCCGAACGGTTGGAAGAGCCGAGGCGCCCGTCGAAAACGAATTAGACACGCTTTATCTTCCGGCTTCCCATCCCGAATACGTCCTGGCAAAACGCGCTTTATCCGCAAACGGGTTGTGCCCCACTCCCAAGGCGGAGGATTTAAAGACCGCATCCACGGTCACGGCTCCTAAAGATTCCTCGGCCATTCCCAACCTGAATTTTTTGGTCGCCAACTGCCCTTAGGGGCCGCCAAGAAATAAGTGGAGCAAAGGAGCCAGCGGAAATGTCCTCGCTCCACTGCGGGAACTTTCGAGAAATCCTAAAACCTTCCCTGCAAAATTTTTACTCGCAAGGATTCCGGAAATTTCTCAATCGCGTAGCGCAACATGGTACGCGGCATTCGCCGGTAATTGACTTTGAGATATTTTTTTTCCGCAGCCAGATGCCTATTTCCAACCTCCCTCACCATCCATCCCACGGCCTTATGAATCAAGTCTTCGGGGGAATTCATCAGCAGATTCGCGATTCGGAAGGTCGGCTCGAATTCCCCTTTGCGTATGAACCATAAGGTGGCGAGAATGGCCATGCGCCTCTCCCACAAATTCGATGATCCGGCCAAACGAATCAGTGGCTCCCGGCTGCGGGCATCTAACCAGGCTCCAAGAATGTGCGGCGCGGTGCCGTCGATTAAATCCCAATTATTTATCCACTTCGCTCCGTTTAGGTAAATTCGAAAAATTTTTTCCTGTAATTTCTCATCACCGGTTTTGAATTTCAATTTCAGGATTTCCAATGCCGCCAGCCTATCCTCGTGGAATCGGGAAGCCAGTAACTTACACGTTTCCCCAAGCGAAATATCGGAAAATTCTTTCGCCACCTTGCGTGTGACGGGAACGCTGATGCCCCGAAAAACGTCCCCTTCGCCGTACCCGCCGGGATAAGCTTGAAAATAACGGGCCGCACCTTTGGCACGATCTCCTTCCCCGCATCGTTTCAATGCCTGGGAAACATCGAGTGCCGAAATTAATTTCCCTTTTGTACGCATAACCATCGCGCCTTGGCCCAC
Source organism: Fibrobacteria bacterium (assembly GCA_017881725.1). Taxonomy (GTDB): domain Bacteria; phylum Fibrobacterota; class Fibrobacteria; order UBA11236; family UBA11236; genus Chersky-265. Next base: position 35,491 of record JADGQO010000002.1, read on the forward strand.
GGGAATCAACAGCCTTTCGTCGCCAGACCGCCGTTAACTGCTTAGTACCAGCAGGATCAGGAGCAGCGCCAGCAAAGTTCCGGAAACGAAAAGTCCGACGCCGGAACGGCCATTACTCCCCCGGCCGCCATGCGAACCTTTAGCCCATTTATTCGCATCCTCTTCAACACGATAAACGGCCAGCAATTTTTTTTTATCCAGGCAAATCGGAAAATAGGTCTCCGGCTCCGGATTTTTATCCAACGTGCCGATTGCGTAAAGACTATCGCCCACAAGCTTGAGAAAAGTGAATCGCGCCACCGGAAAATCACGGCTGCGAAATCCATCCCAAGCGCTATCGCCCTTTTCGATGCGGCCCACTGAGAGAGAATGGGAACCGAGATGCGCGCGGATTAAGCTTGGGACCGGACTAGCCGTGTCGCAATTGGCAAGGGTGTCCTCCCGCGCAGACAGCATGAACTGACGATACGGTTCAAGACTGTCCGGAGAAACGATTTTCACTTTGGCGATGTCAGCTAAAACCGTGGCTGCGCCACATAAAATCATGGCAGCGCCCCTAAAACGCATCCCCCGGAAAATCAAAACCCCGAGATGTCTACCCATCGATTTCCCTTTCCCGAAACAGGTTTAAATTAACCTCGTAGATAATTCGATAACAGCCATTCGCCGAATTATATCATTTTAACCCGCGCTTAGGCGCTGCCCTGGCTTACCGCGTTGCCCGCGCCAGAAACCGATCCAGGAAATACAACCCCAATTGCGAACCCGGTCCCGAGAAGAAATAGTCATACCCATGGGCCGCCCAAGGAAGATCCACCGTGAAATGCGGCACGCCCAATCGTTGCAACTTCGATTCCAGTCGCAAGGTATGTGCATATGCGACCACCACGTCGGGCCGGCCATGCAGAAGTAAAGTAGGGGGAGCGTCGGATTGGAGGATTTCCACCGGGGAAGAATCAATATAGCGTTCAGGTTGTTCCGAGTAAGTTCCGCCCAGATAATCCTTCATCACCTTTCGCGAATCCAGAATCAACGGTGGGCAGGGAAAATTCCAACCGAAAATCATATCCGCCGGAGCGTAAAAGGATACTACCGCACGGACCCCAGGTGGCCTGGGATGGCCATAACCCGCACGCAACGCGATTTGTCCGCCGGCAGAACGGCCCAATAAAACCAGGCGCTCCGTGTCTATGCGCAATTCCTTGCTGTGGAATCGAAGATATTCGATGGCGTTGGAAACATCTTCCAACTGGGCCGGATAAGTGTGCTTAGGCGACAGGCGATAATCCATCGATGCCACGGCATAACCACGTGCGGACAAATAGCGATTGAGTTCAGGCATGTCCCGGCCATTGCCGCTGTCCCATCCGCCGCCATGGATAACGATGATACAAGGCGCATCGTCAACTTTTGTGGGATAAAAATCCAACCCAAGCGATTCGTCGCCATAGACCGCGTATATGAGGCGCTGCGGATCAATACGAGGTAGTTTTACGCCGAACCATAATTCGGAAAATCGCAAGGGACCTTTTCGCAGCTCGCCTGCCCCAGCGCTATCATCCGGGCCGAATATGTTTGCGTAAGCCCTTTGCAGTTGGAATCCTGTACGGTAGGCGCGTATCAAGGGGGTCGCGAATGATATCGCCGCGAAGATGAAAAGCAGCGATGCCGGATCCCGAAAAAAAGCATGGCGTTGCGGTAAGCTGGCGAGCACCAAGCAGAAGGGCACGGCGAAATGTCCTTTCTCCTTAACGACGACGGAAATTTTCCAGAATAGGCGCGTCGGCGGAGGAAATATCGCCAGCAGGGACAAGCTGGCCATCCCCGACCCCAAAATCGTATCCAGAATTTTGCTCACCGTTTTTTTCCGTCGGAGGTTAGGCGCATTGAGTCATTTTGAAATATTTAGGAAAGGCGGATAAAAATGGCTTGAATGGAATTCCGACCTAGGATCACTGCCGGATTCAGATTTACATTGTTTATATTCCCAGGCAAACGCCTGCATGAATGCCTTATCATTACGGAGACCCGCCATGAACCCATCCGCTCTCGGTGGCAAAAGCTGGAAGAATACCATCCTCCGCGGCCTGACCAAAGTGACTCAAAAAACCGTCGGCATCCTGTTCCCGGAACAGGCCATAAAATCCGTGATGTCCAACATCAAAGTAGGCTGTATCGAGGTGGAAACCCACACCGGCGAGCTTTGGGTATTGGGTGACCCCGCCGGGTCGCCACGCTGTCGAATCACTGTAAAGGACGGCGCCTTCTTCCGAAACCTGGTGCGTTTTTGGGACATCGGCCTAGGCGAAAGTTACCAGGCGGGTCATTATTCCGTGGACAGCCTCACCAACCTGCTCCTCATCATCAATTTGAATATCCCGCATTTACCCGGCATCAGCGGCAGTGAAACGACCGACGAGAACGTGAACGTGGAAGGCCGGGAAAACATCGAGGGGCAGAAAAAGCGGGCGAACACCTTGCCCGGCAGCAAAAGCAACATCACCTTCCATTATGATCTCGGTAACGATTTATACCAGCTTTTCCTGGACCATACC
>JADGQO010000035.1 GCA_017881725.1 Fibrobacteria bacterium
CACACCCCACCCCTGCTGGGGCGTACTCCAGCCTTGCTGGGGCTTTGCCCTGAGCCTCCATTCCTCGCCGCCTTCGTTTCGCAATTTTGGAGTCGAGACACTAGTTTATCGTCCATGCAGGTGATCACCGCGGCGTTCCTATTTTCCATTCTCCCCGCCTTGCACCAGGGTAACCTTACCGATACCGTAACCGATAGGATACGTCAGCCTCCGGAAATCGCCAAGGCCGTCGCTGCGCTGGCGGACTTGCGTGTTTACATCGATTTCGACGATGACCCCAAAACCTTCGCGGTCTGGCCCGTGGACAAGTTCGGACGCAAACTTCCCGCCGACGAGATCGCGCGCGGAGTTCGGCTGGGCCTTTCCCTGTGGGCCAGCGTGCTGCCGGACATGCATTTCCGCTTTGTGGACAAAACCGAGGGCGCCAACCTGTTGATTCGCTTCGGCCCCTACGCGCGTTCGGGGTTCGGCGACGCGGGCGGACGGGCTTTTTTACCCTCGGAATGGAACCGGTTGGACGTCGATTGCGGCCGGTTCTCCGAAAACAAACGCCCCGACGGATCCGGCTGTTCGGAATGGTCAGGAAACATCATCACCCTGCAATCGGGGCGCTGGGCCGTGAAGCGCATGGACTTCCGCGGGATGCGGGAAACCTGGTTGGACTTCCAATGGATTTATGATCCCGGGCGGCGGCATTACCGGTGGAAAAACGGAGTCGGGACCGCCCCGGGGAGCGGCGGTGTCGCGGATGACGGCGCTGGCGGCGGCGGCTGCGGCTTGGGGGGAGGTGCGGCGGAAATCGGCGGAGGTTCGCAATGGGATCAGACCTGCGTGGATTTTTCGAAGTCGCCGTACTTCGATTCCCTGGCGGGCGCGGATTTGGCCGCCATTTTCCAGCATGAATTCGGCCATAGCCTGATGGGCCCGCATACGGAAAGCCCTTACGAATGCGTCGACTACGCGCGGCGGCCTATCCTTTCCGCCGACAGTTGCGTGCGCCGGGTTCCGGGCCGGGGGTTTTCCGTGATGTTCCCGGGCGACGGCGTGGACGGGGGATGGAACCGGCGCGGGATTTTTGCCGTGGACGCCGCGCGCCTCAAGTCCCTGGGGTATCATACCTGTTACCCTGCCTCAAATTATGGAATCGTGCTGGCCCGACCCGGAGGAGCGGAAAAAATCGTGCGGGACTGGCGGGAAGCGGAAAGGCTCCTCATTTGGCCGTTGCGGCCGCGCGTACTGACGGTAGCGGAATCGCGTCGGGAATGGTTTGTCGTAGATCTCCGATTGGACGGTGCAGGATCCGCAGCGGCGGCCCCGCGCGCGGACCGGCCCGGATTTGTATTTTAACGGGCGACCAGAAAGGAACGGCCCGAAGCCGCGGCCCTACGCCATGCCCCACACCCAGCCTGACTCCATGCCCAACGGATCCCCGCACGCCTTCCGGCAAACCTGCCTGGTACTGGCGCTTAACGCCCTGCTTTTCTTCCCGGTGTTCTTCCAATCATATAAGCATTTCAATACGCGCCTCACGCCCTGGGACGTCGGCGCCTATATGGACATGGTGGATAAGCCGGGACGATTCGAGCCTCCCTTCCGGTACCGGATCCTGGGACCAATGCTCGCCAGGGCCATGCGCGTCCTGCCCGGTTATAACATCGAAGTCGATTTCACCGATGACGCGGCGGTAAAGAAGGATTTTTTCCACTTCTCCTTGCTGAACTTCGCCCTCACGGCGCTGGTCTCGGCGCTGCTCTTCGCCTACTTACGTAAGCGCCTGGAGCCGGCCTACGCCTATTTGGGATCGGTGCTTTACCTGATGTCGTTTTACTGCGTGGTGACCAACGTGATTCCCATGGGCGATACGGCCTGCCATCTGGCCATCATCACGGGCATCCTGTTGTTCGAAGCGCGGCGGCCTTGGGCCTTCGCCCTCGCCGGGCTGATCGGCGCGTTCACCAAGGAAACCTTCCTCATCATCATGGGCTTGTGGATTATCGTGAGCGCCTGGGAAAACCGCAAGCGCCTGGTGAACCTGGCGAACCTTGTATACCTGGCTTACTTGGCTCCGGGAATCCTCGCATACGTCGCGGCGACGCGGTTGTGGCCGGGCGAGACGGAATTCCATTACTATAACCCCAGCTTCTTGGCCCGCCGGGTGTTCGCCGTTTTCAACCCGGATGAATACAACGGGTCGTTCCTGTTTCACGTCTATATCGCTCAGGCTCCGCTGCTCCTGGCCTGCGCCGTGTGGGTCTGGTCCCGCCTCCATTCAGGCCGGCGCCGCGCGGGCCTTGTACGCATAAAAGGCGACCTGTCACGCGCACCGGATGGCTCTGTCCGGAATGGTCCACCGTTTCCGATCAATCCGGAACTCATCCTGTTTCCGTTTCTGGTTTGGTTGGGCATGGCCATGGACATCGGGAACGGCACCGGCCGGGTGGCTTTCATGGCTTTCCCCGCCCTGATTTACTTCGAGGCCATGGCTTGCCGTTGGGTCGCCGCGGCTTGTCTGGGGAATCCGCCGTCCCTTCCAGTCGAAGAGGCCACAGGGGTCCAAGCGGTCGAAGGGGTCGAAGGCTCCGGCTCCGGCGTCACCGCAACAAAGTGATGACGTAGGCGGCCTTGTCCCGGCCGGCCGTCACGGTCAACCGATAGACGCCGCGCGGCAGGCTTCGGGTATCTAGCGTCACATCCCCCGGACCGCTTCCGTTGGCCATCGCCGCCATGCGGCCCGTCACGCTGATCAGTTCGACCTGGATTTTTCCGGGTGTCGTGACGTGGATCACAAGGCGATCCGTTCCGGCGCGCGTCAAGGAGAATTTCGCCGCCAAAGCCGCATGCGCCCGAAGTCCGGTATTGCTTTGCGACGCCAGGATGACGAAGGGGAAATCGGTGCGATCGCGTTCGGTGCCGAAATAATCGTAGACCATCATGGCGCAGGAGTCGGACACCATGGAGAAGCCGTCCAAGGAGTCGGGAATGACCCATGGGTAATCGCCCCAATTGGATTGGCCGAGATTGACGGAACTGCGGCGCGTCACGGGAATCCAGTCCTTGCCGTTGTCCGGGGAGAATTGGATTCCGGCCGAGTTGATGAGGCCGTCGGCTTTCCATTTGATGTGCAACGTATCGCCGACATGGTAGGTCCGCCCGGCGGAGGGCGCGGTCACTTCGATGGGCAGGCCGCCGATGTCGTGGATCTCCAGCCCCGCCAGGTAGACGGAACCGGAGGGCCCGGACAATTCCACGTTCAGGCCCTTGCCGTCCGCTACGGTAACCTGCAAGTCACGGGTGCCGACGCGGAGGCCCGAATCCGGGCGCGCAGGCAACGCGACGTTATCCAGGATCTTGGCGCCTTCGAGACTGATGGAGAAACCCGAAGCGGGCAGGGGCCGCCCCGGGAACGGGCTGGTGAAATGGAAGCGCACGGCGTAGCGCGCGTTGGGAAGGCTGTCGAAGCGGTAGGCCATCGTGGGGAGGCGGACGGTGCGATAGACGGCCGAGGGAGCCGCGTCGGGCGAACCCGATGAGTCCACCCGTGCGTCGGGAAGGGAAAGCCGCGGGGCGTCGCCGGCGAAACCTTCATCCGAGATCCACCCGGAGGGCAGGCTGTCTTTCGGGGCTCCGGCGTCGATGCGCAGGCGCGTGAGGGACGTCGCGACTTGCACCGTGCACATGACCGCGCCCAGGTTGGCGCGGAACAGGTGCTGCCTCCGCGCGACGGTGTCGGCCTGGACCGTGCCGTCGGCGGCGATGGGAAACCCGTCGAACGCTTGCCAGGTGGCGTTGAGCGCGGTCGCGAAGGGCTTGCCGAATTGATCCATGGGCAGGGCGCGCAAGCGCACGGACTCGCCCGCGAGCAGGACGGCGGAATGGGGATCGGGAACCAAGGAAGTCAGGCGCGGATCGGAATAGGTGAACTTCACCTGGAAGGAAGCGCTGTCCGCGAATTGGCCGTAACTCATCACCACGGTGGCGGTGTCGACGCCGATGGCGGCGGCGGATCGATCCACCGATACGCTCAGGCCGGGGGTATTGGTGCCGTTGCCTGTCACGCTGATCTTCAGCCAGGCGGGCAAGGGTCCGAGTGTCAGCGGCGGCAAAACGCCGTCCCCGGAGTTGGTGATGGCCAGGGTTTGGGGAGCGGGATTGACCGAGTCCTTGAGCGCGGCCGTGAATTCGAGGCGCGCGGAACCCAGCTTGATTTTCGCGGGCTGGATACCGTCCTTGATCCACAAATGCGGGAGATGGTTCACGCCGCCGCCTTTGATGAACCGGCGGATTTGGCTATCCCCGATATAATTGATGCGTCCGACATACAAGTCGGCCTCGGAGTATCCGTCGATGATTTTGGAGCCCACGGCGGTGAAATAATTCTCGTCCGTGGACCACTCGCATTGATCCCAGAACTGGTTTCCGCTGCTGTCGTTGTTGCACCGCACGCCCGGAATCCCCATCACCCAGATGGGATGGGAGAGATCCGGGTCGTTCCAACTCCGGATCACGATGGCCTTATGGTTGTCGTAGGATTCCCCGGTCGGCAAGGTCAGGGAGGAATTGAGATGCATCATGCGGTTCTGGCGCGCCGGATCCTTGGAAGGGCTGATGGATCCGTTGCAGGCCCCCCATCCGCCTGAGTCCTGCCAGTTGTTGGCGTCGAAAAACGCGTTGGCCACGGAATCGGCGTAGAACTTGTACATGCCGGTGGAATGGAAGGAGGTGGCGCCCCAAAGCCCGTTCTTGGATCGGCCGCTCGCCATTTGGAAAGGCAGGAGCTGTTGCAGGGGCCCTGTCGCCGTATAATTTTTTTTGTCCAGCTTTTGGATGTAAGTCTGGCCGCTGCGCGGCGGCCAGGTCAAATCGGACACGTCGCCGGAGCAGAAGATGATGTACTCGTCGCCGTTGGCGGGATTGATCCACCAATGCGGTTCCAGCGCCAGGCCGGCTTTGGGCACCCCGGCATAGATGAGCGTGCGCGTCTGGCTGTTTTCCTCCAGGGTGCGGATGTAGACGCTGGCGTTGGATTCGTAAACGATCTTGGTCCCATCGGGATGGATCATCGGGCTGTTGCAATTGGCGTCGTCGGAAACCTTATGCTCGATCAAAACGCTGTCGTTAAGATCCAAAAAATAAACCTGGTGCAGGGACGTTTTCAGATAGGCGATTTTTCCCGTGCGTCCGCCCAGGAAGGCCCGCGCCTCCGCGCCCGTCAAATCCGGATCGGCATGGGCCAGGGACGCGCTAAGGGACGCGAACAGGAAGGCGAGCCGGAGGTGATTCCACCGCCCCCGCCCAGCGTTCCTTTCCTTCCGTTTCCACCGTAACATACCGGTTACCTATCCGCCCACACGGCGTCCGCCACCGTTTCCGCGATGCGCCGCATGCCCTGATCGCCGGGATGCCAGCGCACGGCTAGGTCCGTGGACACGGTCGTGTCCGCGTAACTGGCGGTATCGGCCGAGATGGAGGAGATGTCCAAAAAGCGCGCGTTCGCGAATCCGCCCATGCCGTACAGGATGCCCTGATTGTGCAAATCGTCGATGGATTTTTCGCCCCAGGACCCGAGGCAATAAACGTGCGGAACGCCCGCATCCGCCAGGGCCGCCAGCAGATCGTGGTATTGGCGCGCCATCTTGCCGCTGCGAATCTCGATCTCGCCGCTATGCTCCGAGAGCTGCACGACGACGTAGCGCGGCCGCAGCTTGCGGACCTGATCCATATTGTGGATTTGCTCGTCAATGCCGCCATCGCATTGCGGACAGGGCCGGTTCGCTATGATGGGCTCCGCGTCCATGCCCATGCCTTTCAAAATCGTCGCGGTCTGATGCACGTAATCCTTCTCCAGGGCCGACGCCGCCATGCCCCACACGTGGGTCCAATTCCGCTCGGGAATTTTCGGGCTGAGCGTGAGGCTATTGCCCATGAACAGGATGCGCGGCGCTTGATAATGCGTGTCGAATAAACAACCCCAAAACCCCGTCAGCACGCCGCCGGCAAGCATGCATCCGGTGGCCAGGAGGAATGTAAGGCGCGCGCGTGGCTTCGGCATGGAAGAAAACCTCAAAAACCGGTAACCGGAGTAGGGATGATATTCATGGCTTCAGAAATAGTATTCCCTGCCGCTAATTTCCACTTTCTAAAACCTGGCCGGGGAGGGAATCGCTTCAGCAGCTGCGAATAGGCCGCGTGCGTTTCCAATGCTCCAAATGCGCGTCCAAATCGATGGGCGGCGCTTTCCGGCAGGTCGCCAGCAAAGTGTCCGAAAGCAAAGGGAAAAGCCGCGCGGGCCAACGCCAGGAAAAAAAATGCGGCACGGTCATGCGCGTCGGCGTCATGCGCGCGATTTTCAGCCCGATGAAGTTGAGGGTTTTTTCCAAAGTCAGGTAATCATAGGTTTGGAAATGGAAGTCCTGGAGTTTATTGGGATTGGTGTAGTCCATGCCGGGCCCCCGGCGAAACAGATGCCACAGGAACCGGTATGGAGTCACGGCGTTGGGCGTATGGAGGATCAGCAAGCCGTCATCCTTCAAAAGGAGGCGCAGATTTTCCAGGCCGCGCACGGGGTTTTTCAGGTGTTCGATCACATCCATGAAAAATATCACGTCGAAACGCGCCGCGCCGAACGGCTCGATGCCCGATTCGATATTGCATTCCACCGCGCCAGCCAACCGCGCGCCGGATTTTTCAGCTTCGGCCGAGGCCAGGCGCAGTTGGGTCGGAGCGATGTCCCCGACGGTCACGCGATGGCCGGCTTGGGCCAGGGCCGCCGATAGCTTGCCTTCCGCGCAGCCCAGATCCAGGACGTCCAGGGGCCCTCCACCTCCTTGCGGCATCAGCGCCAGGAAACGCGCTAATTCCTCAGCGTCCAATTGTTGCGGGAACACGGCGGCTTGCTCGTAATATTCCGCGTACCGATTCGACAGGGTTTTTTCTTCCACGCGTGTGTCCGCTTTCCGCTTGATGTCTCCGGCCTGCCCCATGTCACCCCGCCAGACGTCGGGCCTGGGTGAAGGCCTTCATCATGATTTTAACCGCCGGGCCGCGGTATTTGTCCAAGGCGTAACGCAATTCCAGGGCCTGGGCGAACTTCTCCTTGAACTCGGCGAGCCCGCGTTGATCGGCCCCGCACAGGTCGAACGTCGCGAAGGCCCCGGCACTTTCGCCGGACTCGGCGCTTTGGCCTGACCCGGCCCGCCCACGGTAAAGCCCAATCAGGGATTGCAATAAAAAATGCATGGCGCCGGTTTTGTCCGCCTGGGGCAGGGAGCAGGAATACCAGAGCACGGCGCTCCTGCGAGCCAGGTCCAGGGCCACACTGGCGAAGGCAATTTCCGTTCCTTGCGCATCCACGATGGCATGGTTTTCCATGAGCCCGGCTGCGGTCAGCGCCCGTCGCATGGCCACGGCCCATTCCGGCTTCCAGGCCATGCCTAGGCCCTTGCGCGCGAAGGTGCGGGCGAACGCGCGGGCGAAGCCGTCGTCGTCGTGGGAAACGTCCAGGCGCAGTCCCGCCTTGCGGGCCTTGTTGGCGTTGCGGACCACATCACCGGGAAGCTCCGGAACGGCGGGCGAGTCCAGGCGGGCCACGACCGTGGCCTTGGGCGCAAGGGTCCAACCCAGGTCCGCCGCCGCGCGCGGGTCGCACGCCAATGGCGTGAGGCTCACGTGGTGGAACGATTCCATCAGGAAACGCAGCAACGAGGCTTCGGCGTCGTAACGCACCTTGGTCCGCTCATGGAAGCGCGCGTCCGCCGGTAAAAAATGGTACGGGCCTCCGTAATAATTGAGGATGGGGGTAAACGCCCGACTAAGGCCCGCGCGCCGGATGATATGCAACGGAAGGTAACAGCGGAGTTTCCCCGGGGAAGCGCCGCCGGATTCGCGTCCCTCAGCGACGCGCAATTCAAAGGGCAGCGCCGCGCGCGTTGCTTGCAGCCATTCCCGCGATGCGAAAACCGATTCGGCCGCGCGGGCGTCGGGTACGGCGTCGAGGGATTCGACCAGGCTCCAGGCCAGGGGCAGGGTATCCGACATGTTACTCTACCTTCCCGGGCTGTCCGATAAATCAATTCGTGAAGCCGCCCGCAAATAATTCCCGCGGCCGACCTTACGGATCCAGGCCCAACCCGCCAAGGTCAAAAGCGTGTATTGCGCCAGGCTGATGATCAGCACGCGCGGATTGGCCAGCTCGGAGAACAAATCGAAAACGGGAAAATCGGATCCCCAGCCGGTCAGAATAGGAATACTCCAGGTTTCACCGCCGGGATAGTCCGGAAACGGGAAGAACATGCGCGTGGTCACGACTTCCAAGAGTAGGAAAATCCCGATGCCGAAGCTTCGCACCCGGAGCTGGGCCAGCGCGTAGCCCATGACGGGCAAAACCGCGAAGCAGCCCCAGTAATTGATGCGCGTGGTGTCTCCGCCCGCCACCCAGCCCAAGGTAAAGGTCATGAGCGGATAAACGAAAAGGATCGGATATTCGCGCCAGGCCGCGCGGACCAGGCCGGGAAAAAGGAGGAGCGGGATCAAGGCCGTTCCGTACCCGTTGAAGAAGGCATGGACGAGAACCAAAAGCGGCTTGTGGTAGAGAAAGTAGATCGCCGTGACGATGAAACTGTAGTTGCCCTGGCCTTGGGCCAACCGATGCGTGGCGAATACCGCCAAGGCCCCGGCCAACAGCGGGAGGGCCTCCCGTCGGCCCGTGGCGTCGAAGGACGCGCGCAGGAAGGATCGGGTAAAAGCGAGGAAGCGGGTTCCCCCATCCCCGTTTTCCGGAGCGGAATATCCGGCAACCGCGTGCATCCGAGTCAGGATTGCGGAGATCGCCACGGCCAGGGATGCGAACAGCACCGATTCGCGGAAAAAAACTCCGCTGAAGGCCGCGGCGGACAATACCAGCAAGCGCCAAGCGCGGTGTGGTCCCGATTCCGAAGACCGCCAGCGCAATCCGATCAAGAGAATCAGGCAGGTGAACGGTTGCGAAGCAGCGTCCACGCCGAATGAATCGTAGAACTGTTGGCGCAAAGGCGCGTGCCATTGCAGGTAAAAAGTCGCGATGAGAAACAACGACAACGCGGGGGGCACGGACAGAGTGGATAACAGCGCAGCCAACAGCCAGCCCGTCACCAGGAGCGACCCCAAATTGACGATATGAAAGGCCAAGCGCGGCGACTCCACCGGCACATGAGCGGCCAACCAGGGCGTGGCCACGCGGTAGGCGTAAGGTTTTTCGGCGGACAGCGGCTGATGGGCGCGGACCTGTTCCAGCATGGCCGCGTATTTCACGCCGTCCCAACCCAGGCCCCCGTTGTGGCTCACCGGCTTTTGGAAATGGCCGTAATACGCAACGCAGGCAAGCCAAATCAGGAACACGCCTGCCGACAGGGCGGGACCGGGTAACTTTCCGGTTACGGTAACCGCGGTTACCGTAACCGGCGCGGTTTCCGGATTGTCCGGCCGCGCGCCGGTGGTCTTATTGGGTTTTGGCATGGCCTCTTTGGAGTATCCCATAATGTATGATTTTACGGCCCGGGTTTCGCCTTCCACCTAGACTGTTCCGGCGGTGAGGGATGTTCGGGCAGTACGGACTGTTTGGCCGGTCCGGACGGACAGGAATGTCCGCTTATGCAAAACGTCCGACCCACGCCAGGTAAACGGCGGCGAAAGCGCCCAGTCCGGACAGCCGCAAAACCATGCGGGAGCGGCTTCCGGGCAGCGTCGCGCACCACCAACCCGTGAACATCAAATCGGCCGCCAAGGCGTAAACCGGAAGCTTGGTAGCCTGCCCGGCCCACACCGCCAGCCCGACCATCGCGGCATTGACGGCGCCGGACAGGAAGTAGCGGCCGCAGTAGGTCCAGGACCTGCCGGCGGCCAGGGCTTGCGTCAAGGGCGGCATGCGCAGAAGATGCAAATAGGTCGACAAGGACATCATCGACAAGGCCCAGGCCGCATAGGCCAAGGTTTCCCCGTCCCAACCCGCGCGAGGATACAGGATTTTCAATACCGTGCGGGCTGCGAAAGGCGCGAGCAGCAAAAACGGCGCGAGCGCCGGAGCCATGCGATCGAACAAGGCGGCGGAAGATTCGGCCGCTCCTCCCGCGCGCGGCCCGCCACCGGAACCCGCATGTCCCCGGGCGTAGCGCGGCAAGAGGACCATGTAGAGCGAGGAGGCGAACAGCGAAGCGGACAAGATGATGCGGTAGGCAGTACCGTATGCGCCCAACAATGGGCCGTCGCCGTAAGCGGACCGGAAAGCGTAATAGCCCAGGGGCACGAACAGGAAATCGCCCACCCCCGTCAACGCCACAGGCAGGGATTTGCGCCAAAGGTAGCGCACCCGGCGAGCCGTCGGGCCCGGCCAGGGAAAACCCAAATCGCCCGCTTGCGAGATCAAGTATAGCGTCGCGGCCGCCGCGCCCAGGGCGTAGGCCGCCGTCGCCGCCGGCAGCGAGGGATGCCCGCGCGTCAGGAACCAAGCCGATCCCGCGTATACCGCCCCGCCCAGGCACCGGTGCGCGATGAGCCGGCTCCAAGCCTGGCGCGAGATAAACCACCATTCCCATTGCGCCGGATTCAGGATCACGGCCACGGCCAAAGGCAGGGAGGCCAGGGCCATGGAACGGTCGCGCCAGAGTAACTCAAAGGTTACGTAGAGAAGGGCAGACGCCAGGGAAATCCAGAGGCGCGCGCCCATGGCGGCCGCGAAGGCGCGCGCGGCGAACCGGGACCGGACGGCCATGGCGATGGACGCCGCCGGCAAGGCGAAATTGGCCAGGTTGGAGAACACGGCGAAATCCAAAAGGCAAATTCCTAACCGGCCGAAAACCGCGAGTCCCAGCGCGGCGGACAACAGGGAAAGCGCGGCGAGATTGAGCGCCTGTCCCAAGACCAGCGAGGCGTACACCTGGGCCGTGGGCCGCGCGGGGAGCAAGGCTTCACGCGCGCCCCGGTCTTCCGAAGGAATTGCCGCCCGCGCCGGATTGCCGGGCGCCTCAGCCATGGGCGCCCAGGTAACGCGCGCAATACTCCTCCGGATGGAAATCCGGCAAGCGCCGCGCCTCGGCCAGGGAAAGCAAATCCCTGTACACTTCGGCGTGACCCGGATAGTCCGGGGCGTGGAAATACTGGTTGTGGAAAAGAACGGTGAAGACCCCGCCTTGCCGCGCCACGGTTTCCAGATAGGCGTTTATCGCCGCCCGCACCGCATCGCGGTCGAAGGCTTGCGGGTCGTAAAGGTGGAACTCGGCCAGGATCAAAGGCGCTTCGATCAACGCCACCGGGCGGTTGGTTTTCAGGTCGAACCACGGGAAGGGCCGCGCAGTGCCGCAGCGGAAACCGGGAGTATCGTTATAGCCCAATGTGGAATCCAGCCGGATGCCCGCGGCCGCCAAATGTCTGAGCGTTAACTCCGAGTCCCAGCGCAGGTAATGTTGCCGGTTCAAGTGGATGGGTTTGCCCGCCAATCCCGCGAGCTTGTCCGTCTCCCCTTGAATCCGCCCCCCATCGCCGATATGCTGGACCTGTCCATGCAGGCCCACATCCATCTCCTTCTTCAGGCAACTTTCCAGGACGCGGCGGAAACGCGGCTGAGTCAGGTCGTAGCGGTGGAACAGGTGGTCGCGCCCGTTGACCAGGAAGAAATTGGCCGAGCGGCGTTTACCTTCCATGGCCAGGATTCCGTCCAGGTTGTCGTACGGATCACGGCCCGTAAAGACCCGCGTCAGGATTTCGCGCCATTGCCGCGCAGCCACGTGGAGTCGGCCCCGCAGGATTTGTCCGGGCGTGCGGAGGATTTGCCCCGCTACCGATCGAGGCCGCCATTTCGCGAGGTTGTCGAGATCGTGCGTCAGCCAAATCCGGGGTTCCCCCGGGATCCTACCCACCGCTTCGGCGAATCGCGGAAGCCAGCCCAGGAGCCGGAACATCCATCGATCCACCCACGGTTCGCGATCAAGGCCGAGATCCCGATCGGATAAATCTGCATACCGGGCTTCACGCGAGGCGGAACGGTATGCGGGTAACGCATCGAAGCGTTTGTAGAGGATGTCCGCGCAAAAGGAAAGCAAATCCCACTCGACCACCACGGCGTCACCGTGCCGGTAGGCCGCCAAGTCCGCCTCCGCTCCCGGACCCGAGGACTCGAGCAGAACATCGCGCGGAAGCCCCAGCAGTTCACCCTCGCGCGGAGCCGGGTAACCCCCGCACGTGAAAATAAAAGACGGAATTCCCGCGCTGGGTGACGCGGCTAGGGCGGGAGGACGCGGCGGTTTTTTCCGGGCGGGAAAATACAGGCCGGTGGGATGCTTATTCGCGGGTGGCAGGCCCCAATGGATGTCCGCTGCAAGGTCAGGGGAAGTGTCGGGTCCCAGCTCGATGAAATCGGTCCCCAGATGCAGGGCGTAAGTGCGCAACATGTGGCGCACGGCTGGATAATCGGAATGGGAGGCGTCGCCGCGGAATCGCAAAGGGCTCAAAGCGGACGGACTATTCATCAACGCTCAGGCTCCTTGTGCGGCATCGCGTTTCCAATATAACAAGATAGCCCCCACGCTCCCGTCGGCAACGATGGACTCCAGGACCATGGGCTGCATCCGGCGGACCGATTGACATTTGCTGCGGGCCATGGTAGTTTGGGCCTTTGCCCGCAAGGGCGGGCGCAGAAGCAGGACGCGTGAACCCCTCGCAAAAAAATCCCCCACCATCACCTTTCCGCGCCGAGGGCATCACCCTCGTCATCGCCCAATCGCCCCGTTACTTTCCGCACGTGGAGCGCCATTTGCGAAGCCTCCGCAAGGTCTTCGCGAAGGTGAGCCTCATATACTGGGAGAAGGATCCGCGCGAGCCCCTGTATACGCTGGAAGCCATCGAGGTAACGCGCGTGGTACTCCCCTTCGGAGCCGGCGGCGCGGGGTTTTACCTGCGCCTGATGGCCGGATTCTTCCTCCGGCTGTGGCGCGCCCGTCCGAAGCATGTGGAGGCCGTAGATCCCGAAGGCCTGATTCCCGCCCGCCTTCTGGACTGGTTTTTCCCCGCCCGCATCACTTATTTTTCCATGGAATATTATTCCGAGTTGCCCAGCTTGCGCGCCAAGCCCTTCAAGCGCCGGGTTTGGAAAGCCCTGGAACGCTGGGGTGCGTCCCGCGTCGCCGCCGCCGCGACCGTTTGCGACAGCATCGCGGAACACCTGAGCCGCGACTTCGCAATGCCCGTGCTCACCGTGCGCAACGTCCCGGAGCGGGCGCCCTACCTGAAGGCCGCGGCGCGCGATCCCTCCGCCTCGACCCTGGCCCTTCGCTGCGGGCTGTCCCCGGAGGCGCCCATCGCCATCTATCAAGGCATGCTTCAGGAAGGACGCGGCCTGGAAGCGACCGTGGCCGCCATCGCCTTGCTGCCCGAAATCCATTTCGCCCTGGTCGGGCCGGGACCGCTGCGCAAGCCCTTGGCGGAAATGGCGGAGCGCCTCGGTTGCGCCGCGCGCGTGCATTTCCTGGGCGAAACGCCGTTTGCGGACATGATCGCCTTGACGCGCGGCGCCTTCGCGGGCCTGGCGCCTTTTCAACCCTTGTCTACGAGCTACGTGTACAGCCTGCCGGGAAAGCTCTTCGAATACGCCCAAGCCGGACTGCCCGTCGTTTCGTTCGCCTTGCCGGAAATGCGCAAGGTGATCGAAGGCTACGGCATCGGCATTTGCCTGGCGGAATCCACGCCGCGCGCCCTGGCCGACGCCCTCGCGCGCCTGCTCTCCGAGTCCCGGGATCCAAAATCGCGCACGGCGCTCGCTACGCGTCTTGAGCGCGCGCAGCGGGAACTTTGCTGGGAAGCGGAAGAGGCCAAATACCTGGAGTTGTATCGAGGGATCCGCTAAGGAGCAGCCGTTTCAGGCGAAGGCGTTGACGGCGGCGATGACGCGCCGGATTTGCGCTGGCGTCATTCCGAAATACAAAGGCAGGCTGACCGCCGTATCGGCGAGCGCGCGGGAATTGGGGTAACCGGCGAGCATGCTCGCTTCGAGTAACCTCGCATCGAGTGTCCTCGCAGCGGGTTTCCCGGGGGCGGATTTTTTTCTGACTGGTTTTCCAAAGGCCTGGAAAGGCTTCAAGTCCGGCACGGCGATGGGGTAATGGATTCCGTGCCCTATGCCTTGCGCGTCCAGATGCCGCAGGAACGCCTCGCGACGTCGCACGCGGCAGACGAATAAATGCCACACCGAATCCGGCGATCCCGGCAACGGGAGAACCAGGGGATTCCGGATTCCGCGCAAATAGGCTTGGGCGATGCGGCCGCGCGCGGCGTTCATCTCATCCAGATAAGGCAGTTTCAAATCCAGGAACAGGCCCTGCAGGCCGTCCATGCGGTAATTCCAGCCTACGATGTCGTGCCGGTAGCGCTCCTTTTGGCCGTGATTGCGCAACTGCGCCATGCGATCGGCCAGGCGGGCATTGTCCGTCACCACAGCCCCGCCTTCTCCGGCCGCGCCGAGATTCTTGCTGGGATAAAAGGAAAAGCACCCGATGTCCCCAAACGTGCCTGCGGCTTTCCCGCCGGTTCCGCCGATCCCGGCCTTTCCGATTTTCTCGCCCATTCCACCGATGCGCGCGCCGTGCGCCTGGGCCACATCTTCAATGAGCGCCACGCGGGCTTTTTTCGCGATGGCCAATAGCGCGGTCATCGCAGCCGGTCGGCCGAACAGATGCACCGCGATGATGGCCTTGGTGCGCGGGGTGATACTGGCGGAGACGGACTTTGGATCCAGGCAGGCGCTTTCCGGGTCGATGTCGGCGAAAACCGGTTTGGCCCCGCAATACAAAATTCCCCATGCCGATCCGACGAAGGTGAACGCGGGAACGATGACTTCGTCGCCGGGTCCCACGCCCAGGGCCTCCAAGGCCAAATGCACCGCCGAGGTGCCGGAATTGACGCCCAGGCAATGCCGCGCGCCCAGGTAACGCGCGAATGACGCCTCGAAGCGGGCCACGTACGGGCCGCCGCTGAAAGCGCTTTCCCGGTACAACTTTTTCGCCGCCGCGAGAAACGGTTTTTCGATGAGCCGGTTGGCAGGATACAAATCCTGGAAAGGCACGGCCGGTTGGGAAATTTTCATTTAAATCCTGACGGTGCCATTTGACTGCCACGGTTTCATTTGAACCGCATGCTTGGGCCCAAAACCGTCGCGCCCGCAGGAACGTCCTTGGTGACCACGGCCCCGGCGCCGATCATGGCGCGCTCTCCGATGACGATGCCCGGCAGGATGGTGGCGTTGTTGCCGATGGCCGCGCCCTTGCCCACGCGGGTTTCCAGTAGGGTCCAATCCTTTTGGGATTTGATGAGCTTGCCGTCTTTGGAAGTCTTGGGATATTTGTCGTTGCTGAAAATGACGCCGTGGCCGATGAAGACTTCGTCCCCCAAAGTCACGCCTGTGCAAAGGAAAGAGTGGCTTTGTATCTTACACCGGTGTCCGACCACAACGCCCTGCTGTATCTCGACGAACGGGCCGATCATGCACTCGTCCCCGATAACGCATCCGTACAGGTTCACGAATTCGCCCACGCGCGTGTCGCGTCCCAAGCGGACGTCGCGCAGGATTTTCCGCTCCGAAATTTCCGAATGAAGATCCGCCATGGCCGCTCCCAAATATAGTCTTCTGCTTCCCGTCAGGAACGAGGTGGGCCGCATCGATGAGGTCGTACGCGCGGTGTTCACCGACTTGGGCAAGCGCCCAGGCTGGGAAATCTGTTTCGCCGACGATTTTTCCGACGACGGCACTTTCGAGCGCCTGCAGCAGTTGGCCGGAATCTTTCCCTTCCGTCTTTTGCGGCCCTCCGAGAATCTAGGTCGCGGCGGCATCCGCAATTTGTTGGCCCAGGAAGCCCAAGGCCGGGATCTGGTTTTTCTGGACGGCGATTGCCGCGTGCTGCCGGGTTTTTTCGCGGCGTGGGAAAGCCTGGAAGCCGAAAAACCGAACGCCGAAAATCTGGACGCCGACGGGCAGCGCAAGGCCTATCTGGGCAAAGTCATTTATGATGATTCTCCGCCCTGCGGTTTCAGCCGCTTCCTGTCCCAAGGCTCGGGCGTGGCCAAACTGCGCTTGCGCGATAAGGCCGACATTCCCCCGGCCTATTTCATTTCCCAGAACTTCCGCGTTTCCCGCGATGTGTTCCATGCCGCCGGCGGCTTCCGCACCGATTTGCTGGGTTGGGGCGGCGAGGATATCGATTTGGGTTATAAACTGATGCGCATGGGCATTACCATGGGCTATTGCTGCCAGGCCGTGGTACGTCACCCGTCGGTTACGGGCCTCGAAGCGTATTTCGCGCGCCTGTTCCATTTTGGGCGGGTCAACCTTCCCATGCTCGTCGGCGACAACCCGGGCCTGGCGGATCAATTCAAATTACCCCTGGCGAGCGGACCCTATGCTTTGCTGTTCCTCAATCCCGTAGGCTTCAAGCTCTGCCGCAGCCTCATCACGGGCCTGCGCCATTGGCCTTGGCCCTTCGCGCTGTACCGCTACGTGATCTTCAATTCCTATGCGCGCGGCTATTTGCAGGCTCGGCCTCACTAAAAGTGGGGTGGCCCCACTAAGAGTGCAAACTGGCCTACTTTAATGTTGCGAACCATGCAATCCAAGCAAACCTTGTCTATCGGCGGATCTCGGTTTCACTGCTTGACCTGCAAATATTTGCAGGATAAGCGCGCCCAACCTGCTTCGAAGGAAGCGTTTGGAATCGAATATGGTTTAAGGGTTAAGGATTCAGAAGTACGGTATTGTGAAATTCCACATACACCGCCAAATGCTGCTTCAGGCATGCCACTTTTTTCGTCGTGCACCAGGTCCTGCGAAACAATCGATTGATATTGGCCCTGAGCATCGCGCAGGTATGGTTCAACGAAAAGAGTGGGTCGAACCGCAACTTCTTCAACTCCCCTTGGCCCGTGACGCAACCTCGGCCTCCAGGGCTGCGATGATGCGTCGCACGGGGAAAATTCCTTCGTACTATCATTGGGTATAAAGGATCCTCATCGGAACGAAAAGTGACCTTCGTATCCAGCGACTTGCGGATTTTATCGAATAGGCTTTGCAGCGCCTGGGGCCGATGATTCGCGCGGACGCCATACTTCTGCCGGGAGAATTCCGCCAAGAGTCCCGAGGCGGGAATGGAGGAGACCTCGAAGCCCAGTATTCTCCGGGTCCCCGCTTCCACGGCCAGGGAAACGGCTAAAGGTTTGCACTTGGTGTGTTCCAGGGTGATGAGGTCATCGAATTGCACCTCGGTGACTTTGGGAAGGGTTTCGAGCCATTCATCATGTCTTTGCTCCGCCGCTTGGGCGAGGTAAGCCAATTTCCGAGCCACCGTGATACGATGGATGCCTAGGAGGAGGGCGATTCTGCGTTGCGAGACCCCGGAGCTGAGGAGCTTGGCCACCTCGGAATTGGTCCTGCGTTTGTTCTGCAGGTAGGCGGCCTGGAAAGTGGCGGCGGAAAAGTGCCGCTTGCAGCCAAGGCACACCCATCGCTGGATGACTTTTGCATCAGAGGCGCGATAGAACGTGCCATGCCTGCGGGGTTGGGGAGAAGAACAATCGGGATTGGGGCAGCGCGGGACCATGAGCAGGACCCAAGGTAGCGGCTAGGCGGCCGGTTGGCTGAGACCGCCATCACAGGATTGCGCCCACAATAAGGTAGGCCAGTTTACCTAAATCGTGATCTTCTTGCAGTCGATGAAGTGGCACTTCTTGCAGAAGTCGGGAGTTTCATTGTCCAGCCATTTTTGCCGAAACTGACGGAAGGAGGGGCTGTTCAATACCGGCATCAAACCTTGCTTGAACACGTTACCGAAACTCAGTTCCTTGGGAAAAGGCTTCGCGCAACACGGCGCCATCTCACCGTTCCAACAGACATAAAAATGACCCCAGGGAAGCCGGCAGGTTTGAAACCCTTTTTCGCTTCCCAATCCGGTCCAAGTCGTTTCCGTCGTCTGGTTGTAGGCTTTCAACCGTTCCACTTCGGACTTGAAAACTTCGGTTTGGAAAAACTCGTAATAAGAAATATCCGTTCCGGAAATGCAGGCGAGGTTGAAGATGGCGTAGTTCACGAAGCCGATGCCCATCTCCTCCGCGAATTGCACCACCTCGGTCATGTGGAAATAATTTTCCTTGGTCACCACCATGTTCAACATCACCGTGGTGCCCGTGCCCTTGCAGAGGCCGGCTATTTCCCGCACGTTTTTTTTGAAAAGCTCGAAGTCGGATTGGACCCGAATGGCGTTGTACACCTCGCCGATGCCGTCGATGGATATCTGGATGGTATCGATTTTCCCGGCCATTTGGGAAATCTTTTCCACGGCCTTGGGCAGCACGGCGTTGGTGGAAATCGATATGACGATGCCCCGGTTTTTGGATTTGATGTAGTCCACCATCTGGTCGATCTTGCGGTACATGAGGGTTTCGCCCATGCCCGTCAGGCCGATTGAATCCACGTAGGGGACCAACTCATCGATGACCTTGCGGGCTTGCTCCTCCTCCATCAGGCCCATGTCCATCTCTTCCCCGTAGCCGTGCTCGCGGGGGCAAATGGTGCATTTGAGGTTGCAGCGCGCGCTCAGTTCGAGCATTACGGTGTAAGGATGCGCGACTTTGGTTTGACGCGTGGCCTTCAAGGCGAGGTGGTTGGCCTTGTTGGCCGTATAACGGATGAGGTCGGCCCCGCCGGGCAAATTCCGCGCGCGCTTCCAAACGTTATTGAGGAATCGGTTTGACATGGCCATAAAGTAGCTTACGAATAAACCTCGGTTGCGTTTCATCCGGGCGGAGAATTGCGCCGGTTCGGCGCCACGGATCACCGGGCGACGATGAGTTTCCCGTTGCGCACGTCGCCACCGGATCGAACTCTCCAGAAATAGACGCCCTCTTTCACGCGCTCATCCGCGCGGTTGCGTCCCTCCCAGCGGATTTGCCCCCCATCGCCGGCCTGCAAGGAACGGTGCCATACCACCGATCCGGCTTGCGTCAGGACATCCACTTCGCTCCCTTCCGCCAGATTATCGAATATCACCGCGTTGTGCTTGGGCAGGAAGGGGTTGGGATAAACCTTGACGCCGTTAAGATTTTCCAGCACCGGCCGCGAGGAGCTCTGATACATGGACAAGCCCTTGTCGGTGGCCACCCAGACCGCGCCGGTATGTTGATCCACCTCCACATGGTAGATGATTTCCGAGACCAATCCCTCCGTCAATCCGTAATGCCGGAAGGTGTGGGACAAGGTGTCCCGTCCGGGAATCACTTCGAACAGTCCGCCTTCGGTGCAGCCAATCCACACATGGCCCAGCGGATCCGACTGTGCATTCATGCACGAGGAGCCGGTAAACCCATCCAGGGTATGCAGGGATTGGTCGGCCCCGGAGCCGAATTGGATGTTGGGGATGTACATGAGCGTGCTGCCCTCGGAGGTAACCCACAAGTTCCCGAGATTGTCCATGTGGGAGGCCATGGGAGGATTGGCCGGCTTGGCCAGGCCGGACAGCAGGTTTTCGGATCCGATGCTAACCCGTCCGGAGGTGGTTCGTATGCGATACGCGTCCACGCCGCGTTCGGTGACGACCACCAACACGTCTCCCACGATTTGCAGATTGCGCGGATACAAATCCACGTTCCCGGTTTCAAAGCACTCGATCGATTGGGTCGCGAAGTCGAAGAAGGAGAGTCGATAGGGTTTGGTTTCCTTGAAGCTTCCCAGCCACATGCCCCGGTTTTGGAAAGTCGCCTGGGATTCGACGACGATGGCGCCTGGGCCGGATTCCACCGCGGATTGCAGGCAGGAGTTCGCATCCGTGTATTTGGTCTGCCGCCCGTTGACCTGCGCCAAATATCCTTCGGTCCAGGTACCGGAATAAATATGATCCGGATCGGTGACCTCCAGCGTGTGCAGGCCGCGCTGTTTCGATTCCAGGGCGTTGTTGGTGACCACGAAGGAGGCGACTTCCTCCCATTGCCGGTTGACCAGATGATACACGCTCGGCGCGGCCCACGCGTACATGCCGAAATTCGTGGACCGCAGCGCGGTGAACTGGGATTGCGGAAGGTCCTCCCCGTTGAGAAGAGGCCGGTAGGCTATGGTGTCGCTGGGGAAAAGTTCGTGGAGGAATTGCCAATTTCCCGCGAACCACCGGCCGTTGAACTTGGCGACGCATTCCATGTGATAGAGGTTGATAAAGGATTTCCCGTCCAAAGTGATTTTTCCGAATTTGGAAACGCGGCAATTCGATTCGGGGATGGAACCGCCGATATATTTGCTCTCGATACCATGAGGACCGTAGTACAGCACGCCATGGGCCAATTTGGCGTCGGAGCCCAAGGGCAAGACGTCATCCCCCCGGCCGAGGGTCGGATCGACGGGAACTGTATCGTTCTTGGAAACCGTGTCCACCTTGGGAACCGTGTCGACGGCCGGAACGGAATCCGCGACCGCGCGTCCCCGCTTAAGCAAGGCCCGCCTGGCCAGCACGCTCTTGGCCAGTAAAGCGGCTCCGGGGAGGGTATCCTTAGTCGGATCAAAGGCCAACAGCGATTCCGTACCCGGGACCAAGGACCAGATCGCTGGATTGAAAATGTTGATTTCCGGATCCGACAGCAATTTGTCCATATGTAAGACGGCGCGAAAAATTCCCTTGCTGGTTCCCGCGAACAAGGTATCGCCGACGAAGAGGACGGAATTGACCGACAGATCATTGACCTTGCCCATCTTGGTGATGTTGGCTTCGGCCAGGCGGCGGCGGGTACTGAAAAAAGTCAATCCCTTCTTGCTTCCCAGCACCAGGTAACCGGCACGATACGTGAGGGCCCGGAGGTTCATGGCCCACGCCGAGCTTTTATAAGCTGTGCCCTCGATTTCCCAACCTTTCAGGTCCGGCCGCAAATGGTATAGGAAGCCCAGTTCCGAACTGGCCCAGAGATCCCCCTCCGGGGTCACCGTGAGGGCCTGGATGCCGACATCGCGTAGGCCTTCGGTATTGCGGTACACTTTTTCGCTATTGTCCGGAGCCATCCGCCGGATGCCTCCCCCGGTGGCCATCCATAGGTAACCGTAGGCCGACCGCATGTCCCGAATCTCGCCCAAATGCGTGGAACTGGTCCAGTCCCCGACATAGGCCTGGGCGCTGGGCGCGGCGAGAAACCCGGCCCCGATGACAGCTGCGGCGCGGAGATGCGGGGAAGCGAAAATACGGCGGAACAGCTTGGGCAGCGCGGAAGCCAAACGTTTGCAAGCGGCGACGCGGGTCGAGCTGCGGCTTGCCGTGGGATGTAAAATCGAACTGCGCGTATCGGTCATGTATCCAGGGCCTCCGGCCTCCCCTGCGCCCGCATGGAGCGCTGGGTGGCTTCCAGGTATTTTACGATGCGTTCGCCGTCGCGGCCGCCGACGGGAGTGGGCGCATCGTGCTCGAGCACATCGTACACGTGCGCGACCAGGCGCTTTAAGGCTTCCTCCTGGGGCAGCTTGGGAATCACGATGTCGCCGGTGCGGTAATCCACCAGGAGGGAATACTTGAGGCCTTCCGGTTTCCGTTCCACGCCGTGATCGTACACGCGGATTTTCTCCGTCGGCTCCGTATCATCGAACAGGATCATCTTGCGCGATCCGCCGATGAGGGTTTTGCGCACCTTCACGGGAGAGATCCAGTTGAAATTGAAATGGCAGATGAGGCCGCTCGCGTAGCTGAAAGTCACATAGGCCAAGTTTTCCACCGTCTTGTCCAGGTGCCCGGCGCCGATGGCGCTCACGCTGACAGGCTTCTCCTCCAAAAGAAAATCGACGATGGAAAAGTCGTGCGGCGCCAAATCCCATACCACGTTGATCTTTTCCTGGAACAGGCCCAGGTTGATGCGCGTCGAATCCAGATAGCGCAAATCGCCCAGGTCGCCGGACGCGATGGCTTGCTTGATGTACGCGACGGCGGGGTTGAACAGGAAGGTATGATCGATCAGGATTTTCAGCCCCTGCGACTCGGCCAGGCCATTCAATTCCCGGCAATGCTCCGAAGTCATCGCCATGGGTTTCTCGATGAGCAGGTGTTTGCCCGCCCGCAACGCCTCGAGCCCCAGGGCGTGGTGCGTTTCCGGCGGCGTCGCCAAAACCACGAGGTGCACCTCCGCAGCGAGGGCGGCGGAAAAATCCCCCGACAGCGTCAGGGAGGGATAGTTCGTTCGCACGCCCGCGAGGCGCGCAGCGTCCTTCTCGATGACCGCCACGACCCGGAAATGCGGGGACCCGAAAAAATTGCGGATCAGGTTGGGTCCCCAATAACCGCAACCTACGATGGCCACGTTAAAGATCATCGGGGTAAGATACCAAATAAGCCCCGGAGGGAACCATTGCCGGAACGGGCCACGCGTATGTCCGCCACGCGCTCTCCGACCCATGCGGCGTTGAGGATGATTTCCTGATCGATGACGGACAATTCACGTCCGGCGATGGTTTCCGGCAAACGCATGGCGTCCTTGCGCGTGCACAGGAAACGCGCTTCCGGATGGCGCCGGGACAATTTTTCCAAAGCCTTCAGGGACCAGGCCGCGTGGTTTTTTCCACGGCCGACGGCCACGGGCCGCACGCCCGCTCGGGACAGATCGCGCAGGAAGGGCGCATTGTCCCCGAGACCGCACAGGGCTATCCACGGGGAGGACGGTGAAAACCCTTCCGGCAAAATCCAGCGGCGGTGAAAAGGAAGAGGAATCGTCGTATTGGCCGCGTGGGTCGCATTCACCGGCCTCGTAACACTAACCGGCAAATCCTCGATCGGATTACTCTCGAAGGGAAAGGGCCCTTCCCAGATCCAGTCCGCCCGTTTACGCGCGACCCAAGTTTCCCGGAAAAGTCCTGCGGGCAACACATCGCGCCAACCCGGTCTTTCTCCCGGCCCCGTCAGCAACAGGAAGGATGCTCCGCGCAGCCTGCGATCCTGGTAGCCGTCGTCGGAAAGGACGACATCGAATGGCCGCGTTCCGAAAATCTCCGGTTCATGCAGTTTCCGCCATGCTGTTTCGCGATCCCGGGTCAGGAACACGCGCGCCTTTCCCATCCGACGTAACATGCACGCTTCGTCCCCGGCCGTTCTCCAATCATCCGCATCGACGACCTCGCGCATGACCGCGCCACGCAGGTTTCCCCGCACGGCATACGCCAGAACCGCCACGGATAACCCCTCCGCGCCCAGCGCCCGGGCCAGGGCCAGGGTCACGCTGGTTTTACCTGAGCCGCCCGACTTCAAGGCCCCGATGACGATAAGAGGTATGTCCGCAGAAAAACTTTTGCGTCTTCGCCTTCCCGAACGCGCCAGCAAAACACCATGAAGGCGGGAAACCGCGAGGTAGGCCAAGTTGAACGGGACCAGCCAGGGATGCGGTCGCCAGCGCGGAACTCTCCAATCTTCAAAAACTGACAAAATTGAATTCCTTCGCGGCATGTTGGATAATGGGAAAGAATCGCCGGCGGCAAAGCTTCGGGAAAATCTAGCGAAAATCTAGCGCTTCCCGGGCGCAGGCGTTTCTGGGTAGGAAGGTTACATGGGTTTCGACGATAAATTGGTGCGCAAAAAGCTCGAGGTGCTTTTGAAGGATCAGGTCCTGGTGGAACGCTACCTGCGCATTTACGGACCCAAGCTGGATATGAGCAACGTGGCCAAACTCAAGGCTTTCCAAGCGGCGGCGACCAACGGGGGACCGGAAGGCGATAACGGCGAACCGACCTATCACATCAAGCTCAAGTGCCCGATTTGCAACCAAGCGGACATCATCTGCCATGAGATGAAGGCGAAATGCATGACCTTGGCGTTCGACCGGTTCCTGGTGCCGCGCTACAAGCCCGTGAAGCCTTTCACGGCCCTGAACTACAGTCTCGTGGCGGTTACGGTATGCCCGTCCTGCCTGTTCGCCTCGCCGGACAAAAAGGATTTCCTCACCTTTTCCGTGCAGGCCGGATCCGAAAACAAAAGCCAGCTCAGCCCGTACGTGCTGGATGAACTGCGCAAGCGCGTCGAGGCGCGCAAGTCGATAATCGCCGGAGTCAGCGACTTCGCCGAATATTTCAAGGTGCCCCGCTCCCAAGCGGCCAGCATCAACGCCTACAAGCTCGCCATCCATCGCGCCCAGGTGGAAGCGACTTTGGAAACGCCCTTGGCATGGTACAAGGCCGGCATGTATTCGCTTAAAATCGCCCTGCTGACCCGCGATTCCGGCAAGGATGACGAGCCGATGCTGAAGGAAGCGGCGGATGCCCTAGCCAAAAGTTTTCGCGCCAGCGAATTGAAGGTGAAGGAATTGGAATACCAACTGGTGTACACGCTGGCGACGCTGTATCTGAGGCTGGGGGAACAGGCCCAATGCCAGGCCTTCATGGGCGTGCTCGATAAATGGCACGGGGAACAGGACAAGGAAAGCAAAATCGATCCGCGCGTTACGACCGTTGCCGTCGACAAATGGATCGACAAGGTCAAGGACATGTGGACCGATCGCGACGATCCGGATCTCTGGAAACATTAGCCGCCGCCCGGCGGAGCGATTGCCCATGGCCTTAGTGTCTCGACTCCAAAATTTCGAAACCCTTTCGCCGGGCCTGGGGGCCCATCCCCGTGGGGGCTCCACTGGAGCCCCCGTAAAACCTGTTGCGCCTCCTTGGAATAGTCCTGGTATTTTTTGTCCCGCCATTTGGGCATCGGAAGCCGCACGGGTATGCCGGACGGTTTCCTGCTTACTGGGAATATGCCTGTTGGTTTTCTCCCTGCCGGGATTATCCCGCGCCGACGTGAATACCGGAATTACGGGCCTCTTCGACGTGACGGGCGCGCAAGCCGGCTCCCCGGTGTTTTCCTTCCTGAAGCTGCCCGTCTCCGCGCGCGGCGTCGGCCTGGGGTACTCGCCCATCACCACGGACGAGGAAGCCACCATGGTGCAAACCAATCCCGCCGGGCTCGGCCAGGTGCACGATTATTTCTACTCGCTGACGCATGAGGAAATCCTCTCCGAATTCCGCCACGAGAACCTGGCCCTGACCTTGCCCACCGAACGCTTCGGCACTTTCGGCGGCGCCGCCAACATCCTTTCCGCCACGGCCTTCGAGGGCGCGCGCGACATCAACGAGACTCCCGCCGCGCCGACGGCCTACGACATGGCCCTTAGCGCGGCCTACGGAACCGCCCTGATGGACGGCAACTTTCTCGCCGGGGCGCGCCTGGATTATCTCCGGTCCACGTTGGACGGAGCGGTCGCCAACGGGTACGGTCTCAACGCGGCCTTGTTGTTCTTCCTCGTCCAGAATCTCACCTTGGGCGTCACGTTGAACAACCTCTCGCACGGCGCCCGTTACGACGAGCAAGCCTCGCCGCTGGAGCCGCTGCCGTTCAGCCTGGGCGTGGAGCTGGGCAAACCCTTGCTGGACACGCGCTGGTCCGGCCAAGTAGGCCTGGTGCAGTCCAACGAAGGAATCCTGCGCTATTACGGCGGGGCGGAGTTGCGGATCCTGAAATACCTGGTCCTGCGCGCCGGTTACGAGGGTTCCGCCCAGGACCGGCAATTGGGCGATTGGACGGGCATGGCCGCGGGCATCGGCATAAAGTATGACCGCTTCACGTTCGACTACGGATACAAGGCCATGGGGTATCTGGGCGGTTACCATGCCTTCACGGTCAACTATTCCCAGCAGGCCAAACTGCGTCCGCGCGACGAGGTGTACCTGGCGCAGGCCCTGGACAAGTACCACCAGGGAAAATACGCCTCCGCGTTGCGGCTGGCGCGCGCGGCCATCGCCGTCAATCCCTACAATTTCAAGGCCCAGGCCCTGGCGACGCAATTGCAATTGGAAATCGATCGCCTGGACGAGATGGCCGTCACGCTCGTGTTCACGGCCAACACCGACGGCATGGCGGCCTCGGAATGGGTCAACGGCAAAGCCATCGGCGGCTTGGCGCGACGCAAGACCAAGCTCCTGGAACTGAAAGGCGCGGGCGGCAAAACGCTGATTCTCGACGCGGGAAACCTGACCAACCCCGCCGCCTTGACCGGCGCGCATGCGGGCGTCGAAAAATGGATCTACGGCGCCTACGCGCAAATGCCTTACGACGCCATCAACGTCGGGGGCGCGGAACTCTCCATCGGCGCGGAACGGTGGAAAGGCGAGTTGCCGTGGATGGGCAGCCAGAAACCGCTGCCGGACATCCATCGCGGCATGCTTTCCGAAATCACCCTGAAGCTGAAATTCGATCATGAGGTGATTGTCCTGGGCGCGCTCGATCCCGTAGGGGCGAGGAGCGACGCGTTGGGAGGCAAGGAATTGGAAAACACCGCCGCCGCCATCCATCGCCGCGTAGAAGGCGTAAAGGACGGCCGCCTGGTGATCCTTTTGTATCACGGCAGCGCGCAAAGCGCCGTGGCCCTGGCCGCGCGGGCTCCGGAGCTCAACGCCATCCTCCTTTCCGGGGAAGGCCTGGCCCTGGGCAGCCCGATGAAAGCGGGCAATACCCTGATTTGCTCCCCCGGCCGGGGAGGGACCCACATCGGGCTGCTCACCTTCACCTTGACGCGCGCGGGGACGATCAAAAATTACCGCCATGCCCTGGTCCCGCTGGACGGCTCCATCCCCGAGGATCCGGAGCTGGCCAAATTCCTTTCGCCCATCACGGTGGATCCCAATAAGTTGAACCTCTCCGATTATGACGATGATTACCGCGCGCAGCTTTTGGCCTTCGTCAACGCCGACGCGACCGGCCAAGGCGGCGACTTGTTCATCCGCGATTTGCACAATGGCCGCGACTACCCCATCCCGGCCGGAGACTTACTTTGTTCGCGCCCCATCCTCGGTTTCGGCAAAAACAAAATCGCTTTCGCCGGCGAAGACTCCCTGGGCGTCCGGGAGGTTTACGCCTTCGAACCCGGGATCGGAAGGCTGGACACCTTGACGCATCTGGGAGGCCGGGCGGAGGAATTGCATTGGATCATCGGCAACAACGCCTTGCTGGCTCTTTACAATGTTAATGGAAAACGTGACGTCTATCGCATCGACCCCTGGAGCCGGGGCGTGCGCAACCTGAGCCGGGGCCGGTTCGGCGATGTGCGCGGTTTCGACATGACCCGGGCCGGAGACCGCATGGCCGTGCACGGCTTCGACGGCAAACAAAGCCGGCTCTGGGTAGCCGGTGCGGAATTGGACGCGCCCTTGGAATTCGCCGGGGACAAACGCATCCTCGGTTCCCCAAGGTGGAACGCGACGGGGGACAAGGTGGCGTTCCTGGTGCAGTCCGAAGCGGACCGCCCCAATGACACCGTCCCGAACGACGCAGCCCTAGGTAACGCGCAAGGTACTCCGGCCGCAACCCAGGGGGTTGCGTATCAGATATCCGACTCCTTGACGCCGCCGGGGGAATTGCGCGTTTTCGATTTCACGGAGAAAAAATTAATCGCCGTGACGGAGCGCAGCCGGGTGCGGAGCTTCGCCTGGTCGCCGGACGGAAAGCGCGTGTTCTATTCGGCGGGCGTGAACTTCGCCGACCTGAACGTCTTCCACGTGGACTCTATGTCGCTTTCGAAATTGACCCAACCGGCGTTGAGTCCGCGCAGCGAGGAATTCCCGACCCCGAAAATGCTGGGGGACCGGCCCGGCTTGCTGTTCGAGTCGGCCCATGAGGATAAGCGGAACATCCTGTGGCTGGATTTGGGGGATAAGAGCGAACATTTGCTGGTGGATTCGGCGGGGGTGAATTCGCTGCGGTGAATTCTTCAGGGGGAGGGAGTTGCGGTGGATGGGGGCGTTACGGGGGTGTCCCCCGTTGGGTGGGGTGCGCCGAGGGTTCATGGGCCAAAGGCCCATGAAATCGAGGCCAGGGGAGGTGCGCCTCCCCTGAAAATACATTTCGTGATCGAACTCACAAATGTAAGACAAGCCATCGCTAAGCTCTCAGGTTATTGTTTGCGCAGCTTAACTTACGATTTTTGGTAACTCCCGTCGTAGCGGGACGTACGGAGCCAGGAGAATCCAACGCGCCGCCCCACCCGAGTGGACCCTAAGGAACCGCCCGGACCGTAAGCCCGGCCTTTTTCGCAGCCTTGATCTGATGCAGGTCGCTGGAGACGAAAAGATCCGCCCCCCATTCCCAAGCGGCCGCGATGTGGAAGGCATCCATGGCCCGCAAAGGGTTTTCCTCGAGAAGGAGAATGGATTGCAGCACCGTCGTCTCGGTGATGTTGCACAAAACCGCATCACGCAAATCCTGGGCGATGCCCAGTTTGGCGCTTACGTATTGAGCTCCTTCGATCCGCTTCTCACGACGCAGCCGGCACAGCGCGGAGATGATTTCCGGATAGCAGATAACGGATAGTCCCAGCTCACTGGCTTCGTCGCAGAGCGCCAAAACCGCATCCGTTCCCTTTTCGGAAACGTATCGTTTGACCAAGGCCGAGGAATCGAAGAAGACTTTCACCTGGCTGCGTCTTTTCGGTTTTGCAGGATGGCTTTGGACAAGGAAACGCCGCTCAAAGTGAGTTGGGGGGGCGTCTTTTTCCAGGAGGGCTTATCTTCCACGCGCACAGGGCTGATGTCGGCCACGGCTTTACCGTGTCTTAAGATCCGGACGACCTCACCCTTTTCAACCTCATCCAGGAACTCGGCGGCATGCTTGCGGAACTCGGTAAAATTGGCTGTTTTCATGTTATCCACTTCTGTACAGTTATCTGTACTCTAGTGTACATTTTGGCTTAGGCTTAGTCAAGCGTCACTCGCACCGAATCACCCGCCCGCGCCCCCATCAGTCGCCCTCCATCACTCCCTCCGCAGCTTCGCGCCCTCGTCCGGGATGATGTATTGGGCCGCGCTCTGGGAAATCTTCACCGCGCAGGGCTCGCCGCGTAACGGCTGCACGGTAAGCTCCAAATAAAAACTTTCGTACAATTTGGTCTCGGTCGGGGTAGCCGACTGGTGATGGGACCATTCCAAGCCGGATACGGCCACGCTGTCCCTGGCCCTGATGCGCAACGGCTGTCGGAACCCTCCGCGAGACGCCTTGGACGCGCCGTTCCGGCGACCTCGTTTGCCCGCTTGCGGATCAATCGCCCCAATCCAAAGCCCGCGCGTGGTTTTGCTGGGTTTGAACACATAGGTTGCCGGCCCGATTTTTAGCGAGAGCCTCGCGAAGGTCACCAGCCCGTCGCTTTTTAAAAACACTTTTTCCAGACGCGCGGTTTTCGAACCTGGGTTGCGCAACCAAACCAGGCTGCCGAGCTGACCCGGATCTTTCCATTCGTCTTTTGAGAATTGCAGGCTTCCCGCCTGCGCGGATACCGTAAGCCAGGCCCATGCCAATGGCAATAAAAATCGCATTTGAAATCCCCTATGACAAAGATCATAATAAACCGGGAGACGGCTGCGAGCGTGGCTTGGAGGGATTTAATCGTTAAAAAGTGTCGGAGCCCGACTAACGCCCGACAACGGTGGTTGGTCTAGCGACCAACGACTTGGTTGAACCAGCGGATGATTTCGAATTTCTGGCCGTCGTCCATGGGTTGGAAGCGGACGCCGATGCCGCGCAGGCCGGGTTCGTCCACGACCCAGATCACTTGGGCGTAAACGCCGTTGAGCTTGGGGTTGAAATAACTTTGAATCAGAACCACGTCGCCTTCACGCAATCCGACTCCGCCTTCCAGGAAGCACCCGCCGAGATTCACGTTGAGGATGTTGGACTCGAAGAATTGGCCGTTTTGCAAAGTGATGCGCGCCGTGACCGCTGCGGGCCAGCGTTCGGAGCCTCGTCTTTCCTGGGACATAATCGGTTACCTCGCTCCTATCATAATCCAGTCGAGACGGGGAAGCAAATGAATTAAAGACTTGGGCGTGGCCTTCCGGGGGCTAGAAACCAACGGTTTTCTTGGCGTGGACATGGGTTTAACGGGCCATCATCCTATGACGGACGGGGTCGGAAAATTTTCAAGTCTTTGGAAACGATGAGAGGGGCGGGGATTGTGACGATGCGGGCCAACCACGGCGTCGGAAAAAACGGAGGATGAATCGCGGTCCATCCGATGGGGAGGGACCGCGAAAGAATTGAGAGTGCCTGTAAAACTATTCCGCTGCGGCAGCGGCGGCGGCGGCGCGTTCCTGCTTGGTCTTGCAATCGATGCACATCTTGGCCGTGGGTACGGCTTCCAGGCGCGGCTTGGGAATCAGCTTATTGCATTTCTTGCAGACACCGAAGGTGCCGGCGCGCA
>JADGQO010000036.1 GCA_017881725.1 Fibrobacteria bacterium
AAGCGCATCGGTTTTTTTTTCGATCGGAAATTCATTCCCATCCGCGTCAAGTTCACCATTTCCATGGTCGTTACCATGTTGGTTTTCGGCGCGATCAACTTTTCCATCTCCTATGTGTTCGTGAAACAGTCCACCTTGGAACATATTGGGCAAAAGGTGGAGCTCGTTGTGCACGTGATTCACAGCCAATTGCAAAACGATTTGGACGCGGGGGATTTCGCAAAGGCGGGGCTCTTGATTTCGGACGCCAAGGAAGGTGACCCGGAAATCCATTATATCCTGGTCTTGGACGGCAAAGGAAAAATCCTGGCCAGCACTTTCGAACCCGGGCAATTGCCGGAGTTCCAGTCCAACGACGTGGTGGCGAAAATGCCCGACTATTATTTCGACCAACGGGCCGGCGAGCGCATCCACAATCGGGTCTTTCCCATCCGCGCAGGGGTGCCGGGCAGCATCGTATTCGGAACCAATGAAAGCGCCGCGTCCGGGCTGGCCCTGCGTTTCGGATTCATCATGATCGGCATGATCGCCTTTTTCCTGGTGCTCGGCATCGGCGGTTCCATGATTTTCTCCTATTTCATCTCCGACCCCATTTACAAGATTCTGAAAGGCTTCGACGCCTTTGTTCCGGGAGGCGATATGCCCGAGATCCAAACCCTCGTGAACGACGAGTTGCGCCTCTTGGCCCACGGTTTCCGATCCATGATGGACCGGATCAACGAAATTGATCGGAATTACAAAAGCACGCAAGCGAAAATCCTGGAAACCGAACGGCTCGCCAGCATGGGCACTTTGGCCACGGGCTTGGCGCACGAAATCAACAATCCCATCGCCGGCATCCAGATGTGCCTCCGGCGCGTGCAGAAATCCCAGAACCTGGACGCCCGTCAAACCGAGTACTTGCTTCTCATCTCGGAAGCGACCAACCATATCAAGACCGTGGTCCAGGACCTTTTGAGTTACGCGCAGGAGTCCGATCGGAAAAAAGACGCGACCGATCTCCGGGCCGTGGTCATCGACGCCGCCAAATTGGTGCAACCCCGGCTCAACCGCAACAATATCCATTTCCATTTGGAAGCGCCTCCCGCCCCCTGCGTCATCCAAGGCGTCAAATCCCACCTGATCCAGGTGATCGTGAACGGGATCATCAATTCCATCGACGCGGTCCACGACTCGGGTAACATTTGGGTTACCCTGAAGGAATCTCCCGAAGCCTACCGCATCACCGTGGAGGACGACGGTCCCGGAATAGCTCCCGAAACCGCAGCCAAGGCCTTCGAGCCGTTCTTCACCACCAAGGGAAAAAAAGGCACGGGACTCGGCCTCTACGTTTCTTTCGGAATCATCATGGCGCACCACGGGAAAATCGATTTGCGCGGACGGTCATCCGGTCGGGGAACGGTTCTGGAAGTGGACTTGCCGATCGAAAGGACCCATGAATATTCTCATCGCTGAGGACGAGAAAAGCCTGCGCCTGGCCCTCCAGGACGAGCTTCAAGAAGCCGGCTATAACGTGGACGTGGCCCCCAACGGCGAAGAAGCCATCCAAAAATTGGGCGCCCAGGATTTTGACTTGGTCGTGTGCGACCTGGTGATGGACGGCGCCGGAGGCAAGGAAGTCCTCGAATATATCAAGACCAACCGTCCCGCGACGTCCTTCGTGCTGATGACGGCGCACGCCACCATCCAATCGGCCATCGAGATCTTGAAAATCGGCGCGGTGGATTACCTGCGCAAGCCCTTCGAGATCGAGCAGTTGATGGGCATCATCCGGCAAGTCAAGGAAACCATCCGGCTCCGCAAGGAACAAGGCGAAACCTTCGAGCAGTGGGAAGGCTGCCGTAGTTTCGGCAATTTGATCGGCCGATCCAAAGCCATGCACGAGTCCTTCGATATGGCCGCCATAGTGGCCAACGCCGATTCCACCGTGATGATCATCGGCGAGACGGGCACGGGCAAAAACGTAATGGCCGAGGCCATCCACTACGACAGCCAGCGAAGGAACCACCCCTTCATCATGGTCAGCTGCGCGTCGCTGTCCCGCGAATTGCTGGAGTCCGAATTGTTCGGGCATGAGAAAGGCGCGTTCACCGGTTCCATCCGCCAGAAAAAAGGCCGCTTCGAACTGGCCCACAAAGGCACCCTGTTCCTGGACGAAGTGGACGACATTCCGATGGAGACCCAGGTGCGCCTCCTCAACTTCACCCAGACCGGGAACTTCGAGCGCGTGGGCGGCGAGGCCACCATCCACGCCAATGTCCGCATCATCGCGGCCACCAAGAAGGATTTGGTCAAGCAGGTGGATAAGGGTCTTTTCCGCCAGGATTTGTTTTACCGCCTCAACGTGCTGCAAATCAGGATTCCGCCGCTGCGCGAGCGCGTGGGCGACATTCCCCTCCTGGTCGATCATTTCCTGCGCAAATATTCTCCGGAGCGGAAGTTGAACGTTTCGCCGGAAATCATGGACATCCTCAAAAAGCATACTTGGGATGGCAACGTGCGCGAACTGGAACACGTGATCGAGCGCCTGGTGCTGCTGAATCGCGACGGGACCATCGAACGCTCCGCGCTGCCCTTGAATATCATCGACGCGGCGGGACGCGTTCCCGGATTCGGCTGGGGCCAGGCTTCCCTGCATGAGTACCTGGATCAGCTGGAGGATCGCCTGTTGCGGGACGCCTTGGCCAAGTGCCGGGGTAACAAGCGTGATACGGCAGCGTTGTTGAAAATCCCATTGCCGACCCTCAAGAGCAAGCTGTTGAAGTTCCACCTCGGCAAGACGGAAGACCCGGATCAAACGGATCACCCCGAGCGCCGGGATCAAGCCGATCCCTCCGAGAGCGCTGCGGCCGCTGCGTCTTAACCCGGAAAATTCTGAAATTCGAAGAGTCAACAACCACGGGCCAAGCCCGTGGTTTGCGGGACGGGCCATAGGCCCGGGACCCAAAGGCGCGACAGCGCCTTTGATGATCGTTCGCGTTGCACCCCCGTGCCTAGCACGGGGTCCATGTCTAAGCCGTAGGCGTATTCAACGCGAACAATTGATGCCGACCCTCCGGTAATCCTGGAAACACAACCTGTACCATTCGGTACATTTTCCCCAAAATCACCCCCCGACTTAAGGCCTGTCGCCTTAGATTAATCCTGCCTCTGGACGGTTCCCTTTTCAACTTCAGGTAATACATGACTCGATTTAGTTTCGTGCTAAGCGTTGTTGCGGTCCTGACCACGGCGGGATTGGGTTATGCACCGGTGGGAACGATCCCATCCACCCCCGGATCCGGACATGCGCGTATTTCGGACCAAGATCTCAAAACCATGGCCCGTTCGATCATAAACACGCAGGCATCCGCGACAACACCAGGAATAAATGCGCAGGCCCTGCCTCCACTTCCAGTTTCGGCTTCGGCGCCGAATCATCGCATGCCTATCGGCGCAATCGCTCGGCTCCCCGTTCCAGGCCGCCTCGCGCCAAGCACGGAAGGCATCTCCTGGCGTGCAGACCGAGGGACGCCGGCATTTTTGGACGGACGCTGCCTCAGTGAGCCGCAGGTATCTGGTACGCAAGGGATGGCCGGATTTGGGAGTGTTAACGCCGCCGCTGGATCCACAACGCCAGGGGCGATTACCGCCGCGTCCGGTCCCACAACACCCGGGGACCGCGCCATGGCGTACTTCCAGGCCAATCGAGAGATTTTCAAACTTCGCGATCCTGCGGGGGAATTGCGATTCCATACCCAAAGCGTGGATCGATTGGGAAGCCGCCACGAGATTTTTCAGCAAATGTTCCAGGGTGTTCCGGTTTGGGGCGGCCAGATCAACGCCCATTTCGATCGCGAAGGCACGCTATACGCCGTCAACGCCGCCCATTTTCCCACCCCGAATTTTCATTCGGGCCGGACCTGGCGGTTGGACCAGAAAACCGCCGTGGACCGCGCCGTGCGGGACGTTTCCGCCCATGGGCCGATGGAGGCGTTCACTTCGCAAATGCAGGACCTATTAGGCTATGCGGGCCCGATCGCGGAGCGCAACGTCTGGCTGGAACCAGAGGGAGGCGCGGCGCATTGGGCCTGGCGCGTGGAGATTCGTCCGAACATATTGGAACTCTGGCGTTATTTCATCGATGCGACCACGGGCGAAATTTTGGAAAAGTATGACGTCTCCAACACCGACGGCGTCAAGACGGCCTCGGCCAAGGATTTATTAGGCGTTTCCCATACCTTGAATACTTACCAAGTGGGTTCGACCTATTATCTCATCGACGGAACGCGCAAGAGTTTCAATCCAAGGTCCTCCCTCCCGAATGATCCCAAAGGCGCCTTGGTGACCATGACGGCGGGAAATACGGACTTGGTCAAAGTCTCGCAAGTCACGTCCGACAACAATACTTGGAACGACGCGGCGTCGGTGTCGGCGCATTACAACATGGCGAAGGTGTATGAATATTATTTGAATACCTTCAATCGCCTCGGCATCGACGGCGCGGGCGGCACCATGATTGCGGCCATTCACGTCACCTCCGGCGGCCAATCCATGGACAATGCATATTTCAACGGTAAACTGATGGCTTACGGCGACGGTGGCCGTAACTTCAAGTCGACGGCCAGGGCCCTCGACGTGGCCGGGCACGAAATGACCCACGGCGTGATCGCCGCCACGGTAAATCTGGATTATAAGGGCCAGTCCGGATCGCTCAACGAATCCCTGGCCGACGTATTCGGCGTCATGATCGATCGCAAGAATTGGACGCTCGGCGAGGACATCGTGAACTCCTCACTCTTCCCCACCGGGTCCATCCGCGACTTTCTGGATCCGCATAATGGAGGCAGGAGCCCATCCGACGTGGATTGGCAACCCTCGCACATGGTGGAATTCGTCAAGGCGACCATGGCCGACGACAACGGCGGCGTGCACATCAACAGCGGCATCCCCAACCATGCCTGCTACCTGATCGCCAACGCCATCGGGCGCGAGAAGACCGAGCAAATTTATTACCGGGTGCTGGACGCCCGTTACCTAAACCCGGGATCGCAATTCATGGACATGCGTCTCGGGGCCGTGCGCGCGGCCAAGGACCTGTATGGAGAGAATTCCCCAGAGGTCCTGGCGGTTAAGCAGGGGTTCACCGGAGTCGGCATCGGATCCGACACGTCCTCGGACATCCCCACGCCCAGGCCTCCCGACCGCGCGCCCGCGACCGGACAACAATACGTCGCCTATCTCGACGCGAAACCCGGGGACAGCAGTCTCTACATGGCCAAGGCGGTTGTGACCTCCGCTGCGGATATCACGCATTTAAGCTCGACCCAGGTATTCGTCGGATCGGGACGCCCCATCGCCGTCTCGGCGGACGGATCCATCATCCTGTTCATCGATAATAAGCACGCCATCCGGATCATCGACGCCGCCGGAGAGCGCGTGGTCGGCACAGCGGGCACCTGGAAATCAGTCGCCGTATCGCCCGACGGAACCAAAGCCGCGGCCACCACCGTGGATCAGGACGGAAAAATCCATATCCTCGACTTGGCCAACCCCGACCAGAGCCGGGCCATACAACTGTACACGCCCTCCGCCGGCCAAGCGGGTCAAGCCAACAACGTGGTCTACGCCGACGCCTTGGAATTCAATTCCACCGGCGAGAGCCTGGTCTATGACGCGCTGAACCGCGTGCCGCAGGCCCAAGGCAATCCCATCGAATTCTGGAACGCGAACCTGCTCGAAATCAATTCCGGAGTGATCACGCCCTTTCTACCGACCTTGCCCGACGGCGTGAATGTCGGCAACCCCTCCTTCTCCAAGACTAATGATATGAACGTCGTCTTCGACTTGATCGACGATTATTCCGGGACCTTCAGCGTCATGGCAGCCGACCTTTTCACCGGAACCTTCCGCGCCCTCGATAGCGGGGCCGTGGTTCCCGGCAGCCCGCGCTTTTCAACCCGGGACGACAAAATCGTTTTCACCAAGGCCACGGGCACCACGCTCAATGTTTTCGAGATCAATCTCGCCCAGGACAAACTCACGCCCGCGGGCAAGGCCGTATCCTATATGGCGAACGCGCAGAAACCGGTGTGGTTCGTGAAGACGCTGCGTCCCTCCGGCGTGCCGGGTGCGCAAGCGTCAACAAGTTGGGACGGATTCCTGACCGAGGAAGCGGGCGGCGGCTTCCGATTGGCCTTATCCCAACCCGCTGATGTTAACGTGGAACTTTTTGATCCGAACGGGAAATTCCGCGCCAACCTCGCGCGCGGCCGTTATCCCGCAGGCGCACACCGCATCGGGTGGATTTCCGGATTGAAGTCCGGAATTTATCTGTTGCGCATGACCATGCAACCCGAGACGGGTCCGATCCAATCCATTACCCGGCGCATCATCCGCTAGCGTTCCGGAATAACCTTCAGCTACCCGGAACAAGCCTACGGCACCAACCGGGGCATCAAAATATGGATTGGCGGAGATAACAATATCGGAAGGCCCACCCTTCGCCTCACTTCTTATGGCACTGTAGGCACAACTCCTTTTTCGGATCCTTGGGCAAATACTTGGGGAAGTCGGAGTTGTGCAATTTATGGCAGCCCAGGCAGGTGAGCGGTTTTCCCGTCATGGGATTGATGGCTTTGTCGCCCAGGGGATGCGAGCCGTGGCTCTTGGTATGGCATTGCATGCACAATTCGGATCCCACCGCGCGTAGATATTTGTCGTTGTCGCCTCCGTGGGGGTTGTGACAGCGGTTGCAATTGAAATCCGGATGGGTGATGAAATGTTTCTTTTCATCCTCGGTTTTGCCCTTGAGATGGCAGCCGATGCAAAGTTCCTTGGGCGGCAGACGGAGCAGCGAATCATTTTCCGAGGCGTGCGGGAAATGGCAGTTCATGCACGCGCCCGGCTTGTCCATGATATGCCGGAACGGGAGTTTCTCGGCTTCCTTCATGTCCTTATGGCACTTGAAGCACAATTCCTTCATGTCGGATTTGAGCGCTGCGGAAAGCTGGTTTTTATTCACGGCATGGCAATCGTCGCATTTTCCGCCCGCGAAGGGCTTATGCTGCTTGGACATCAAAAGGCCCTTTTGATCCGAGGCATGGGGATTGTGGCAGACCAGGCAATTCACCTTGGGCGAAAAGTTCGCGGCATGGGCCTTCAAAAGCTTGGGCGTCTGCTTGTGGCAGGTCCAGCATAATTGCGGCACCGAGTCCTTGAGAATGCGCGGGTTGCCGGAGCTGTGCGGGTCATGGCAGTCGTAACATTTCTTGCCGACGGGATCATGGACGTATTTCTTTTTGAGCCATTCGACCGCTTGCTTATGGCAACGCGTGCAGAGTTCCGGCTTTCCCGAAGTGAGCATTTTTTCGTTGTCGGTGGCGTGGGGATCATGGCAAGCCTGGCAATCCCCGCCCTGGAAAGGCTTATGCACGTTGGGCGCAGCCTGCTTTTCCTTCATCTTTTCATGGCAGGAAACGCATAGCTTCAAGGGATCGATA
Organism: Fibrobacteria bacterium; assembly: GCA_017881725.1. Taxonomy (GTDB): domain Bacteria; phylum Fibrobacterota; class Fibrobacteria; order UBA11236; family UBA11236; genus Chersky-265. The sequence goes on from JADGQO010000036.1 coordinate 7,482, forward strand.
TTGAGCAAATCCTCGTGCTTGGAGGCGTGGGGATTATGGCAATCCGGGCAACGGCCTTCCTGGTACACCTTATGGACATGCTTCTTGGCCAGAAGTTCCTTTTTATCCTTGTGGCACTCGAAGCATACGTTGGGATAATCCACGGGCGGGACCTGGGCGCGCGCGGCAGACGCGGCAAAGACGCCGAACCAAATTGCGATCAAGATCACGTTTTTCATTTTTTATCCGCCTTCGGTTGGGGCGGGGCGACAGGCGGAGGCGTCGCGGGGACTTTATCCTTATGGCAGGCCTTGCAATTCCGTTTTTCAAAAGGCGGGTGGGAGTTTTCCTGCAACAGCCCTTTCGCCTCGGAAACGTGCGGGTCATGGCACTTGCGGCAATCGATGACGGCGTCCTTGATGTTCAGATGCTTGGACTGCCAGGATTTTTCGTCGGTGTCGTGGCATTCCTTGCACAGGGCCGGCACGCCTTTGCGCAGCAGGGTTTCCTTCTTGCTGTTATGCGGCTTATGGCAATCCAGGCAGGTGCCGTCGGCCAGGGCCTCGTGGATTTCGCCCTTTTCCATCCGCTTCTTCAGGTCCTTATGGCAGCTCAGGCACAAATCCTTATCCTTGTCGAGGAGCAACTTCTTCACCTTGCCCATATGCGGCTGGTGGCACAGCATGCATTTTCCGTCCTTCACCGGCGCATGGTTGCTCACGACGTCCTTCAGGTCCTTCATGGCGGTATGGCAGGAATAACACAAGGAGTCGCCCGGCAGCTTGAGTAACTTCGCATTCGGCGATGCGTGGGTCAGATGGCAGGAGTCGCAAGCCTTGTCCGCGAAGGGCTTGTGCGCGATGGTGTCGATCTTATTATTGAACAGCTTTTCATGGCACTTTTCGCACAGCTCGGATTTGGTGGGAGCCTTGAGCAGTTTGGCGTTGGCCGAAGAATGGGGTTCATGGCAATCGTTGCATTTGCCGTTGGTCACGGGAGAATGCACGTCCGCCTTTTTGTTCCACTCGCCGACCTGGGAGTGGCATTCGCCGCATAATGCGCGCCGCGGGGCCTTGGTCAGCTTCTCGTATTTCGAACCGTGCGACAAGTGGCAATCCAAGCAATCGCCGTCGCCGAAGGATTCATGCACCACCTTGTTCTTGAATTCGGCCTTGGTCTTGGGATGGCACTCCAGGCACATGGGCGTGGTTTCCTTGGCGATGAGATGCTTCTTCTCATTGCCGTGAGCCTTGTGGCAGAGCAGGCAGTTTTTCTTGGCGGGCTCGTGCTGGGACAAAAGGTTGAGCTTGGGCCCGATTTCCTTATGGCATTCCAGGCATATTTGTTCCGGATCCTTCGCAAGTAACGCGGGTCGCGCGGAACCGTGGGCATCGTGACAAGTCGTGCATTTGCCCTTGGCGACGGGATCATGCGTGCCGTCCTTCACCATGTCTTTTTGCTTGTGACAGTTTAGGCATAGCTCGTTGGTATCGGCCTTGAGCTTGACGGGCTGTCCTGGCGCGGACGCCAAATGGCAGGCGCCGCATTGGTGCTTGGCGACGGGCGCGTGGATGGATCGAGTGAACAGGCCGGCCGTGTCGGAGGCGTGCGAGGCATGGCAGGCCGTGCATTTGGATCCGTCCATCGGGTATCCCTGGTGGGCGGCGACAAAGGCTTTTTTGTCCGGCTTGTGGCATTCGAAACAAAACCCTTTGGGATCCGATTTCAGCATGGAGGCGTTGTTGCTGCCGTGGGCCTCATGGCAGCTGAAGCATCCGTCCTTCATGGGCTTGTGGCGCTCTTTGCCTTGGAAATGCGAGCTGTCATGGCAATTGACGCATAGCTTTTCCAAATCCGTTTTCAACATGCCCGGCGCTTTGCCCGCATGCGGCTCATGGCACACGTCGCACTTCCCTTGCGCTTCGGGAGGATGCACGTGCGCTTTGTTCAGACCCAGCTTTTCCTTATCGTGGCATTCCATGCACAGCTTGGCGTTGTCTTCCTTGAGCAACAAGATGGGCACCTTGCCGTGCGGCTTATGGCATGCGAGACACTCTTCCTTCTTATAGGGCTTGTGCAACACATCGCCCGGGAAGGCATCTTTTTTATGGCAGCCCGCAGTGAGGCAATTGCTGGTTTTATCGAAACGGCCGCCCGAACTGAATTGCGCCCACGCGCCCGGTGGGACGCAGAGTGCCAGCGCGAATACGAGCCAAGCCAGGCCGGCGCGGCCAGCGAGGCCGGCAAGACCCGCAGATAGGGAATTAAATCGATTTTCCAAAATAGTTCCGAATGTTTTCTTGGAAATACACGACGTTGGAATTCTTCTTCAGCGTGGCCAGAACGGCGTCCAACCCCGCCTTGAACTTGCGTTGGAACATGACCTGGCGGATTTGCATATCCACCTCTTCCATGGTCTTGATGCGGCCCTTGCGCCGATCCTCGACATTGAAAATCACCCAGCCTTCGGTGGTGCCGTACGCGCCGGAATGGCCGCCCACAGGGAGGTCCTTCATCTGGCGTTGGACATTAGCCGGCAAGGTTTCCATGGTGACCCATTCTTCGGAACTGTTTACCAGGGTTTGCGTCGTACTTCCTTTGGGGATTTGCGAGGCCAGGTATTTGAAGTCCGTGCCCTTGTTGAGCCGCTGTACCCATTGATCGGCCGTGTCTTTGGACACGATCTTCACCTGGGTGAGCTTGAATTGATCCGGCAACCGGAAATCTTCCTGGTGCTGCGCGTAATAATCCGCAAACTCCTGCTTGTTGAATTTGATGTTCTTCACGACCATTTCCTGGATGTACATCTCGATGAGACAGCTATCCTGCGCCCGCTTCGCTGCGGCGTTCACCGATGGCTTGGCCAAATACCCTTTTTGTTTGACCACCGCGTCCAACGAGGCTTCCGCTTGCAGGGATTTGAGGGCCCGTTCCACCAATTTTTGATACCCAACATTGCCGTCGCTCATGACATAGCGCGAGACCCGCGTGCGGAAAGCCTGGTCGGTCACGCCGGAACCGCCGGGAATTTGGATGACAACGGTCGTATCGCCTTTGAGATAGTCGGCGCTGAGCACGCGGACGGAATCCATCGCGATGCGATCGAACGCCTTTTGATTGATGACGGGCGCGCGGCCAATCTGGATTTGCGCCAGGAATTTCTCCCACGCCGCCTGTTTTTTTTCATCCAGAAGCATGGCGCGGATGCTGGCCTCGAATTTGGGCAACTCCTTGGGGTCGGCCGGCAGGGCTTTTTCCACCCGCAATAGGCTATAGGCGTCGTGGAAGGGATAGGGCGCGGACATCTCGCCCACCGGCAATTTTTCGGCGATGTCACGGAGTTGGTTTTCGATGTCGGCGTAATGCAACAGGGGATGCAAACCGCCATCGTAACGGCGCGTGTCCAGGGACATGGCCTTGGCCAGGGAATCCATGGAGACGCCGGATTTGATTTCCGCCGCCCGTCGTTGCGCCTCCGCCAAGGTCGGCAGCGCCAAGGTCCGGATTTGGAAACGGCGGTAATACCGGGCGAAGGCCGTGGCGATTTCCGGCTTGGAGACCACGGTCGGAGGATGAAAATTCTGTTTCAGGTATTGTCCTAAACCGATGTTGGCGCGTATGGAAGCGACCGTAGCCTGGACGTGCTCATCCTTGTCCATCTGCATGGCCTCGGCCTCTTGCAGGAGCAGAAGATCGTTGACGGCTTTCTTCAGCAAGTTTTCGTAATCGAACTTGGACCGATCCGAATTGGTGAGTTTGCTGTGGAAATCGATGATCGCCTGATTCATGTCCTTGCCGCGTATGGTATCCAGACCAATCACGGCCAGCGGCAGTCCGCTCCCTTGGGGTTTGACGGCGGCGGCGGAACTCCAGGCGGGCAGAACGGCCAAGAAAAAACCGGCGGACCGAAGGATAGGGGAACTCATGGGCAAGGATTTCATGGCTTGGGTACCTCGGTTTTCGCGATGCGGGCGATGCGCGAAATGCGCGTAAAGGGTTGCAGATCCAGTAATTTCCCGAGCTGATCGGTGATCAGGTTGGCGAAGGAATATTGACGTCCCACTCCGAAAATCCATTCGCTTTGCTGTCCGGCGGTCTGTCCGGACATGAGACCGGCTACCGAGCGGCTGCCGGTCCAAAGATACCGGACCGTCATTTCCACCTGCGGATTGGAAGTCTTCTCGTCGCCGCGTCCGGGAGAAAAATCATCCACCGATCCGGTGACGACGAAATCGACTCCGAAGCGATCTTTAAGCTCCGCCATGGTTTCGAGATCGATTTCTCCGCGCGGCATGGTTTTGCGCGTCGCCAGCAATTCCTCCACCACTCCCGGTTCGATGACCTCGAGCTTCATGGACGCCAGTTTGGGCAACATCAGCGCGGTAACGATATCCCCGGCGCGGGATTCTTCGCTTTGATTGTCGAAAGGAATGATCACGGCGGAATATCCCGTCGCGGTGGCTGCCCGGCAAGCCGCGCTGACGCATGCGGGCATGCTGCGGAATAATTTATCGACGACGCGCTCCGTCAGTTTTCCGGGGTCGCCGATGCGTCCCAATCCGAAAGCCCAGACGCCGTCCTGTCCGGATTGCGCCGCGCTCGCGGCCCAGACCACCTTGGCCGTCCCGGCATCCAACAACCGCAAGGTCACGCCGACCTCGGGGATCCGTCCATCCGCGTACACGTCGATGGCGCCGATGGCGATATAATCGATGCCTCCGTCGCGGCGCAAAGCCTCGGCTCCGGCGGCGCTGATGCCTCCCACGCTGCGGAGGCGATATTTCCGGATTAAGCCGCGCAGCGCATTCTCAGGATAAACCGTGAATCCACGTTTGCGAAATTTATCGGCGAAAGCGGCAGCCACCCCTTGCGCCCCCTCCCGGCGTTCGGAAAGATTCAACAGCGGAAGGATAGCCACGGTTCCTTGACTTGGCACAGCCGGTTTTCCGGCCGCGACCTGGGCTTTTGGGATGGAGACGGATTGCGCGTTAGAGGGTGAAATGGAGGATGAAACGGAAGGCAACGCGATCGAGGCGGAACCCGCATGGCATCGCGCCGAGAACGCCGCCAGGCCGGCGAATAAAATGGTTACAAGGGTGCGCGTGACGAACTGCATATTATCGTATAAGAGTTTTGATCAAACCTTTGACGCATCCGATGGTGACGCGGCTTTTGGTATCCGGCTCCAATCCGAATATCACCTGGAAAAAACTCCGGCCGCCTACCGTATAGCTCGCCGACCAAACCGTGGTGCCTTTTTCGGCCTCCACCAAACGCGCGACCAAGGTCACCTCGCTGGGATTCGTACCGCCGTTGCGGCTCGCGGTGGATTCGTTCACGGATCCAAAGAATAGAGCCTGTACGCCGAGCGTTTTGGCCAGTTCGCGCATCTGATCCTTTTGCAAATCCCCGGTGCGTACCAGCGAGTATTTCTCCAAAGCCTTGGTCACCTCTCCGGGCTCGACCACGTCGAAGGCGCGCCTGGAAAGCAGTTCGGCGACGAATACCCGGGTTACCCGCCCGGCCGCGCCCGCGTCATCGGATAGGTTTTCGAAGGGAATCACGGCCACGGATTCGATGGATTTGAAATTGAAATCCGTGTTCAGGAACAGGCTGCCCCGATTGCCCGCGCACGAGGACAGGAGACACGCCGCGCCGAACAGGAAGGCTGCATGAATAAAGCCCATTGACTTAGAAAGGTTCTGGACGGATTTTTTTAGCGACAACATGGCGGTTAAAAACCCGTATGGACGCCGACCATGGCGGACAAGGATTTGTCTCCGCCAGCAGTCCAGGCATCGTACTTGTTAATCTGGCAATACATCGTGCCATTTCTGGCAAACTCATAGTTGAGATAATACGCGTAACGCTCGGTTCCTACGCCGTTTTGGCGCGATGTAAACGCGGATTGGGCCCCGAAACTCACCTTCGGGACAATGTGCCAGTTGAGGTTATACTCCTGATTCACGGAAATCGCCCCATCTTCGAGCACATCGGTTTCACCGGTGATAAGTATGGTTTGAGTGAGTCTAAGCGTAAGGTTTCCACTAAACCTGTTTTGCGCAATTCGCATGCCGGAATGCGTCTCGCGGGAAGTTCTGTAAGCGTAGGTCATCATCGCCCCCAATTTTTTGAAAACGTCGCCGTCTAGGGATAATTGGTAGTTCCAAGTTTCAAATTCCTTATCGGACTCCAATTGAAGATTGCGGTTGAATCCCACCTCGCTGGACAAGTTCAAGGCCGGCAAGAGGCTCCCGTGCAGCTGCGTCAGGACGGACGCGTTTTCCTGGGCTTCGCGCCCTTGGAAAAAACTCCAAAGATCGGTGACCGATAGACCCAAGTCCAGGGCGTCCCAAGGATGGTATTGCAAGTTGTAATTCATCAGGCGAGTCTCGGTGGATAACTGGTCGTCGCCGACGTTGCCTTGGTCATCTTGAACGCGCGCCGTGCCGGAAACGAATTGCGAAAAGCGCTGATGGCTGGACACGGCGACATACATATCATTTTTTTTTTAACCTCTGGCGAGGAAAAGGGTTCGTTTTGGAAGCCCATGTCCAGCGACAGGTCATACCTATCGGAAATCAGGTAGGTGGAGTTCATGCTGAGGATTTGCGTGGAGGTTTGCTGGAAATCGTGGCTGCGCCCCACCTCCGACCGCATGGCCTCAAGTTCGGTGATGGCCACGCGGCCCGTATCGGCTGTGCCTTTGAAAACCACCTTGAGGAATTGGCTGGTCGTATTCGGAAAACTGATTTCAAAACGCTGGTAGGCCGCGTCGAAACGGCTTTCCACCGGATCCGTCAATGCCTCCCATTGCATTTCGTTGCCGTAAAAATCCGCCTTGGACACGTAAATGGTCCAAACGCCCGGTGATAAGGTCTTTTTGTTGGTGTACAGGTATACGGTGCCAATTTCCTTAGGACTTCCGAAATCCATGGCGATATTCCCGTCCAGGTTTTCCTGACCCACTTCAATGTCCGGCGTCACGGCCGCCGTTTTATTACCGTCCAACAGGCCCGTCACGGAATCCAGCACGCTGTACTGGGGCGAGGGATCGACCGCGTAGAATACGCGCTGCACCGGGACCCATTGCAGGATGGGGACGCCCGCGGGTTTCGCATAGTCGCTGGTCAAATAACTCAGGGCATAATCGCTGCGTACGCGCAGTTTCTGGTTCAGGAAGGCTTGGTTTTGGTTCCAGCGAAAGGTTTGTGAGGTCCTCTGCTCCACGGCGGCGAGGTTCGCGTTTTCCGTTTGTTGGCCATTGGCATTGTACGCGAAGTTTTGGGTTCCGTACTGCCAACTGAGCCCTCCCCGCACGGCGCTCTCGTAAATGTCGCGGTCGGCGGGATTCTCCGGCGTATACAGATGATCGGCGTCCAATCCCAGGTTGAGTCGGGGCCAGGTCTGGTTTTTGGTGTGGAAACTCAGGCTGCCGTTATCGCGCGTGATATCCTGATCGGAATTATCCGATTGCGAAATTTGCCGCTCCCCCAAGGCGCCCACGGTGAACCAGGGGGTATTCCAGGTCAATTGGCCCATGGGCGCCATTTGGCTGTTGTAGGATCGCACGCCATCCATTTCCTGGCCTTGATGGTCGAAATGCAAGGCCGCGTCGCCGGATAAATAAGGCGTGAACGTGCGGTTGATGGACAAGGCGTATTTCTGGTTCAAGACGGACACGTAGCTCCCGTTCAACCGCATGTCCGTCTGGGTAACATCCACGTTACCCGTCAGGTTCAAGGGATCCTGGGCTGCGGCCGCTCCCAGGCACGCGCATAGGCCAAGGCATGCTTTCATTCCGGTTTTCATTGGGCGAAACTCACTGCTTCGGGATTTTTACCCGTGTCCAGGTATCCCTGGTTTTCCCAACTGTTGGCGTTGTAAAAACCGATTTTCCCCGCATTGGGGAACACCACGACCAGGCGCTTGGTTTCCGGGTCCAGGGCGATTTTTCCGGGCGTGCGGTCGAGGTTGATGGAACCGATTTCCAGGTTGTTTTCCGGTTTAAGGATAGCGATGCTGTTGCATTCCGGAAGCGAGGCGAACAGGACGCGCAGCGTCGGTTGCCAGGCGAATCCTTGCGCGGGCGCGCACATCCTTAAGTTGGCCAGCACGGAGTTACGCGCGATGTCGACGAAGGCCACTTGCCTTTGCGCCGGCAAACTGACCATCAGTCTCCGGTCCCCCCCGGTATACACAACCTCCCCCAGGTTGCCTGCGAAGCGTTGCACCGTCGCGACCGCAAACGAGGCCGGATCAATGCCGAAGAGCCGTTCCGATTCGGGGCTGGCGACATAGACCACCTGGTTTTGTTCATCCACAGCAAAGGAGGCTGGAGCCGCCTCCAGCCGAACACGTCGAGTTTCCCGGTACCCGGCGAGATCAATGATGGATACGCTGTTGGATCCGGCGTTCAGGACATAGAGCCGGTTCTGATCCGCCGACACGGCGAGACGCATGGGATCATCGCCCACCCGCAAGGCGATACTCCTCTGGAGCCGGCAGGTATGCGCGTCGATCACGGACACATTGTCCGACCCGGAGTTCGCGGTAAAAACCTCCTGGCGGCGCGACGCATAGGCCAAGTCCCGGGGATTTTGTCCCACCGCGACGACGTCCACCACCCGCTGCCCGAACCTGTCCGCGCAAGTCACGGTATGCGAACCGGAATTCGCGATGAACATGAGTGATCCCGTCGCCACGGTCCGGGCCCCTTGCACGGTCAGGGAAGGGCGCAAAGCCTTGCCGTCGCTGGCATCCTTTCCGGATTCCCAAACGAGGAAGATGGGGAAGGCGCTCCCGGGCCGCACGTCGATTCCGAGCGGAATTTCGACGCGTTGATCGGGATATGCAGACAACGGTTGGCCCGCATGCGGGGCGGCCCGGATGTGTTTGAGGCACACGCCGAGCGACGAATATTGGCCGACCGGAAGCGGCTGCTCGCACAGCAGGACTTGCCTGCCGGAAAGCTCCTTGGACTTGAAAGCCGGAAACTCCAAGGACAACCTTAGTGTGTCCTTCGCTCCGCAGAACTCCAAAGTATCCACGACCATTTCCACCTCATGGTCATGGCCCGCCGGTGACTCGAAATAGACAGCAGCCAACCCTGTGCCCGGGGCGGAAGCCCATGCCATGCGCACCGAGGCGAACATGAGAGCAAAAACGAAAATGGCCCAGCCCAAGGCCGGGGACCGGGAAGGATTCTGCGAGGGATTGGTTTGCGCCTCTGCGTTTTTTCGAAAGTCCGGATCCGCAATTTTTTCTTGCGTCAATCCAACGGGCAAATAGTAAAGGCTGAAACGCGAGCGGTGGGCCATGGCATAAGATCGAAATTCCGGATCTCGGAGTAATGGGTGGCGGCGCGACACTACATAAAGCGGACGGCTGCGACCATGGCAAAGCCCATCCAGGAATTCGCAGATCGAAGCGGCGGACACCGGCCCGGTGTAAAGCTTGAAATGCTCCACTCCGCGCGCATCGACGGCAGAGAGCTGCAGCAAACCGTCGCGGATTTTTTCGGGCTCCCATAGGAAATAAATTTCCGCACGATTCAGGCGCGCGTCGGTTTTGATTTTCACATATTCTGCGGCAAACCATTCCCGTTCCGCCTCGGTGGCCGCGTGCGCGCCAAGCCTGGACGAGGGTTTCGTCCGGAAAAATTTGTACAAGGGAGGATGCGCGACTACGCCCAATTGAACGAATAACCGAGCCACGGAGGCCGGGCTTAATTCCAAGCCATGCTGGTATCTCAGTAAATCGCCTACGAGTTCACGCGTCCATAGCCCGCCCCCCAAATGGAAATCGTTCGGCGCGTGTGCCACGAGCGTCTTGAGTACTGCTTCCGACTGCTCCAGCTCCAATTTTTTTGGACGACCCACGATCCGCTTGGCCTTCAACGCGCCCGTTCCACCATCCCGGAATTTTGCCATCCACCGGTAAATGCAGGAGCGCGAGAGACCCAGCGACTGGACCACCGACGCGGGACTTTCCCCGTTCGCGACCTTATCCATCGCCAGGAGGCGGATGGATTCCAAGGTCATGTGATCGTATTTGCGGCCGTCCATTTTATTCTCGAAGTTTAAATTGTCTCGTTTATGTATCGATTTTGTACCGATTATGTCTTCTTACTTTTGGACCAATCGAAAATTTTCGGCGAAAGAAACGCCCAAACCAGGTTGGGCGTTTCCGTTAAATCAAATCAGATCTTCGGACGGTCGTAGGCGTCCTTGACATGGCACTTGTTGCACAGCGAACGTTGGTTAACGCTCGTGTACGGATTGGCCAAGGCATAGGATCCAGAAGCGACGCCGTCATCCGACAGGAAGGTGACGTTGAAGTCCCAGCGTCCGGCATTCGGAGCGGAGGAACCATGGGCGCGATGGCAGGTCAAGCACATGACTTGGCTGGTGGCGGTCGGAGAGGCCGTCGAGGCAATCGTGTTGGCCGGATCCTCGAAGGGAACTTGCGCCAAGTACGAGGTGGCCGGATTGCCGCCGGTGATATCGTCCGTGCCGTTATACAGCGAGTAGTTGCTGGCGATGGTGCCGCCCAAGGGCATGCCCGACGGATGGATGGACTTGGTGCCGCCGGCTTGCGCATGGAAGTCTCCATGGCAATTGCCGCACCAGCCGCTCATGCCGCTCTTATACGCGGTATGGTTGGTGTTGGTTTCCGTACCACCGGTGCTTCCGACGTCCAGGCCCACGGCCACGGGAGCGGGATTCAGGAAGGTATAATTGCCTTGGGTCACTACGCGGCCCGCGCCGTACAGCATGCGGAAATCGGAGGTACCATGCGGATCATGGCAGCTGGAGCAGCCCAAAACGCCTGCGGGGTAGTTGCCGCCGGGTGATTTGGTCAGGGTGGCGTCCGGTGACAAGCCGAATGCCGGGGCATTCAAATTATGGCCGGCGCGATCGCCCGAAATGGGACTGGTGGCTCCACTATGACCGTCGTTCAAATTGGCGGCCTTTAAGAACACAAAATTACCGCCGCCCTTGGTGGGACCAGGTACCAACGGATCGGCAGCTAAGAGCGCGCCGTTGCTGGTGGCATGGCAACCCAAGCACACGTCGCTGGGCGTTGATTTCTTGAGCAACCATCCATTTCCATTGGGATGATCGGGGTCAACAAGCACGCCTCCGGCGCTGTTGTGCATGGTATGGCAGCCGTTACAATGGGCCGCGCCTCCATCATGGAATGCGAAAACGTTGGTGGTCAACCCTGCAGCTATTACGAGTGCAGTGGCCATAATCTTAATCATCTTACTCCTCCGGGTTTGGTGAATGGCTAGTATTAAATTTAATACTGAATTACTCCATGGATCTACTACTGTGAAGTTTTATAAAACCCGATTTTGACACGGATGAAATAACATTCGGATGCCGAATTCTACTACTCTTTTCACGCGATTAAAAAAACACTGACAATCGCCTATTTTTCGCCTGGGTCGACGTTCCAATATTTGCCCCGGGTGCCATAATCCGGCGCAGGGGCGAAAATCATCTCATTTGAGGCGTCGTCCCATGCGTCGGAAGTGGCACCAATGCCGGATTCTGGCGCATCCTCAACGCATGCAGAGGGAATTTGCCGGAGTAATGGTGAATATTGCGCCGATTGCCAAGGAGTCGCGGTTCGCATGCCGATTTGCAGGAGCGAAAGCGGGATGAAAGTTCAACCTTCCGGTCGGAATTTCCGCCATAACGGAATTGGACGCGGAAAACCAGAAAACCGATGGGAAATTTTACAGTCAAACGAATGGAAAATGGCGCCGAAGCGCCATCACTTTGAAGAGGCTTGATCCGGAATCAGGAAGGCGACCGGTTTGCAAACCTGAATCACGTTGTTCATGACTTGGCCGACGATGATCTCGTTCCGGTTGTTCACCGCGATGCGTTCCGGCCCATAGAACCAGCCCGGGCCTTCTCCCATGCCGCCGAACTCGCCGATGAATTTCCCGTCTTGCGAATAGCAGACGACGTTGAAGCGCTCCTTGTCGAGAATGTGCACGACCCCATCGCGGTTGACGGCCACGGCGATGGGAAAAGCCAAATCGCCGGTGGCCGAGCCCTTGGATCCGATGGTCCGCACGAATTCTCCCGCGGTGGTGTATACGGCGACCATGCCGGTCATGGAGAGCGGCACATAGATGAGATCGCCGTAAATGGAAATGGAGCCGTAAACCAGCTCGTTGCGTTCCTTTTCCGGAAGGAACCGCGCGACCGGAATGCGTTTCGAGAATTTTCCCGTGGTATCCAGTGAAAGGATTTGGTGGGAAACCTGATCCAACAAATACACCGTTCCGTCCGATCCTGCCGCCAAGCTGGAAATCGCGGAAGCGTTGCCGCCCAGCAAGTTCGCCAGATCATAAGTCGCAAGGAACTCGCCGTCGAAATCGAATTTCACCAGATTCCGGCCCGATGGGCTGGAACCCAGCACATAAATGTAGCCCTCGCCCGTGACGGCCATATCCATCGGCATGCTCATATGTTCGCCGGCGTAGAATTCAAACCGGAAAACCATATTGCTGTCGAAAATCAGGATGCGGTTATTCCCCGGGTCCACCACGTAGAGTTCCTGGAATTCCGGGGCGAAAACAATCCGGCCCGGCTCCTTGATATGATTAGCCTTTCCCGGCGGCGCGACATATTGGGAAAAAATAGCCGGCAGCGACAGCTCGGCCGTTCTCTTCACGGGGCGCGCGGACGCGGTCGGCTTGTCGGGCGCCCCGGACCAGGCCAAACCGAGGGCCAGCACCGTCGCAACGATTGTGAATCGGCGCTTCATAATCAGTGCTCCAGGTGGTATTTCTGGAGTTTGATCCGGAAAGACGAATAGGGGACTTTCAGGTTGCGGGCCGCTTCCTTCATATTCCCGTTGGTCGCATGCAAAGCCTTTTTGATCACCATGCATTCCACTTGCGCGACGATGTCCTCCAGTGATTTATCCGAATCCAAATCGAAGTTGCCGAGATGATCCTGGGTGATTTCCTCCGGCAGGTGATGGCGGAATATCACCGGGCCGGGCACGGTAAGCACCAGGCGCTCAATGATGGTTTCCAGTTGCCGGATATTCCCGGGCCAACGGTAATTGACAAGCAGCTTCATGGCGTCCGGATACACTTCGAAATGCGTTTGCGGCGAAAACTTGGCGAGAAAATACTCCACCAGTTGCGGGATGTCGTTCTGCCTCTCCCGCAGCGGCGGCATGTCGATGGGCAAAATACTGATGCGGTAATAAAGCTCGTACCGGAACTGGCTTTTCTGCGTCAGCTCCAGGAGGTTGGCCCCGGTGCCGGCGATGATCCGCGCGGGCGCGGGCACGGGCTTGTCCCCGGCGGGACGCGCCGCTTGGGCGGCCTTGGCCTGGAAAAACTCGATCAGTTTGAGCTGGGTTTCCAACGGGATATGCTCGACTTCGTCCAGGAACAGCGTGCCTCCGGAGGCCATTTCCATCGCGCCTTTTTTTTGGATAACTCCAAGGTTACCCGTATCTTGAAGGTTACCGAATAATTCCGCGTCGAAAAGTTCCTTGGGAACGATGGAACAGGAAAACTTCAGGAACGGCCCGCGCCGCCGGTCGCTGTTCTGATGGATGGCCTTGGCGACTTTGTCCTTGCCGGTGCCGATCTCACCCTGGATCAGCACCGTCCCCTGGTTATGGGAGACCACCTCGATTTTCTCGTACAACTGGTGCATTTCGGGCGTTTGGCCGATCAATTCGAAAAAGCGGTACTTGCGCGCGAGCAAGGAAGTCTGCAGTTCGGCGGGATGGGAAAAGCGGGCCGGCGCCTCCATTTGGTGGAAAAACAAATCCAGCGATTCCGCGGTGACGGGTTTGCGCAGAAACTCGCAGGCCCCTTTGTTCAACAGTTGGTGGGCCACGGAACTGCCGTTCATGTCCCCGGTCAAGGCAACGAACAGGGCCGGATTTTCGCGCCGGAGTTCCTGGAGATCCAGGGCATCCTGTTCATGGAATTGGCCGAGGTTCCAGATCAATCCATTCGGCGCCTCCTTGCGGATGACCGGCAGGGCCTCCGTCGCGGCGCGGAACATCAAGGGTTCGCAACCGCGCGCGGAAAGCATCGGCCCCAATTTGGCCAGGAAGGCTTCGTCCTTATCGATGACGCAGATTTTCATGCGGCCGGCTTTCCATCCCGGGCGATCATGTCGGCAGCGACTTGGCGTCCGCTCTTTTCACCAGGTAAAGCATGGCCGCCAAAAAGACCGCCTCGCCGCCGACATAGGCCGAGAGGGCCGTCGCCACGCCGGTGGTGAAGCCGTAAGAGTGGAGACCCACGCCCAGCAGGTTGATGCCGAACCAGGCCATCATCACGACGATGATGCCGAGCACCGCGCCCACGGCCATGCCTAGCGCCCCGATCATCTTGCCGACCTTGGCGTGGAACAGGATCGAACCCCAAAGCACAATCATCAGCGCGCCGTTTTCCTTGGGATCCCAGCCCCAGAAACGGCCCCAGCTTTGATCCGCCCAAACTCCTCCCAATACCGTGCCGATGAAGGAGAAAATCAATCCGAAGGCCAGGATGGCGTAGGTCATGCGGATCATGGCATCGAGCTTTTCCCCGGCCTTATTGTTCCAGGCCCGCTGGATGATGTAGAAGTGGCCCAAGACCCCGGCCAGGCACATTCCGGCGTAACCCAGGCTGATGGTAATCACGTGCGTGGAAAGCCAGAAATTCGAATTCAATACGGCCACGAGCACGCCGATGGTATCCCCGTCCGTATCGTAACGGCCCGAGAGCAAAAGCACCAGGAAGCCCGTCATCGATCCGACCAAAACGCCGAAGCCTTTGCGGTTGAAGAATTCCAGAGCCAGGCCCAGCACTCCGCCTACCCAGGAGACGAACAGGAAGGTTTCGAACAGGTTCGACACCGGCGCGCGCCCGCTGATGGCCACGCGCAAGGCCAGACCCGCGCCTTGGATCAGGGCTGCGGCGATCAGCAAAAACACGGTGGGCCAGTAAATCCATTTCCGCATCACCATCATCCCGATGAGAGCGCCGAGGATGGCGAAGCCCAACAGGATTTTGGTCAGATAGAACGGATCCAGCGCGTTGTATGCCAACTCCAATTTGATGCGCGTGGGATTCACCAATCCGGCTCCCAGCTTTCCCGTAAATGCCGTAATGTTGGTCACGGCTTGATCAAACTCCTCCGGTTGTCCGGCGATATATGCCGAGGCCATGGCATGCAAAGATTGGATGGCGGCTTTGACTTCCGGATCCATGTTGGGCTTGCCGACCAATGACCACGGGCCGATCCACATTTCGGAGCCCTTTTCCATCGGCGGGATCAACGCCGGCGGGAAATCGCGATAATGCTGGGTCCAATTGGTGAAGTTCTGGAACAGATGGTAAGCGCCCATTTCGGCGGATGACCAAGTCGTCGGATCGCGCGCTCCGGGACCGCCATTTTCGCCGGCCATCAACGGTTGCACCAGGGAAGCCATTTGGCCCATATGCCCACGGATATCCATGTAGCTGTAGGGTTGCGGCCGGGGGTCAAGACCCAGCGCCTTGGCCGTGGCCGTGTCGGTCACCTTGAAATCCGGACTGGGAATGGCGAAAAGAAACGCGTTGGAAATCCCCACGTAAACGCTGAGGTTGTTGGCGACGCGGATGATTTCCGATTCCACCGGCGTGCGCTTCTTCTCGTCCACCTTCATGGCGGCATCGGCCAGATCGGAAAGCTTCGAGATGGCGGGGCTGATCTGCGCAAAGGTATAACGGCTGTCCGACTGCGGCTCCACGCCGATGGAATAAACCACGTCCGGGTTGTTGATGCGGAAAACCTTGTCGTCCATCGCATCCTTGGGCGTGAACATCACGCGCGCCAGCCATTCTACCGCCGCTTGGCCCTTGTAGGCGCTGCGGGCGCTGAGCTGCATCAGGGTCACGCGCGCATAGGTATCGAGTGGCTTGACGCGCCCGCCGTCCAATACGGGCATGGCCTTGAATTTGTCCAAGGAAATTTTCGGGGAGGCGACGGCTGAGAGGCAGGCTGACAACCCGATCGCTCCGGCCAGGGAAATCTTGAAGAGCGCTTGGAATTTCATTTCACCACCTCACCGGGCGACTTGACATTAGCGGATTTCCCGGCGTGATTTCCGTAACGGAAGAGCATCACCAGGAAATGGAAAAGCATGCCGCAGAAAATCATGGCTCCGCTGATATACGGCAGCAGTTTGCCTGAATTCTCCACCACGGCGAAAACCGAGGACTCATGGCCCTGGGCGTCCACGTCATAAGAGCTTTGATAAAAAGTGAAGTCCTTATAATGCAAGGGATGGTTCATGTTGATGCGGGTCTTGAAACTCATCGCGCCTTCGGCTTTGACCTCCACGTCGCTTTGATAGGTCCGCGCGATGCCCGTGCCCGGATACTCCTCTTTCTTGACGTCGATAAGGCGGATGCTTACGGGCAGCGGATGGCGCTGCTTACGTAGGGTGACCTGGATGAGATGGCCTTGCACGTCCACCGTGAGCGGTTCCAATTGGCCGCCATAGAGCAGAAGCTCTTGGGCATCGCCGCCGGCGGGCTTGATGCGCAGCCGGGCTCCGGCAATATTATCCTCCGGATCCTGAGCGGGCCTGCGCGTGACCAGGTTGCCGAGCTTGCGCATCTCGGCGGGGCCGGACATGCCTGTGGTGTCCGCAGTCGGGTCGCAATTACGGTAATAATTCTCCAATATGGCTTTGAATCCGAATTCGGAGAAGTCGATCTCCTCGCCCACTTGGCCGGTCCCGAGTTGTACCGCGGAAACCTTGCGCTCCAACCCGCCTTCGCCGTCGCTCCACACGGCCAATTCCCAAGCGCGCCGATCCAGGGATACGTTGGATACCTCCTTTTCGGCGAGCGGAAGATAGGACTCCTGGGCGAACTTGAAGGTCACGAAAGAACCGGCCAGGAGGAACAGGAATCCGGAATGCGTGAGGATGTTTCCGATATTCGCGAAGCTGTAAGTGACGCGGAAAACCATGGAGGCGATGAGGTTGAAGAACAAAACCCACATTACCAGTTGCGCGCCGGGTAGGGGAAGAAATCCCCCGACTAAAAAGTACCATGAGAAGAAAAAACGGGTTTGGGCCGCGTACAATCCGGCCTCGGCCTGATAAATCGTTCCCCAAGCGGTGAGGATCAACAAGAGCAGGAGGCATACCACTGATATCTTGAGGGATGCCAGGCGGGGCGCCCAGGATCGCAGCGTCGGCATGGAGCCGAACCATGCCTTCGCCCTTGCGTCGATGGGCGAGCTCATTGGATGGCCAACGATTCGCAGAACTTCACGAAATCGGCCTTTTGCTTAGTGATACCCGCCTTGGTGCCGGTCAGCTTGATGAAATACGAGTCGCCGCCGGGCTTGGCGACGCCCACCAACATGCTGTGGCTTTCCGGGGCTTGCGCGAGGGAATTGAAATCCACCACCGTTACGTCAATGTTTCCCTTGGACTTGACCTTCTCCTGCTTGCCGATGAAGCCGGGCAGGCTGTTCTCCGGCAGCGAAATCCCGAGCTGTCCGAGCCAACGGGCCACATTGGCCTGCATCCCACCGGCCTCGCCGGCCAACATCACGATGGAAATCTCGTCCGCGTCGCCTTTAGCCGAGGTCTTCACCACCGCGTAATACATCCCGTGGCCCGGCTGCGCAGTCCAGCCCGCCGGCAGGGTCCATGTCAACTTGGCAGCGGGAGCCTCTGCGGCGCCGGCCTCGTGAGGCATGGTTTTGGGCATTTCGATGGCTTGCCCCTGGACGGGAGTATCGAATCCCTTCACCTCGGAAAAGGATTTCTTCTCCGCCTTGTCGCGGCAGCTCAAAAACACTAGTCCAAATACGGATATCACCAGAAAGAAGAAAAGTTTCAGGCGGAGTCGGAAAGGGATGCGAATCATGTTTTTCTCCAATGTTTAAAAGGCCGCCGTGGATCCGAAACCCGGATAGGCCCGGTTCCACTATTAATCATTTTGCTATACAACCGCATATCCGGAGCCCATGAATTCATCGCCTTCATCCGGGCCCCCGGCGGTCATGCCATCCAAGGTAACATGCGCCGAACGCCGGGAGCAATCCGACGCGGCGTTAAGTTTTGTGCCATTATGGCAATCATTGTAAATTCGTCCAAAATGCAAGCAAGGGCCTTTTTCCTTTGCCACATTCATCAAAAGCGCTAAGCCAGAAAATTTGAGGACCCCGTTTGCCGTTTTCTCCGCGACCGAATAATGGCCGCCCGAGAGGGTATTTAGGGAAATCAATGTTGTCCAGACCATAGACACTCCATGTCCACGTCCTAGTGAGCAAGCGACATGCCACGGCTCTGGACTCAGCCGAGGAATAGATCTCGAATCACCGATTGCTCCGCCGTCGGATGGAAATGGCACGTCCGGATCTCCGGGGATGCCGAGCTTCTGTGGGACTGATTTTTCCTTGAAATCACCAACAGAGGATGAAATCTCATCCAATTTTAAGATGATTTCTCATCTTAATGAGTTCCACTGCAAATCAAAAACCCAAGGAAACCAATGGTCACTGATGCAACCTTTGGAAACCTTGCCCTTATCCGCATGATTGCAAGGTTGGGTTTACAAAATTGGCAAAAGCAGGATGTAAAATGGACTAATTGTCTCAGCAGCCCGAATTCGAGGGCGACTAACCGCCGGTTCGTCCAGTTTTCATAAGACTAATTCCGCCGATTTCAATTGGATCGGCAATTGCTCACTTGCTTGAAAAGAATGGATTCATGGACTTCGCAATGCGGCTCATCCACAAAACCCGGAATCAATGATCCATGCCATCGGAATTCCCATAATCCACCGAACCCTAGAAAGGAAAACACCATGTGGAAATTGACATTCACATCATTCGCGGCAGGCATCGTCCTGATTTGTTTGGGAGCCTCGCGGGCCAGCGCAGGAGACGCCGTAGCGCCCGGACAGAAGATCTTCACGGACAATAAATGCACGCAATGCCATGCCATCGACGCCTTGAAAATCGCCAAGGTCAAATCCGACGAGGAGGAGAAGGACGACGATGAGGGCGGCAAGAAGGTGGAGCCCCCGGATTTGGGCGATGCCGGCAAGGACCATGACGCCGCGTTCATCACCAAGTGGCTGATGAAAGAGGAAAAGATCGACGGCAAGAAGCACAAGAAGAAGTTCAAGGGCAGCGAAGAGGATTTGAAGGTTCTGGCCGACTGGCTCGCGACCCTCAAGTACGATGTTCCCAAGAAGAAGGACAAGTAGTCGATTTGGAATTGGCCGGGCCGGTTCCATGGCAACCGCAGTTACATGGCAACCGGTTCGCATCGCTGTCTATTCCCTATACACTCCGTGTCAAGCGGCTATTGAGCATGCGGCATGCCACGGTTATTCCCCATGCGCCCGACCCAGCTATGAAGACCAGGGTACCATCCCGGTTTCCCCGAAATTCCCGTTAAGACCGTTCACCGAGCCTTCCGTCACAAGCCCGAGCTTTCCTTTAAATTCATCGCTTGGCGTGAAATTTTAGGCGAAAGAGCGGATTATTTTTCATCCAACGCTTAGGATTCAACTCAAAATCAGACTGGTTGGCGTGTGACCGCCGATCCAACCTAGGGTAACCTTTGCATTCTATTCATCAATTCCTCAGGCTGCGTGCAATTTTGGCAAAAGCAGGATGAAAAATGGACTAATTGTCTTTTCGTCCAGGCCTCTCCCTTTGAATGCCCACGGCACTCCACTTATTAGCAAGCGCTTGGACCGATCGATTCGATTGGATCGCTAATTGCTCTCTACCTGAAGAGTAATGGATTCACGGAATTCGACATGGGCCTCATACTCTGAAAACGGAATCAATGAACCAGGCCGAAAGACTCTCGATAATCCACCTAACCCTAGAAAGGAAATCATTATGTGGAAACTAACACTCACCTCATTCGCGGCAGGCATCGCCCTGATCTGTATGGGCGCCTCGCGCGCCAGCGCCGGAGACGTTCCTGCAGGACAGAAAATCTTCACTGAGAATAAATGCACGCAGTGCCATTCCATCGACTCGCTGAAGATCGCCAAGGTCAAATCCGCCGATGACGAAGAAGTGAAGGATGAGAACGGCAAGAAGTTGGAACCTCCGGATCTCTCCGGCATCGGAAAGGACCACGATGCGGCCTGGTTCACCAAGTGGCTGAAGAAGGAACAGGAAGTCGACGGACACAAGCACAAGAAGAAGTTCAAGGGTTCGGAAGACGAATTGAAAACTCTCACCGAGTGGATTGTTTCCGACTTGAAATACAACGTACCGAAGAAGAAGTAGTAGTAGTGTAAATGGGAAGCCCTCCCGTCTAACGGCGGGAGGGCCGACAAAGCAACAACAGGAAGTTCGGATGTCCATTAAGCGCAATCTTCTCATCGGCGGAATTCTCGCCCTGGCAACCGGCCTCATCCAGCTAGGCTGCGACAAGTCGCCCACCGGCGCAGCCGCGTCCAAGCATGGGGTTGACCCCTTGGCATGGTTCCGGAGCGCACCCATCAAGCAACCGGTGGAATTCAATCACAAGATTCATATCGATTCCGAGCAAATGGAATGCACCGATTGCCATCGGTACGCCAACAAAGCTTCGCATGCCACGCTGCCCAAGATAGCGGATTGCAAAGACTGCCATTCCCAACCCCAGGGAAAGAGCCCCGAAGAGGCCAAGGTGAAGCAGTATCTCAAAGAGGGAAAAGAAATCCCCTGGATAGTCGTGAACCGACTGCCCGGCCACGTTTACTTCTCCCACCAGGCCCACGTGAATTACGCAGAGATGAAGTGCTGGGATTGCCATACCGACATGCGCAAGGAGACCCACCCAATTGCCCGCTCCGATATCAGTTACCTGTCCATGGGGAAATGCATGGAATGCCATAAGGAGAAAGGTGTGGGCCTCGATTGCCTGAAATGCCACAAATGAAAAACGAAAACAAAAAACAGAGCGATTTACCGCGACGTAATTTCTTCAAGGTCGCAGGAGCGGCCGCCGGCGGGCTTATCCTTGTGGGCTGCGGCGTTAAAGAAGACCCTTTCGAACTCGCAAAGCCTCCCGTTCCCGGCGCCGACGGTTGGGCCATGGGAGAGGAAAAATGGGTCAACAGCGTGTGCGGCCAATGTCCGGCCGGATGCGGAATCCACGTCCGGGTCGTCGAAGGCCGGGCCGTCAAGATTGAAGGGAACCCGACGTATCCCACAAACCGTGGGGGCTTGGGTCCCAAAGGACAATCGGGCCTGCAAATGCTTTACAATCCGGACCGCGTCAAAGGTCCCATGCGCCGTGCCGGTGCGCGCGGAGAAGGCAAATGGACCCCCGTCTCCTGGAACGAAGCGATTAAGGAAGTGGGAAAGAATCTGCGGGAGCTCCGCCAGAAGGGGACTCCGGAAGGCCTGGTGGTACTCAATGGCCTGAGGCGCGGAGTGAACACCCAGCTTTGGGATCGATTCCTGGCCGCTTACGGCAGCCCCAACATGATCGATCATCTCTCGACCTCGGAAGGCGGCAAGGTGCTCGCCATGCATTACATGCAAGGGGTCCACGAACTGCCCGCCTACGATTGGGAGAAGACCCGTTATGTGCTCGGGTTCGGTTCGAGCCTTTTTGAATCCTGGTGCCAAACCATCCACCTGACGCGCGCCTCCAGCATCATGCGCGGCACTCCCGGCAAGCGCGTGAAGATCGTCCAGATCTCGCCCCGCTTCTCGATGACGGCCGCCAAGGCCGACGAGTGGGTCCCCATCAATCCCGCGACGTACGGAGCCCTGGCGCTCGGCATCGCCGCGGTACTGGTGAGAGACAAATTGTTCGACGAAGCGTTCGTGCGCGATCACACCTTCGGCTTTGAAGACTGGAAAGACGCCCATGGGCATTCGCATCGCGGCTTCCGCGCGCTGCTGGAAGAATATTCTCCCGCCAAGGTCGCCGAGATTACCGGCGTGACGGCGGAGACGATTGAAAGATTGGCGCACGAAATGTCCGACAACCGTCCGGCTGTTTCCCTGGCCGACGGCGGCGCAGCCGCGGCCACGAACGGACTGGGTACGGCCATGGCGATTCACTCGTTGAACGCCTTGTTGGGCAACCTGGAAAGGCCCGGTGGCATGCTGGTCCAACACCCTGCGCCATTCACCGGTTGGGCACAGGTGGCATCGGATGAGATAGCGAAAAAGGGACGCTTATCCCCGCGCATTGATGGAGCGGGAAGCTCCGAGTGTCCGCTGGGAACAAGCCATCTCCAGGCCACTCCGGAAGCCGTGCTCTCCGGAAAACCTTACCCGGCCCAAGCGCTGTTCATGCATTATTCCAACCCCATTTTTTCCAAGCCCGACGGGCGCAAATGGATCGAAGCGATTCAAAAAGTTCCTCTCGTCGTCAGCTTCTCGCCCATCATGGACGAGTCGGCGCTGTATGCCGATTGGCTCCTGCCGGAACCCACCTATCTGGAACGATGGGAATTGGTTGAACCAGTACCGGCTGTCGGGTATCCCATTGTGGGTCTCCGCCAACCCGCAGTGAAGCCTCTCTACGATACTATGGTTACCGGTGATGTCATGATGCGGCTGGCGAAGGAGATTGGCTCCCCCATGGATGCGGCCTTCCCTTGGAAGGACGCGAAAGAGGCATCACTCGAACGATTGACCGGACTTTTGCACGCAAAGGGTGGATCGGTCGCCGCCACTGACATCGATGAGCTGAGCAAGGGTCTCCAGAAAACCGGAGGCTGGTGGGCGCCGGGGTATGATTTCGAGCAATGGGAGAAAGCGTTTCCGACGCCCTCCGGAAAATTTGAATTCTATTCCCAGTCCATCGCGGCGCGTCTGGCGGAAGTTTTCCCCGATGCCGCCAAGTTGGAGGCCCACCTCGCAGCGAAGGGCGTGGTCAGCCGGGGAGACGATCTCTGCCTCCCGCATTGGGAACCTCAGCAATTCGTCGGCAGCGAAGCGGACTTTCCTTTCGTGCTGATGGCTTACCGCGGAATCGAATACGCGGAAGGCGGCGCGCGGCACATCCCCAGGCTTCAAGAACTCCCCTCGATGGGAAGAAAGTCTTGGAAGGAAAGCTGCGATCTCAATCCCGAGGACGCCAAAAAGCTCGGCTTCCGCGAGGGCGATTCGATATGGGTCGAGTCCCCGGCGGGTCGCCGCAAACTCAACGTCAAATTTACGGCCGGAATCCGTCCGGGCATGGTCGGTGTGGCCTTGGGCCATGGGCAATGGCCTCCGACTCCGCTGGCTACGGAGCCTGCGGGCGAATACGGCCTTCTGGCCAATGTCAGTGATCCTTTGGCCGGCATCCTCGCGGTGCAAGGAACCCGGGTCCGGCTCCTGAAAGAGGGGAAGCAAAATGTGTAGTCCTGAAGGGTGCAGTTGCGGGAAACAAGATCCGGTTCCCGAACAAACAAAAGCCATCGGCGCTCCCGAGAATACCGATCCCACCAAGTCTCGCCGTAATCTGCTGGGAACGCTGGGCGGGCTGCTGGGACTCGGCGCCGCGGTCACGCTTTTCCGCGTACGCCCGGCTTCGGCGGCGGAACATGAGCATGTCAAGGTACCGCTTCCCGGAACCGGAGGCGCGAAGAAACCCAAGTGGGGCATGGTCATCGATCTCGACAAATGCACGGGTTGCCAAGGATGCGTCATCTCCTGCAAGGTCGAGAACAACGTGCCGATCGCGGGCGATCAACAAATTGAGGCCGGCCGCGGAATTTTCTGGATGGATCTCCTGAAAGAACAAGAAGGAGAGTATCCGGATCTGAAATCGCAGTTCATGCCCGTCCCTTGCAACCATTGCGAGAACGCGCCGTGCGTCAAGGTTTGCCCCGTCGGGGCGACGTTCATCAACGAAGAGGGCATCGTCGCCCAGATTTGGGATCGCTGCATCGGCTGCCGGTATTGCACGACCGCCTGTCCTTACAGCCGCCGTTATTTCAATTGGCAGAAACCGGAATGGCCGGAAATCGCCAAGAGTTCCCTGAATCCCGACGTGGCCACCCGGCCCAGGGGCGTGGTGGAGAAGTGCACGTTCTGCCATCACCGCATCCGGGGAGCTCGTGAGAAAGCCCGCGCTGAGGGCAGACCGCTTACGGACGCGGACATGGTCAAGCTTCCCGCTTGCGCCCAGGCGTGCCCGGCGGATGCCATCGTGTTCGGCGATTTGAACGACCCCAATTCGGAAGTTTCGCGACTGTCCAAGAGTCCCCGCGCCTTCCATTTATTGGAGGAGCTGGGAACTCGTCCCAAACTGACGTACTTGCGGGAGGCAAAATGGCGGGAGTAGCAAAGTTTTCGTTCGAGGTAGATGGCATCCTCGCTCCTCTTCAGAGGACGACCTGGAAGTTCCGTCTCGCCTGGGTAGCCCTGCTGGCCATCGCGGGATGGGGCGCTTTCGCCTTCTTCTGGCAATGGACGCACGGCCTGGCGGAGACCGGATTGAACCGCCCCGTTTACTGGGGCATGTACATCGGCAACTTCGTGTTCTTCGTTTCCATCAGCCTGGCGGGCACCTTGATCTCGGCCATCCTGCGCATCATCCACGCGGAGTGGCGCAGGCCGATCACGCGTTGCGCGGAGTTGATCACGGCCCTGTCCCTGCTCTTCGCCGTGGTGAACATCGTCGTGGACATGGGGCGGCCCGAGCGGTTGCTGAATGTCCTGCGGTTTCCCCATGGCCATTCGCCCATCCTCTGGGACGTCATCAGCGTCAACACCTACCTGACCGCCAGCATCATCTACCTGTTCCTCCCCATGATTCCCGACCTCGCCATCCTCAGGGATCGCGGCATCGGGTGGCCGCGCCTTTACAAGTTCCTGGCGCTGGGCTACACGGGCACGGCGAAGCAGACGGCCTGGTTGGAGCGCATCATTTCCATCATCGCCGTCGTGATAATTCCCATCGGCATCTCCGTCCACACTGTGACGGCGTATCTTTTCGCGACCACCATCCAGCCGGTTTGGCACAGCACCATCTACGGGCCATTCTTCGTCGTGGGCGCGCTCTACACCGGCACGGCCACCTTGATCCTCATCATGGCCATCTTGCGTAAGGCGCTGCACTTGGAAGGGATTCTCAAGGATATCCACTTCAACAACCTGGGGCTGGTGCTTTTGGCCGAGGGTTGCCTGGTGACCTACTTCCTCATCTGCATTTACGTGATTGAGATCACAGGACAAGAGCCGCACATCTTGAGGGTGGTGATGAGCGAGATCAACGGGGACTTCGCCCCCATGTTCTGGACCATGATTATCGGCGGCATCCTGCTTCCCCCCATCCTGCTGGCCTTCAAGAAGATGCGGACCGTCACAGGCTGCATCATCGCCTCGTCGCTGGTGGTGGTGGCGATGTGGATTGAACGCTTCCTGATCGTGGTGCCCACGCTTTCCCATCCCCGGCTCCCCTGGGGCGATGGGATGTACCACCCCACCTGGGTCGAGTGGTCCATCACAGCAGCATGCGTGGCGGCGTTCGCGCTGCTGTACATGACGTTCACGAAGTTCTTCCCCATCATCTCCCTGTGGGAAGTGCAGGAAGGCATCGACAAGGCCATGCCCGAAGTCAAGCACCGCTACGCGGAGTTGATGCCCGATGGTTTGGAAACGCCGTGAAGGGGTGACCCGCTTTCACGGACGGGGGCCATCCTTGTCTTTCCGCACCAAAATCACATTGCTCGTGCTGGCCTTCGGACTCTCCGAGGCCATATTGCTCGGAGTCATCGGTTACAACAGCGTCTCCGTCGTTTCGTCCAACGCTGCGGAAATGCGGCGGATCAGCCAGGCCATCGAGGGCGTCCGCTCCTTGAGTGTTTCCTTGAGCCAGATTTCCTCCCCAGCCGACCTGCTCATGCAAGATGATACGACATCCGCCCGGGAACTTTTCGTCGGGGAAATGTCGAACATGGAACACAAAGTGAAAACGTGCGCCGCCACTTCCTGCCACGGGTATGATAAACGCCCTCCGGAGATGGCCCAGAAGGTTCTGCGCGATCTGGTGGGGATCCGCCAGGCCGGTGTCCACGTCCTTTCCGGCCGGCTCCCCGGCGCATCGCCTCCCTTGGCGGAATGGTCAAAAGCCGTGGACAGTCCGTCCAAACGGGTCTTCCAGGCCACAAGCGATATGTCGGACGAGCTGATGAAAAAGGCCAAGGAATTGGAAACATCCTCGCGGGAGACGGAAAGGTCTGCGCTTTACCTAGTGGCCATCGCGGCGCTGGTCTGCATCCTCGCGGCCATCGCCCTGTGCCATCCCATCGCGTTGGCATTCACGCGCCCGCTGGAGCGCCTGGCATTGCAAAGCCGGCGGATCGCGAGGGGGAACCTGAACGTCCGGGCCGAAGAGGACGGGCCGCAAGAGGTGGTTTTCCTGGCCCAATCCTTCAACTTGATGCTCACCGACCTCGACCGGAACCGGAAAGAACTCCTCGCGCATCAGGAACACCTGGAGCAGACCGTGGCGGACAGGCTCAGGGAACTTCAACGGAAGGACGAACAACTCCGGCGGGTGGAACGGTTGGCCGGGATCGGCCTGGTCGCGGGGACGGTGGCGCATGATCTTAACAATCCGCTTTCCAATCTGATCCTGAATGCGGAGGTGCTCCAGAACGCCTTGCCCGAAGGGGATCCGTCGCGCAAAATTGCCGACGATATCCGCATGAGCTCGCTGCGTTGCCGGCAAATCGCCATGGACATCCGCGTGCTGGGCCGCGAAGGGGAGATCGTCCAGGATTCCTGCAACCTGGTGGAACTGGTCCAAGAAGCCATCGACCTGCTCCGATCCAAATGGGAACCCCGGAAGATCAACGTCCGCTGCGATGGCGGTGAAGCCCCGGTAGGCTGCCTGTGCAGCTCGACGCATATGGTCCAGGTCCTGGTCAACCTGATTGAAAACGCCGTCCACGCTTCGGCCGAAGGAGGCGCCGTCGATGTTCGCCTCCGGGAAACGGAGCGCGGCGTGACCATCGAGGTGGAGGATCACGGGGCGGGGATTCCGAGCCTGCAGCGGGATTCCGTCGGCAAACTTTTTTTCACGACCAAACCCGACGGGACCGGCCTGGGAGTCGCGATTTGCAAACGCATCGTCGAACGGCACGGGGGCGCTTTCGAAATCGAGACGCGGACGGCGGAGGATTCTCCGGGCCGGGAGACGGGGACGCTGGTCCGGATTATTCTGCCGCTTGCGAAAGAGAAGGGGATCGCATGAGCGCGCATCCGGAGGGCGCCATCCTGGTGATCGACGACGAGACCGCTACCGTCGACGCCATCGTGAGGACATTGGAGGCGGAAGGCTTCCGCGTGTGCGGCGTCTCGTCCGGGGAGGCTGCCCTGGCTCGCATCGAGCAGGAGAGCTTCGACATGATCCTCTGCGACATACGCCTCAAAGGCATGGACGGCCTGACGCTCCAGAAACGGCTGCGGACGGTTTACCCCGAAGTTCCCGTCGTCATGATTAC
>JADGQO010000037.1 GCA_017881725.1 Fibrobacteria bacterium
GCTGCGCGCATGGCGAAAGAAGAATCGGCCCGAATCGCTAAAGCCCACGCGGACAGCGTTGCTCAAGCGAAGTCCCAAGCGCTGGCGGATAAGAAAGCTAAAGCCCAAGCCGACAGCATCGCCCACGTGGAAGCGGTAAAGGCGGCGAAGGACGAGGCGGCGCGACTGGCGAAGATAAAAGCGGACAGCGTCGCCCAGGCGAAAGCCATGGCGGAAGCGGACCGGAAGGCGCGCCTAGAAGCCGCGCGTTTGGCGAAGGAAGAGTCGGCCCGAATCGCCAAAGCCCATACGGACAGCGTCGCCCAGGCGAAGGCTGCGGTGTTGGCGGAAAAGAAGGCGAAGGCGCAAGCGGACAGCATTGCCCGCGTGGAAGCGATCAAATCGGCTAAAGCGGAGGCCGCTCTGCTTGCCAAGGCGAAAGCGGATAGCATAACGCAGGCGAAAGCCGCCATGGAAGCGGACCGTAAAGCGCGGGAAGAGGCTGCCCGATTGGCCCGTGAGGAGGCCGCCCGCATAGCCAAGGCGAAAGCGGACAGCGTTGCCCAGGCGAAGGCTGCGGTGTTGGCGGAAAAGAAGGCGAAGGCGCAAGCGGACAGCATTGCCCGCGTGGAGGCGATCAAGGCCGCCAAAGAGGAGGCAGCGCGCGTCGCGAAGGCGAAGGCTGACAGCCTCGTCCAGGCGAAAGCCGCTGCGGAAGCCGACCGAAAAGCGAAAGAGGAAGCGGCGCGTTTGGCCAAAGAAGAGGCCGCCCGAATCGCCAAAGCCCGCGCGGACAGCATCGCGGTGGTGCGCGTCCAGGAAGCGGAAGCCCGCAAAGCCAAGGCCCAAGCCGACAGTATCGCCCACGTAGAAGCGGCGCGTTTGGCCAGGGAAGAGTCCGAGCGCCGTGCCAAGGAAAAAGCCGACAGCTTGGCGCGCGTTGAAGCGGATCGGAAAGCGAAGGCCGATGCCGAACGCGAATTCCAGACGGAGCTGACATCGCTTTTATCCGGGCAACCGGGAAAGGTCGATACCGCAGCCGTACTGACGAAAATCCAGGAGAAACGGGCGACGGCTAAAATTCCGGACTCGCGGCTCATTGAAGGCGAGGCGGCCATCGATTTCCACCAGTGGAATTTCCGGGCTGCGGTCACCAATTTAAAGAAGCTGAAGGTCATGTCGCCTTCGGCGAACCGCATGATGGCCTTGTCCTTGTTCGAACTCCAGGATTACCCCGGCGCGTTGAAGGCGTTCCAAAAAACTCCCGCCGTGTCGGCGGATCGCGGCGATTGGGGCAAGTACATCAAAACTTTGTTGGAAACCAAGCAGCGTCCGGCGGCGGCGGCGCAATACGAAGCCTATCTGGCCAAGTATCCCGATGCGGATGATGCGCTGGCCTTCCTGGTCGCCTACTATCGGCAGCCGGTGCAAAAGGAGAAACTGATCCCTAAGCTTGAGCTGCAATTGGCAAAAAATCCTAAAGACGCGGCGTTGCTGGCCGAATTGATCGGCCTCTACGACAAGGCGAATCAAAAATCCATTGAGTATCGCATGCGTTACCTGGAGGTCAATCCCGACGACGCCAAGCAATCCCTGGCGCTTGCCCAGGCCTATGAAGCCAAGGGTAACACGGTTGAGGCGTTGAAAATCTACCAGAAGCTGGCGACGGCCGCTCCCACCGACAAAAGTTTGAACCTCAAGACGGCCGAACTCCTCTATGCCGGCAAACAATCCGATGCCGCCTTGCCTTTCTTCGAACAGGCGCATACCGCCGATCCGACGGATAAAAAATTGTCCCTGCGTCTCGGCGCCGTTTACGAGGAATTGAAAAAAACCAACAAGGCCGCGGAAATTTACGGGCAGATGATGGATGCCGATCCGAAGGATAAGGCGCTGCAATCCAAGCTCCTGGCCCTTTACTCGGCCAAGGGAGATAAGGAGGCCCTGCGCGCCTTCTTGATGAAGGTTGAAGGGTCGGATCCCACCGCCCATGCGGCGCAGTTCCAATTGGCCAAAATTTTCCTCGCCGACAATGACAAGGATAAGGCTTACGTGTATTTGGAAAAGGCGCTTCGCAACCAGCCGAACAATCCGGAATACCTCGCCCTGCTTCCCCAAACCATATCCAGCGAGGATCAGGCCGAAGCGCATTTCCCCGCCTTGGAGAAGAGCGCGCTTTTGCCTTCAGCCACGCCGGAATTGCAATCCCTGATTGCGCGCGGTTACGTCAAGCGGAAAAACAATGCTCTGGCCGCCCGCCTCTTTTCCGAGGCGTTTGCGAAAAACCCGAAAACAGTGGAAGGTCAGCGCGACGCGGTCGTTTCCCTTTACGAGGCCAAGAATTTCGTTTTGGCCGGAAAACTGGCGGAGAAATATTTAGCCGGTGACGACAAGGATCGCGCCATCCGCGAGATTGAAGTCAATTCCTTTTACGCCGCCAAGGCTCCGGCGGATAAATTGCGCGAGTCGATTAAAGGTTTGTCTGCATTGGATCCGGACGCCGGATCGAAATGGTCCATGAAGCTGGCTGAATTGGATTTGGCCGCCAAGGATACGGTTGCGGCCATCGAACATGCCAAGGACTGGTTGAGTAAAAATCCCAAGGCCGTGGACGGATGGCGATTCTTGCTTCCGTTGGTCGCCAAGCGGGTTGGGCAAGAAGACGCCTATATCCAGGTGCTGGAGAAGATGACCGCGCTTGAACCGGCCAATCGAGCCCGTTATGATTTGGAATTGGGCTCATTGTACTTCAACAAGGGCTCCTTCGAAGACGCGGAAAAGTCCCTCTTGAGCGCCACCAAATCCAATCCGGCCAACGCCGAAATTTGGTTCCATCTCGGTGAAACCGAAGTCAAACTTCGGAAGGACAAAGACGCGGCTGAAAAATTCCGGAAGGCCTATCAACTGAATCCGCGCAACCTCAATTTCGCGCGAACTTACGGCGCGACCATCGTGTCCAAGGAAGAAATTAAAGCCAATCTCCCCTTGTTTACCTTACTCTGCCAAAACGGCCCGAGCGTCGAGGAACACAAGAAATTGGCCCAAGCCTATTTCCTGAATTCCGACTTTGCGAATTCCGCCAAGGAGTTCGACTGGTTGGTTGCCAGCGACTCTGCGTTTGCGGCAAGTGAACCGATGGTCTCCGACGCCTTCATGAAGTCCGGACAGACGGCGAAGGCTCGCGGCCTTTACGAAAAGCGCCTGGCGCAGGACCCCAATAATCTTCAGGTTTTGGAAACCGTCGCTGCCATTTACAAGCAGGAAAGCAACCAGGCCGGATACGTGTCGACCGTGGAAAAAATCGTGACGGTGGATCCGAAGCACAAGAACTACCAATTGATTCTTGCCGCCGAGCGCGAGAAGGCGAAAGATTATAAGGGCGCTTTGGATCAATATGGCCAATGGGTTTCGCGGAACCCCGCCGATCTCCAATCCCTGAAGGCGATGCATCGCCTGGCGGATCAGGAGAAGGACACGACCCAGTTGATGGATGCCTTGGTGCGGTTGAACCACAGCCCCACTGTGGAAAACCAATACAAATTCCAATTGGCCGAGCTGGATTATAAACGATCCGGCAATCTGGCCAGTGTCGAAAAATTGGTAAAGACCCATCCTGAATACAAACGCGGAAAAACCCTCATGGTCCGTGATTATGTCCAAAAGAATGCGCTGACCAAACTGGTTCCCTTGCAGCCGTTCCTGGTTGCGGAATCCAAATCCGACAAAACTTTGCTGGAACCCCTGGCGGATTTGTACGCCATGCAGAAGAAGACACTGCTCGCGAACGCGGCCTATCATGACCTTCTGGTCGCCAACCACAAGAGCAAGGAAATCTACGCCAAGGTGTACAAGTATTCCCTGGCCAATCATTCCGCCTATTTGCCTGACGTCCTACGCCTCGGCTATGAGAACTTCGCGGATGATATGGACATCAAGCGCGCGTACGCCGCCACTCTGGGGAAAACTCCCAAGGCTTTAGCCATTTACCAGGAAATCCTGGAAAAGGAAACCGATGTCAAAATCGTGGCCACCGCCCTCGGCATCGCCGTGAGCTTGCAACAAACCGCGATCGCGTCGCAATTGCTGGATAAATGGATCAACATCGAACCCAAGCAGCCCAGGGTTTGGGAACAGGCGCTGGCTATCCACACCCAGATGAACAATCGGCAGCGCATGACGGAAGATCTCGAACAACTGGTCCGTTTTTATCCCGCCCGCAAGGATCTGCCGTTGCAATTGGGTCGTTTGTACGAAGATCAAAAGCAACCGGACAAGGCCGCCGACATGTACCAGAAAGCCCTCGCCTTGGATCCGAAAAACAAGGCGGTGCAAACCAAATTGGTCGCGTTGTTGACGGCGCAAAACCGCATTCCCGAACTGCGCGACGCGCTGCTTGCCATCGACAAGAACGATCCGTCCGCGCATGAGGCGCAATTCCAATTGGCGAAGATATATCTGGCCGAAAATGATCGGGAACATGCTTACGCCTTCATCGCCAAGGCCATCAAGAACCAGCCGCTGAACCAGGATTACCAGGCTCTTTTGCCGCAAACGATAGTCAGCGACGCGCAGGTTTTGCAGAATTTCACCGTGTTGGAACGGCTCGCTTTGCAGCCCGGCGCCCGGCCCGAGTTGCAGGCCTTGGTGGCCCGCGGTTACGTGCAGAAAAAGAACAACCTGATGGCGGCCCGGCTTTTCGCGGAAGTGTACGCGAAGGCTCCGCGCCAGTTGGACGGCAACCGCACGGCCATCCTATCGCTTTATGAAGCCAAGAACTACGACTTGTCCGGTAATTTGGCGGACAGGTTTTTAACGACGAACAGCAACGACAAGGCGGTCCAGGAAATCCGGGTGAACTCCTATATCGCCGTTAAGAAGCCCTCGGAAAAATTGCGCGAGGCCATCAAGGGACTGGCCGCCGCGGATACCGTCAACGCCTATAAATGGTCCATGAAACTCGCGGAATTGGATTTGTCCGGACGCGATACCGTATCGGCCATAGACCATGCGCAAGAGTGGCTGGCCAAAAACCCCAAAGGCGCGGACGGCTGGCGTTTCTTGTTGCCGCTGGTGGCCCACCGCCCGGGTTCGGAAGACTCCTACATCCACGTGTTGGAAAAATTGGTACAACTTGAACCCGCGACCCGCTCGCGTTATGACCTGGAATTGGGCAACTTGTATTTCGACAAGGGCCAATACGAAGACGCCGAGAAGTGCCTTGCCAACGCCGTGAAGGTGAATCCCGCCAGCGCCAAGCTTTGGTACCGGTTGGGTGAAACCGATTTGAAGCTCCATAAGGAAAAGGAGTCCATCGATCGCTACCACCACGCCTATGTGGTGGAACCCAGCAATTTGACCTATGCGCGCGCCTACTCGCGCAGCGTGGACACCAAGGAAGAAATCAAGGTGAACCTTCCCTTGTTCAAATTCCTCTCCTCCAGCGGACCCAGCGTCGAGGAACGCAAAAAACTGGCGCAAGCGTATTTTTATAACAGCGACTTCGCGAACTCAGCCAAGGAATGGGATTGGCTCCTGCGCGGCGATTCCACCCTCGCCACCAACGAGCCGATGGTTTCCGACGCCTTCATGCGTTCCGGACAAACCTCCAAGGCGCGCGGCATCTATGAGAGGCGTCTTGTCACGGATCCGAACAACCTCGCGCTTTTGGAAACGGTGGCCAACATTTATAAGCAGGAAGGAAACTCCCAAGGCTACATCGCCAGTGTGGATAGAATCGTGACGGTGGATCCGAAATACAAGGGCTACCAATTGGTGCTCGCCGTTGAACGCGAAAAGGCCAAGGACTACAAAGGCGCTTTGGCTGAATACGCCGATTGGGTGACGCGCAATGCGTCCGACGAGACCGCGTTGAAGTCCATGCAACGTCTGGCCGATCAGCAAAAGGATACGATGAATCTGATGGAAGCGCTGGTCCGGTTGACGCGCTTGAAAAAAGTCGATCCGGCCTATTCGTTCCAGCTCGCCGAACTCGATTATGTCCGATCGGGCAATATCGCCGGAGTGGAGCGGCTGGTCAAACTGCATCCGGAATACCGCCGGGGCAAAGTCATGTTGATCAAGTCCTATTACAAGAAAGGCGCCTTGGCGAAGATGGCCATTTATCTTCCTTTCCTTTCCCAAGAGGCCAAGCAGGACAAGGAACTGTTGGAACCGCTCGGCGATCTCTACGCTTTCCAGAAGAAGCATGCCCTGGCCAATGAGGCCTATTTCGACGCCGCCAGATATGCCAAGAAGAATCGCGGCCTTTTTGATAAGGTGTATAAGTACGCGAAGGAGCATGATTCGCCTTACCGCGCCGCTTTGCTCAAGCAAGGCTATGAATCCTTCTCCGACGATGTGGATTTGAAATTCGACTATGCCGTCACCTTGGGAAAGACGCCCAAAGCCCTGGATCTATACAATGAAATTCTCGCCAAGGATCACAACAATTTGCAAGCCATTAAGAATGCCGCGGAAATCGCGGTAGCCTTGAACAAAACGGCCATTGCCGAAGACCTCTTGCAACATTGGGTCACCTTGGAGTCCGAGCAACCTCGGCCATGGAGCCTGCTGGTGGATCTCTATACAGCCTCCAAGAACGATGAAAAACTCGCCGGGGCCTTGGAGCATTTATCCGGCCTATCCCCCAAGAATTCCGAACTTGCATACCGGGCCGCCATGGTCAATAAGAAAGTAGGCAACAAGGACAAGAGCTTGGAGTTGCTGACCAAAGCCGTGACTCTCAACGGAGCGAATCCCACCTACCAACGGGAGTTCGGTTTGATGCTATTCACCGGCGGTCAGACCGCAAAAGCCAAGACACCCTTGCTCATGGCCGATCGCAGCGTGAAGAACGACGAGGCCGTGAATTCCGCCCTGTACAAAATTTATCTGGCGGAAAAAAACAAAGGGCTCGCCCGCGAGCGTTTGCGGACCTTGTCCACCATCCGGCCCTATGATAAAAATTACGCGTTCGCCTTGGCGCGCTTGGAATCGGACTTGAAGAATCCGGCGGAAGCGATACGCATCCTGGAAAAACCGAACTTACGCGATTCCCTGAACGCGGAAATGTCCTTCCTGCTTTTGGACGGATATTTCAAGCTGGGACAACGCGATCGCGCTGCGGCACTAGGCTCCATCCTAGTCCGTAAATTCCCGGACGAAGCGAAACAATCCCTGCCTTTGGCAATCCTCTTTTACGAGACCAAGAACCGCGCCAAAGCGAAAGAAATCCTCGAGTCCTATGTGCGCGCCAACCCTTCGGAAGAAGCTTCCTATTATCTCGGCAAGGTTTATTTCGACGAGAAAAACTGGCAGGGCGCCATCACCAATCTGCAACGTGCCGACGCGAGACGGGTGGACGTTTTGAGCCTGCTGGGGCAGTCCTATATCCAGAATCATGAACCGGAAAGCGCGATTAAGGCGTACGAGGAATATTACACTAAAACCAAGGACATAAAAATCTTGGCGGAGTTGTACGGGCTTTACAAGAAAACCAGCGACATCGAAGGTACGCGCATGATTCTGGAGCGCCTGATTGCGGCCGAACCGGGAAATTACGATTATCGCGTGGAACTGGCGGAACTGTATCGTCAGAAGGGGGACGTCAAAAAGGCCGAGTCGCAGTACGAAGCCATTCTCAAAAAGATTCCGACGCATCCTGCGTCCAACATGAATCTCGGCATGATCCTGGCCGGTAGAAGAGATTATGTCAGGGCTATTAAGATGTTGGAAATCGGTTTGGCGAAGTACCCGGACAGCGGGTCCGCCTGGAAATCGCTCGGTGACGCTTATCGCAATGAAAAACGTTACGCACCGGCTCTGCAAGCCTACAAGAAGGCCTTCAAGATCCAGCCGCAGAACTTGACCCTGGCGATAGCGAAAATGCAAATGTCGAAGGAGTTGAACGCCTCCGATGAACTTCCCGGCGCCTATGCGGACGTGGTGCGGTTGGATTCTTCCAATGCCGAAGCCGCCTCCGCCTTGGCCGATATCCGCTTCAATGATCGTAAGTACGGCGATGCGGTAAGATTGTACGAGAAAATCGCGCCTACGCGGATGAATGATCGGACGCTCTGGGCCAATTACGGCGTTTCCCTGATCGAGATCAAGCGGATCGACGAGGCCAAGCGCACCTTGCAACGCGCCTTCGATTTAGGCGAGAAGAGCCCGCGGGTTTTGACCAGCCTGGCGCGTATCTATAAGGAAGAGGGTAATGCCGACAAGGCGGAAGCCATCCTGACGGAAATGGTCAAAAAGGATCCGCGCAATCATATGGCCTATTATTGGTTGGGGCAAATCGCCTCCGATCGAAACCAGCCCGGCGTCGCGGAAGACTTCTTCAAGAAGGCTCAGTTGCTGGCTCCCGGCAACCCCGACTATGTCGAGGCTTTGGCGCGGATGAACTTCAACAAGGACGAGTTCGCCATTGCCGCGCGCTTGCTGGAACCCGTGCGGGCCAACCTTAGCTCTCAGGGCCGCCTGATGTACGGGGATTGCTTGATGCGCTTGGGTAAAGGTGAACAAGCATTGACCGAATTCAACACGGTTTTCGCGAAAGATCCTTCCGCGTCCGTCCTCGCCAAATTGGCGGAATTGCAAATCAATAAGGGGAATTTCCGGGAAGCCATCCATACCATCGAAACTTCCGATTATAAGGATGACACGACCGTGCAATTCTCCCTGGCCAAGGCCCGGTTGGCCTCCCACGAGGAGGACAAGGCCCGCGACATCCTGGAACGCCTCATCCGCATGAACAAGTACAATGCCGCCTATTACCATTACCGCGGGTTGTCCTGGTACGAGGATAAGAACTACTCCAAGGCGAAAAAGGATTTTGATTTGGCGCTGAAATACAATCCCGATTACATGGACGCCGTTTACCATATCGGACTGTGCTTGATCAAGGATGGCAGCGCGGCGGATGCGAAGAACTATTTCAAAGAGTTGTCGCAGCACGCCAATCCCGTATGGCAGGCCAAGGGATTCCTGGGTCTTGCGATGGCCTTCGAGTCCGAGAAGAAATATGAAGCGGCGGAAAACTTCCTCCGCAAATCGATTGCCGCCAACGAAACTCCCGACGGGCTGAGCTATCTGGCCAAAGTTCTGCTCAAAATGCGTAAGCCCATCGAGGCGGAGAAATTCGCCAAGCGGGCATTGGATGTGCAACCGGGAAATTCCACCGCCGTGGTGGCGATGGGCGATGTGCTTTTAGCGCAAGGCCGTAAGCAAGAAGCCTTGGCTGCGGCCAAGAAAGCCCTGGAAGGCAATCCCAATTCCTGTGAATTGCTAATCGGCTCGGCGAAGATCAATTTCGCGGCGGGAAACCTGGAAACCTCCAAATCCAACAGCACCTATGCGATCTCGATTTGCCCCGAGGAGGCGACGCCGTATTATTATGCCGGCGTGGTGGCGGACAAGAAATACGACAAGAAGGGGGCCAAGGACTACTTCAAGGCCTTTAAGAAGCATGGCGGTGACGAAGACATGCTGCCGGCCGATTACCGTTAACGGGTGATTCG
This sequence comes from Fibrobacteria bacterium, assembly GCA_017881725.1. GTDB lineage: Bacteria > Fibrobacterota > Fibrobacteria > UBA11236 > UBA11236 > Chersky-265. The sequence goes on from JADGQO010000037.1 coordinate 9,501, forward strand.
GATATTTCCGTAGGACCAATTCCACTGGTCGGGCGCGGCGAGGATGGCGGTTTCCATCAGGCCGCGCAGCCTCTCGCGTAAAGCGGTTTCTCGCGATTGTTCAATTCCCTCCAGATCGATCGCTTCATGGTACCGGAATTCCGAGCCACCTTGCGGAAGCAGTCGCGTGGAAACCGGCAGGAAGAGGCAGCCTTTCCGGATTAAAAAAGACAACAAAGCCCCGGGATACGGCACAGCCAGCCTTCCGAATAATTCCAACGAAGCGGCTTCTCCGAATCCGGCCGGATGTTGATCCACCATGACCGCGAGGATTCCGGCTTCGCGGATGACCGAGCGGATTCCGGAAATTCCCGAAGACATTTGGTCCGCATCCAAGGTTGCTTTTGGGTTGCTCGATGCCGTCGCCTTCCGAAAGGTCGCACCGAATAGAGTCCGCTTGCCATCCAACTCGCGGCCGTTTTTCATGAATCGGGTTAAGGCCGGCGCGAAGGCTCTTGCAGTTAAAATCCGGAAGGGTCGTCCCGGCGGGGCATGGGGTAGGCGATGCAGCAGTTCAACGACACCTTGATGCCACCCCAGGAGCACAAGCGGCCGGCCTAATCGGAGGGTGTCGTCATAGTGTTTCCGTCCGATGATCTGGACCCCGATATTGGAATCGCCGGATATTTGCAGCGGGCGGCCATGGATTTTAAGGGACCCAAGGGCCATGTGGAAGCGTGTAGCGTAGTAGCGGCGCAAGGAAAGGGTCTTCGCCGCAATTGGGCCGGGGAGACAGGATGCCCAGCGCCTTTGCATCGCGAGGGAATGGGAGTAGCGCACGAAAGGATAGGCGCGCAGGGCCGGATAAGCAAAAAAAAATGAAGCTCCCGCGGGAAGCCGACGTAACATCCGAAGTACGGCAACGCAAAGGTTACCCAATATGGCCTTTACAACCTTCACAACCGTCACAACCCTTACGGCTAAAGGGGCCGTGGTCGGATCAAGGAAGGCTGCGGTACGCAAGGCTGGCCACCAGGCGGCCCGTCATACCCAGGCTGTAAGCCGAACATTTGTCCGGCGTGTCTCCCAGGGTATGCCAGGCGGGGTAGTCGAAATCGATGATGTCCACGGCGCGAATACCCTTAGCCAACAGGGGCATATGGTCATCCAGCACGCTCGGTCCCGGGGTTTTCGTAAACGCAGACAACCCTAAGGCCGTGGCCCGGTCCCAGATTGACTTGACCAACGCGGGATTCCGCGCGGCCGAATTTTGTTCAATCGGCAGATGCAAGTCAGTGTCCCCGATCATATCGAGAAGCAAGGCGTAGTCGAATTCCTTGACCGGCAGATGTTCGGCGAAATATCTGGCGCCCAGGAAATACTCATCGATATTTCCCTCCCGTCCGTAATCCTCGCCGTCGAATAGCACTAGGAAAACGGTTTGCGCCGGCGGCTTGCGGCTCAGTAAGTTGGCCAGCTCCAAGAGCACCGCGACGCCGGAAGCTCCATCATTGGCCCCGAGGATAGGGCGATCGCGCAGCGCGGCGTTGGATTCTTGGTCGGCCCTGGGACGCGAATCCCAATGGGCGCAAAACAGGATTGGGGCGCGTTTGGCGTCCTTGCCTTTCACGGTGGCGATGAGGTTGGTCAGGGGTACGGGAGCGCCCGATTGCATGTCGGTATGCACGAATTCCTGCGTCTGCAAGGGGATGCCCAAGGATTTGAAATGCGTGGTGAAATAGCGGATGGCCTGCGCATGCGCGTCGGTGCCGGTGTTACGGGGCCCAAAGGCGCATTGCTCATTCAGGTAGCGATAGGCGCGCGTGGAATCGAATTCCATTTCCTTGGAGGTTGCGGCCGCTTTCGGAGTCTTCAGGGTCGGGCTTGCGAAAGCCGGTAGCCCAAGGGAAATGGCGGCGAGAAGGATTGCTGCGTATGACATTCCGATAATGTAAAAACAATCCCCGATTCAGAGAATTAGGTTCTGTTGATCCGGATGGCCGCTATCGCGCTTATGCCCTTATGTTTTACCAATCTGGTTTAGCATGTTTCGCCTCCCTCTTTGGCAATTGGTTTTATCGCATAGACGCAACGCCGATCGCCCGACAGCAGATGTTCTTCACGCGTGACCGTGGCGATCGAGCCTAATACGGTTTGGAATACCTTCCATTCGCTTTGGCAAAAGCCCTGGCAGCTTTTCGCGGCGGTGCAGATGGGGCAATGGTTTTCGATGAAAAGGATGGCGCCGCTGGTTCCGGATTTGACCTCGGTCATGTACCCTTCGCGGTCGCGAGCCGCTGCCAATGCCTTGACTTTTTCGCGCAAGCCCGCGTCAGCAGGGAGGATGCGCGCGTATTCTTCCACTTGGGATCGCGTCCGAGCTTCCAACAACTTTTCCAATCCCTTGCTGCCGTACACTTCTTGCAAGGACGTCAGTAGTCCGACCGTGAGCAAGGCATGCGCGTCCGGAAAGGCGCGATTCGCCGCTTCGGTAAGGCTCCAGTTGCGGACGGGTCGGCCGCGCCGGGGCGTCTGCTCAGCGGCAGGTCCGGAGGCGACGATTTTTTCTTCTTCCAAGGCCGCTAATTGCAAACTGATTGCCATGGGCGTGACTCCCAGGCGTTTCGCCAAAGAGCGCGCTTCGGTAGGCCCTTCACGCTTTAAAATGTCGAGAATGGCGTGGCGGGTATTTTTCTGCGGATTGGGACTCATGATGTGAATATATCATGGTCCTGGAATTAAGTAAAGTGAATTCTTTATTAAAAAATTCCTATTTCCGACCCCGCTGGAAGTGAGTGAAAGGCGCTTATTCCCGCTTGGCGGTAACCAACACTGCGGTGAGAATCGCCGCGCACAGGAACGCTGTCGACAGAAGGAACGGCGCGCCGGGAATTATTTGAGGCGCTCGCCGGCCAATGAAGTACGCGAAAATTCCGGTATAAATGGTCGGACCGAGCATCCCGGACACCCCGCGCAATCCGGCCATGGCCCCTTGCAGCCGTCCTTGTTCATCCGCCGCGACCCGTTTGGATAACAGGCTTTGCGCCGACGGTCCCGCGAACCCCCACAACGCGCCCAGGGGTATGCCGATACAGAACAAAGCTCCGGTCGGTGCCACGCCATAGACCGCGAAACCCAGAGCCCCGCAGACCAATCCCAACAACAACGCGCGGCGTTCACCGAGCTTTTTCACCATTGGCCGGACCATGCCGCCTTGCACCAAAGCGCTGCAAACGCCGACCAAAGCCAGCGTCCACCCGACGGTGCTTTGGTTCCAATGGTAACGGTAGTCGCTGTAAAGCACCCACATGCTCGGAAGGACTTCATGGGCCAGCAAGGAAAGGAAAATGACCGAGGCGATGCCCAGCAATTTAGGATGGCTTTTGAGTAAAAAGAAAGCGCCGATGGGGTTGGCCCGCTTCCATTGGAACGGAGCGCGTTTTTCCTTGGGCAGGGATTCCGGTAAAATGAAGTATCCATAGATTGCGTTCGCCAAGGACAAGCCCGAGGCGACCCAGAAAGGCAGACGGGGGTTGACGGTTCCGAGCAGTCCGCCGAAGGCCGGTCCGATGACGAATCCCAAGCCGAAGGCCGCGCCCAACATGCCGAAGCCGGCCGCGCGTTTTTCCGGAGGCGTCACGTCGGCGATATAGGCGCTGGGCACGCTGAAACTGGCGGATACGACTCCGGAAAGTGTTCGTCCGATAAAGAGCCAGCTCACCGTCGGCGCCAAAGCCATCAGCAAATAATCGAACCCAAGCCCGAAATTGGACATGAGGATCACGGGCCGTCGACCGAAGCGATCCGACAAGGCTCCGAGTGCCGGCGCGAACAGGAATTGCATGGCGGCGAATACGGTTCCGAACAGGCCGTACATCGCGGCGGCATGCGTGATGCTGCCGCCTTCGAAACCCAGGATGAGCTTCGGCAACACGGGAATAATGATTCCCAGCGCGAGCATGTCGAGGAGGACGGTGATGAGGATGAAGGTTAAGGTGGCTTTACGCATTGTCAACTCACGTGAATGATGGGGTTGCCCAATTGGGATCTAATTAACGCGGGGTTGATGCCCTCGCCGGAATAGGACGCCAGGGGGGAGATCTCCACGGTTTTATTGGCCAGCTCCGTCTCCGTGAGTCCGGCGGCCAAGGACCACTTGCGGTGCAGGGCCAGCACCAGCGCGCGCGCGGAAGCGGGGCTATCCACGCCGTCCCGGTTTTTCACCGGGGCGAATTCCTCCTCGCGGATGACTTCCATTGCAGCCATCCGGCCGGACAATGGAAACAGATCGAACATGAATAATTCGAATTTATAGGCATTGGGTAACGTTGGTGTTACTGAGGTTCCCGTTTCGTCTAGAAATGTGATTTTCTTATGGGCCACATGGAACGGCAAGGCCGCTGCGACATGCGTCTCCAGGAAATCCCGGGTGAAAAGATGCACGGCGATATTGGCCGCGGCGTAACGCAACTTTCCGTCTCCGCTGCGTGCCTCAAGCATATCCTCGCTCATCTCGGAATATTCCAATACCGAAGGCTTGCCGTTGCGTAGGCAAAGGACGCCGACCTTTTCGCGCGGACCGGCCTTGATCACGGCCTTACTGGCCGCCGGGGCGCCGGAATGGATGGCGAAGCCGGTGAAATGCGGATCGCAAACGCGCACCAAAGCGTTGTCGACGCTGTAAAAGAAGACGTATTCTACTCCGCGCCGTTGCATGTCCGCGAGCGCGCCGCTTTGGGACAGCGCCAGGAAGCAGCCGCCGTTGCCGTTCGGCCCCATGGACAATCTGCCTTTTGAAGCCAAAAGAATTTTCCCCTGCTCATCCACTACCGGCATTTGCCCTTGCTTGAAAAAGAAAATCTCCCGCTCGGGGATTCCGAAAAACCGCCGTTCCTTGAAGAACGCGGTTGTCTCGTCGTGATTTTCCTCGCTGGTCATGATGTACCAAGGAATGGTTTTTCCCGATTGCCGCGAGAGGCGTAGGAGGCGCTCCGCCTGCAATTGGAATAAGGATTTCCGGGAAGGGAGGCCGATGTCGAACACGCCCTTGGGCCCGTCATGACCTAGGCGCGTGCCTTGGCCGCCGGCTACCAGGAAAGCCGCGACCTTCCCGTCCCGCAAGGCGCGCATGCCTTGATTGGCCATCGACGCGCGTTCCGAAATTCCGAAGGCTTCCCAGGAATCGGCGCGCATGGGCTCTATGGTCTCTTCCGCCGCGACGGCGGTTTTTTCAATCACCAATTGCCGATGCAATTCGACCAACTGCGGGAAGTCCACCGATTCGATTTGGGAGAGAAGAAATTTGGCATCCGCTTCGGACAATTCTCCGATGAACCGGAGCACATGCTCCTGACCATGTTCGCGAAGTTTTTCACGAACCTGATCCAATGCGTTGAGTTCTGTCATCCAACCTTCCATCGGTTATCTGCAATACCGGGAAACCTGTTCCTTCCGGGGCTTCCACGCTGACGGGAACGGAAATTACCGCACCCTCGATTTACCGCCTTCTCGATTTTCGCGATCGGCCTACGAAAGCTAGGTTTTTCATGTGCCGATTCCCCTTGGCCTGCGCTAGCGTACCTTGAAGAAAATCAGGCTTCCGATAATCAGGGCCAGAATGGAAACCAAATGAAAGCGCCAGATGATTTTTGAGTTCAGGGCTTGGTTGGAATCATATCGATCCTTCCACTTCAACTGGAAATGATGGTGCAGCGGGGCCCGTAGGAACATGCGCTGGCCGGTTTTATCCTTGCGGAACAAACGCGTCATCTTGAAGCCGGAGATTTGCAGGAGGACGGACAACGCCTCACCCAGGAACACCACTCCTACGATGGGAAGAAACAACTCGATTTTAAGGAGCACGAACATGATTCCAATGGCGCCGCCGAAACCTATCGAGCCGCCGTCGCCCATGTAGATGTCGGCGGGAGGGCTATTGTACCAAAGGTAGGCCAACGAAGCGCCGACCATGGCCGAACAAATGGGAAAAAGTTCGTCGCCTCCCGGAATGTGGGGGATCAATAGGTATTTAGCCAAAATCGCATTGCCCGAAATGTAGGCGACCACGCCCGCGAATAGCGATGTCGTAATAATCGGAACGGATACGAGCGAATCCAAGCCGTCGGTGAAATTCGCGCCGTTGGCGCTGGAAGTCGTCACGATGCAGATCATCACGATGAACGCCCAACGCGGCAAATAGGGAAACCAAACCTCCGGCTTTACAAACGGCATGGTCATGTGCCCGGACAATCCGGGGATGAACTTGTAGGCGAAAACGGCCACCATCAATGAAAAGAGAAAGTAAAGGAAAAGCCGGAGGCGCGCGGAGATGCCGTCGGCCTTGCTTTGATAATCTGCCTTGGACAATTTCCCGAGGGCGACCAACTTTTTGTTGCGGATTTTTATGACGTCGTCAATCCCGCCGATTACGGAATAGGCGACCAAAATAACCAAGGTGGAGACGGAGTAGGCGTTGAGCTTGGAGAAACACAAGGACGCGGCCAGGACCGCCGCGACCAGGAGAAAGCCTCCCATGATGGGAGGCGGACTACGTTTGCCGTGGTTGAAATCCGAAGTCGCGTCCAGGCGGTTGAGCAGCGCGATATACGGCGGCATCAGCAGGAAAACCAGGACGGCGGCGAACAGCGAGGAAGCTCCGGCGCGGAAAAGCCGGTCCTCGAAGAGAGCATGGTGGGTCAGTTTAAAAAGCAGATGTGAAAACATCGCGCGGGCTTCCGGTTGTGGGGGTGGGAGTTGTCATTTGCTGCGTTCCGTAGTCATTTGCTACGCTTGGCCTGGAGGCGGGATTTGATGTCGGAATACAAATCCTTGAGGCTGTCTTCGATGGAAATGATCGGCTTCCAACCCGTCAGGCTCATGATCTTTTCGGGCGACCCCACCAGGAGCGGAATGTCGATGGCCCGCTCCAAGGAAGGATCGATACGCGTTTCGATGGGGCAACCGCTCAACCCAATCAGGTATTGCACCAGATCGCGAATGGTCCGGGCTTTGCCGCAACAGACATTGTAAACCTCGCCCGACTCCGCGCGCTTGGCGAGCATGGCGATGGCGCGCGCTTGATCGCGAACGTCCAGGTAGTCGCGGGAAACGTCCAGGTTCCCGGTATAGATGGCCGTCTCTCCGTCATACAATTCGATTGAGGCGATTTGCGCCGCCACCGAAGGGAGAACGAACTTGCGTTCCTGGAGCGGACCGGTCGAGCTGAACGGCCTTAACGTGACGATGTCGAGATTATGGGCGACGATATATTGCTTGGCCAACAGTTCGCAGGCCGCCAGGGCTGTGGCATAAGTCGTGAACGGTATGGGCGGATCGGTTTCCCGATGGATGACGTCCACCACGCCGCGGCCGGCCCCGTAGATTTCCGACGAGGAAACCAGCAGCACTCGCGCTTTCGGTACGGTGAGACGGACTGCCTCGAGCAGATTCTGCGTGCCCAGGATCAGGAATTGCAAGATGGCGTTGGGTTTGAGCTGGGAGGCGCCTAAGGAAAATCCCTGCGAGACCATATGGTAGATTTCGGTGGGACGATGCTCGCCCAAAACCTGCACCAAGTTTTTGAAATCCAAAAGGTCGCCGGTAATGTAAGTGACATGCTGCAGTGTCGCGTTCGGTTCGGGGTCTTCTCCGCTGTAGGACACCAGATCGACTTTGCCATGCGAAAGCAGGCTCATGAGATGGTAGCCCAGGCAGCATGTGCCGCCCGTCAGCAAAGTGCTCACGGCTTGTTTTCCCGAGCCGCGCCGAGTGCCTGCAGCACCAACTCCTTCGGAACATCGCGCGTTTCCTGCACGTGGCCGATGCGCGTGGGCAGGATGTAGACGCGGCTGCCCGCATCCACCTTTTTATCCAGTCCCATGGCCTCCCAAGCTTTATTCTCGTCCAGTTTTTTCGGGTAGAATTTCGGCATTCCCAAGGCGTCGAGCAAGGCGTTTTGCTCGATCTCGGCTGCCGGTTCCAGCATGTTCAAGATGACCGCCAGACGCGCGGCGACGCGCATGCCCAAGGCCACGGCCAGGCCGTGCGGAAGCGTTCCGTATCCGCCCAACACCTCGAAGGCGTGGCCGAAGGTATGTCCGTAGTTCAGGATGGCGCGCCCGCCTTTTTCCATTTCGCGCTCGTCCTTGCCGACGACATCGGCCTTGATGGCGCAAGAGCGCATCACCATTTCGCGCAAACAGTCGACGTTGCGGGCCAGGATTTCCGCGCTATGGGCGGCAAGGTAATCGAAGAACGCCCGGTCACGGATGACGCCGTATTTCACCACTTCGGCCAGGCCGGAGCAGAATTCCATTTCCGGCAAGGTCGTCAGCGCGTCCAAACTGATGACGACGGCTTTGGGCTGATAAAAAGCTCCGATCAGATTCTTGCCCAAGGGATGGTTGACGGCCGTCTTCCCCCCGACGCTGCTGTCCACCATGGACAGTACTGTCGTCGGAACCTGGATGAAATCGATGCCGCGCAGATAGATCGCCGCCGCGAACCCCACCATGTCGCCGACAACTCCTCCGCCGAACGCCACCAAAGTGGTTTTGCGCGGGTACGCGTGCCTGAGCATGAAGGTGAGTAGCTTGTTCAGGGAGCGGAGATTTTTTTCCTCTTCGCCGGATTTGAAAAAAAAGACGCGGCAGTCGTCCAATTCGACGCGGAGCCGTTCCAGCATGCGCTTCTGCTGGCTGCGCAAGTTCTGATCGGTGACGATGATGAAATTGCGGGGGCATCGGACTTTATCCGCGATGGATGAAATATGTCCGGAAAGATCCCCTTGGACGTAAATCGGGTAGGACCGTTCGCCCAAATCCACACGTAAGGAATTCAGTTCCTCGACTTGCAGGCGATGGATGATGCGGCGGGTCAGGACATGGTGCGGGATGGATTCGTCGGATTCAAATTGGAATTGCGCCAAGTCATACAGCGGTTGGCGCTGTTTTAAAAGTTCCTTGATCTTGACCAACTTGCTTTCATCGTCCAGGTTGGCCAGCAGGGGACGCGATTCTTTTTTCCGATTGGCCCGTTCCAAGATGACTTCGGGAGAGGCGTACAAGCCGATCAATACGCCATGCTCGCGGATGATTTCGATGGCCTCGGGATTCCCCAAGGTGCCGCCGCCCAGGGACGCGACCATGGGGCCTTGTCCGCTGATTTCGCGTAAGGCTTCGATTTCCATTTTTCGAAAAGCCGGCTCTCCGTCCTCGGCGAAGATTTGGGCTATCGTTTTACCCGTCTTTTCTTCGATCACCTTATCGACGTCGAAAAACTTCCATCCCAGGGAAGCGGCCGTCAAGGAGCCGATACGGCTTTTGCCCGAAGCCATGAATCCGGTGAAGTAGATGCTGCGCGTAATTGGAAAGGACATGCTCGCGCTATTCCTGTTCGGAAGCGTTTGGGATGTGCAAAGTTTCCGCCGCGCGCGAAGTCGGTCCCGATTTTTGCGCTGCGGATTGCGCCAAACGTTGCCGCGCATGGCGATAAAAAAGCGCTGGGTCGGGTTTGACTCCCGTCCACAATTCGAAGGAGGCGCATCCCTGGTGAACCAGCATCCCTAAGCCGCCTACGGTTTTCAATCCGCGCGCCCGCGCGTCCATAATAAGCTTGGTCTCTTCGGGAACATAGACGATATCATACACCACTTGATGGGGCTCCAACCAGTCCGGTTCGATTGGACTCGCGCCGATCTTGGGGTGCATGCCGACGGGCGTGGCGTTTACCAGCACGTCCACGCTACGGCGCATTTGGCCGAAGCCGTTCAAGTCCACTGCCTCCAGCAATCCCTTCGCCGCATGGCCTTCCATCGCGAGCGCTGCCGCGATTTCTTCGACGAGGCTCGATGCCTTGGCGCCGTTTCGCGCGACTAAAATAACGCGGGAGGGTTTATCCTGGGTCAGCAAGGCGAAAGCCAAGGTCCGGGCCGACCCCCCGTTTCCGATGATGGCGATGGATTTGCCGGCGAAGTCGAATCCCGCCTCGCGAAAACCTGTGAGGAAGCCAACCGGATCGGTCGTCGTGCCATGCAGTTTTCCGCCGTCGTTGACGATGGTATTGACCGCGCCCATCATCCGCGAAATGGGCGAAAGCGAATCGAGGTAAGGAATCACGGCTTGCTTGTGGGGCAAGGTGACGTTCGCACCCCGGAAATTCAAGGCGCGCAAACCCTCCATGGCCGCTTTAATTTGCCCGACGGATACGTGCAAGGGAACATACGCGAAATCCAATGCATGGGCGGCAAAGGCGGGATTGTGCATGGACGGTGACAGGGAATGTTCGACTGGATCCCCCAATAAGCCGATGAGCCGGGTTGTTCCGCGTATTTCCATTTTCAGTTTTCAATCAGAAGGAGGTCCGGAAAATTCGCAGGCACGACGCAAAATAGGCCGGCGCAACACCGGCCGATAAATATCCGGCATGAAATGATTCCGTGCATGTATTAAGACCGGCTTAGCCTCATGGAGAATGCCGAGGCCGTCAACCCTTCCAGGAAAAGTAATAATATTGCCGCCATGTAGAAAATCGGCCAAAGGGGCCGCGCGGACGCTGGGATAATTACGGACTGCTTCGCCGGAACGATCGATACGCGTCCCGCGAAGGACGCCAGCGCTTTTAGGGTCGCCGAGCGCTTATCCGATTCCAATTTCTTCGTGGTTGCCGTCGATCCCTCAGGTGATGATTGCATATCGGTTTCCAAATCGTCCGACAACAAATTCACCGCGAAGCATGCGGTATCGCCCTCGCTCAGGATCCGGTATATTCCCAGTTTGTCGAAGGGTCCCAAGCGTAAACGCTCCCCGTCAAGACGAAGGCGCGTGAAGGGGCGATTCTCCGGATCGAAAACATGGATTTCGGCGCGGGCGGACTGCTTGTCATCCCTTTCATCCGATGTCCAAGTATAAATCGAATCCGCAGCCACGGATTGGTTTCGGTCACGGGCCGAGCTTGCGTATTCCTGGAATGCCTGGTGCAAGAGGGGCAGCGCGGGATGGACCCCGACGTCGGACCAGTCCAAATCGTCCACATCCGTTGTCCACAGGTATAACTTCCCTTTTTGGCAGTCGCGCGCGACCAGCAACGCGGGATGATCCGCAGCCTCTAAGCGATTGCCGATGGCGTTCTCTTTTAAGGCGAGGATGACTTCCGTGCCCGAGTCGGGAGCAAATTTGAAAAATTTCCGCGCGCCGCCCAGGTCGCCCAAATCCTGGGGTAAGGATGTGGATTGGTTCCCGGAGTTGTGATGCAATTCCGCAGGCATGGTTTCGGGAAGTTCCGTTAAGCCGCCCAATCGCCCCACGCGCAACGGTTCCAGCAAATTGCGGTTTAAGAGAGGTATATCCGTCTCCCGGCCGACGCTGAGGATAAGCCTTCCGCCTTCCTTGACGTATTTCATCGCCTGTTGGTAGTCGCCTTGACTCGCGTGCGAGCCGTTGGCCAGGAAAACCAAACCCAATTTTTTACCGCGTCCCGCATTCCAATCGACGGCATCAGCCGAGGCCACATGGGCGATGCGACGGAAAAATCCGCCGCGTCCCAAACTAGGCCAGGAGGAAAGTTGCGATCCGGAATGTTCCACCAGGCGTAGTCCGGGCTCTGGGTAGCAGAAAAAATAATCCGCTGCGGCGAATCCCGATTCGGAAAAAGATAAGCTTCCCGTCGCTTGACCCACTTCGCTCATGGGCAGCGTCACTTCCAGGTTACCCCGATCGAGTTGGACGTCAGGCAAATGGCGCCCCCGCAGGATGACTTTCACCTTTCCGGATTGGGCCGTTCCGGACGACGACGACGAGGACAACGACGACGCAGTTAGTTTCAAGACGGGGGAATTCGGATCCGACGCGCCCCGAACGGATTGGAACGCCGAAAGGAATTCCTGCCTTCCGGAATAATCCAACAACGTCAAATTCATTCCCGGCTTGGATTGCAAAGCCGATTGCAACTCAGGCAAAGCCTCGGCGAGTTCGCTCCAGGAAAATACCGGGGCCACCAATTGGACGGTGCCGTCTTGGCCTCCGAATTCGGCGAGGGCCTTTCGCAAGGCGCCTCGGAAATCACCGAACCGCTCCGACGGAATCCCCGGCCCCGCGCCATCCGGAATCACCAATCGATATTCCAAATGCAATCGTCCCGCAGAATCCATGGTTCGCAATCTCTCCCATTGCGTCGCCAAGGCGTTTCGATCCGCCGTCATGGGCCGGCTTTGCGCGCCGAAGTCGTTTCCCGACAACCGGCCGTAAATCCCGTTATGAATTAAGGCGATGGAATGATCCGGCGTCGGACCAGTCAATATCGGGGAGCGCAGCACCGGGTTCCACAATGCCAGGAGCAGGCAGAGAATCAATAAGGTCCGGATCAGGAGCAGCAACAGGTTTTTGAGCCGGTGTCGTTGCATCGATTTGGACATCCGCTCGCGAACCAGCAACAGGCTCGGGAAGCGCTGACGGCGCAGCTTCTGGCGGCCCAGGAAATGAATGATCAGCGGAACGGCCAATAGACCGCCGAGCCACCAGACGATGGGGCTTAAAAATCCCAACAAGTTCAGAGCCTCGGGAGGATGGCCCGCATGGCCTGGAAGTAGGGGAGATCGGTGGACAGGGAGAGGAATTGCACCTTAAGATTGGCGCATTCGTTCCGTAAGGCATGTACATGCGCGGAAAGCGTTTCCAGGTACTGGGGCTTTACATGCCGCGCCGACACGCGCAGGATTTCGCGCGTTTCCATATCCTCCAGTTCCACGTTGGTTCCATCCAAAAAAGCCCGCTCTTGCGGATCGAGTAATTGCACAAGGGTAGCGCTTTGGTTTTTAAACCGTATTTCCTTGAGGCCCGTGATGATGGAATCCGCGTCTTGCCAGAGATCGGTGAAGATGAACGTCATGCTTCCGGATTTCAGGCGCGTCGCCACGCGACCGAACATCTTCAACAAATCGGTGACGCCTGCGGGCCGCAACCGTTCCATCCGATCCAGGATCTGGCGCAAATGGGCCGCGTTGTTGCGAGGCGGCAAATAGGCTTCCGGCGAATCGGCGCCGGCGGCGAGGGCGACTGCGTCGCGCTGCCCGAAAGCAAGCAACGCCAGCGAAGCCGCCAGGACCGAGGCGTATTCCAATTTGGTGGGTCCGGGACCGGACGCGAAGCCCATGGACGCGGAGGAATCCAGCACCAAATAAACGGCGGCGTTGGTCTCGTCGCGGTATTGCCGTGTGACCAGTTGATCGTTCCGGCCGAACACTTTCCAATCCAGATGCTTGATGTCATCGCCGGGCACATAACCCTTGAACTGGGAGAACTCGGAGGAAAACCCGTGGAACGGCGAAAGGTGGCGACCCGTCATGGTGCCTTCCA
>JADGQO010000038.1 GCA_017881725.1 Fibrobacteria bacterium
GCGGTAATTGCTTTTGGACAGCCTGTGCGTTTTCGACGCCGGTTAATCGCATGATTTCGCGGCGAAGAGAAGGTGCGGGGATATAATTTATGCATGCGATTCAAAAATTGACCGGCAATTCCGACGCGACGTGACGTCGATCGCACCGGGAATAAGGCTGGCAGGGAGGTAGGATGCGGCTCAAGCAAATCGGTTTAGTCGGCGGATTTTTAGCCGGCATGGGCTTGACTCAGGCATTGGAGTTCCGGACGCATTTCGATGGAAACGGGACGGCCGGTATGCGCGTGATCTATGTCCCGGCGCGCGAACCCGTGTCCGCCTTGCATGCGCGCCTGCATTTCCGCACCGCAGCGGGCCTGTCCGCCGTAACCCTATCCGCGCCCGAGCAAGGCGCTTGGTCGCAAGTGCAGCCGCGCTTCACGCGCGCGGACGACGCCGTGGACTTGTGGTTGATGTCGCCAGCCATGGGCGAAAGCCGCGATTCCTCCGAGAAGGAAATGGCCGGCATGACCTTGACCATAACCGGCGGAGCGGCAATCACGACGGTGGGCCAGTTGATCGACAGCGTGGAAATTATCCAAGCCCTGGGTCCCGACGGCCGTGACTTGGCTCCGACCAAAAACCTGACCACCTCGTTGCGGGCCTTCGCCGCACCCGGGTTGTCGCAAGCGCGCGAGACCTCGCGCGGAAACCTGAAATCCTTGCTGTTCAACCTGGGCAAGACCCAACGCGTGAGGGCCTACATCGTGGACGCGAAGGGACGCGACGCGGCCACCTTGTTCGACGGCAAGCTCGGCAAGGGTTTGCAGGAAATCACCTGGGACCCGGCCCGGCCGGGCGGAAAATCGCTTTCGCCGGGTACGTATTTCCTGCGTCTGCAAGCGGGCACGTTCACCTATGATCGGAAAATGGAGGTGAAGCCATGAACGCCACAGCGATTTGGACCGCCGCTGTTTTCACGGCCTTATTCACTTTGGCCGCCGAAGGAGCATCCCACGCCTCCTCAGCTCATGCCGCCTCGGCCGCCACGGGCTTTCCGGACCTTAACGGCGACAATGTGGTCGACGCCGCCGACGCCCAAGCCTTTTTCGATGCGGTCGCGACGGGTAGCGCTTCGTCGTCCGCCGGAACGGTCTCGCTTTCCGTGGCCACAACCGATTTGGATCATGACGGCAAAGTGGGCCTGTCCGACGCCCTCCTGTTCGGCCGATATATCGATGGCTTGCACGCGGATTCGTCCCATGGGTTGGGTCCCATTCCCTTCCACAATCCGTCCGACCAGGCCGTATTCCAAAACTATGCGGCCGATTTGAAAAGCAAATCCGCCTGGACTCCCGCCGTCTTGGCTTCGCATTATCCCATCGCCTTCGGAGCCGAGCCCGCTTATCCCGCCGGTTCCATCCAGTATGAAAGCAATGCGGCGGACTTGTTGTACGGAACCCTCGCCTCGCAAAATCAAATTAAGTCGGCCTTCCTGGATAAAGTGCATGCCCAAGGTGTCGCTGTGGGGGGCGGAGCCTATAACAATTATTTCACCGCGTTGGACGCCATTCACAGCGCCGATTTGCCGCTCCTATTCACCACCGATGCGTTATTGCACAGCGTCTATCTGAGTTATGACAGCATCCTGGTGGAACTGGAAAACAATCTTTTCATCCCTTCGCTCAACGGGATTTTGCTCGGGTCGTTGGAATACGCCAAGCGGAATTATAAAACCGGCGATCCCGCCCTGGACGTTCAGGATCAATTGACCACGGCCCTTCTGCTTTTGGACCGGAACCGCAGTGACGTGGAACATACGCCGTCGGCCGACGCGCATTTGACGCTCGTGGACGCGCAACAAATGTCGATGATGAAACTTTATGGAACGGACACGTCGATTGATTTCTCGCAGTTCAAACCGCGGGGGCATTACACCCAGTCGGCCAAGCTGAAGGCGTATTTCCAGGCCATGATGTGGCTGTCGCGGGCGGATTTGGCTTTCGACCTGCGCCGCAAAACGGCCTCGGGCCCGTCCTTCGCGCGCACCAAGCAAGGTGCCTTGATTTTATGGGATTGCCTGGTAAATTCCGGGACCTATGCCGATTGGATCAAGATGAACGCCTATATCGAATACATGGTGGGGCAAAGCGACGGTTTGAACGCCAAGGGCATGGGCGTGGTGGCCGAAGCCATGAAGATTAAAAAATTGCCAGATGCGCTGGCGGCGTTCAACGAGGCGCGCTTCGACTCGGCCCTGGCGGCGACGGGGCTGGGCGTGCAGGTCATTCTCTCGCAAGCGAAAGTTTACACGGACACGAGCCATAGCCTTGATCTCTCGCCGGTATTCTCCTTCATGCCGCAGCGTTTCATCCTGGACTCCTACACTTTTTCCCAAGCGGTCTATCCCATCACCGGCGCTTTGATGCCTTCGGGGTTGCACGCGGCCTTTGCCTTGGGGGACAATTCCGTATTGCTGGACACCACTTTTTCAGAATCGCGGGTGCCAGGATCCCTGGGCGCGCAACGCGCTTTGTACGACGGAATTTCTCCAGAGGGCTGGCAATCCAATCTGTACATGTCCTGGCTGGGATTCCTGCGCAAGCTGAACGGCGCGGAGGGTAACACGCATGTTTCCCCGGTTTTCCGCACGCGGGCCTGGCGCGAAAAAATGCGCAACACGCAATTGGCTTCCTGGGCGCAATTGCGGCACAACACCATCCTGTACGCCAAGCAAAGCTATACCGGCGGCACCAGCTGTACCTTCCCCAAGGCCTATGTGGAACCGTATCCGGATTTCTTCACGGCCGTCGCGGCCTATGCCCATGCGGGTGGAAATTTGTTTAAAACCGCCCGCCCGCCCGTGGCGGACTATTTCGCGAAGCTGGAAGACATCAGCGGCAAGCTCGCCGACATCGCCAAAAATACCGCGCAAGGCTTGAGCCCCACGGACGCGCAATCCGCGTGGCTCAAGACCGCACTGGTGTCACACCCTCCGGCGATCCCGATGTGCGGGGCGGTAGAAACCTATGACGGCTGGTTTTTCGATTTGCTGTACCGTCGGCCCATGGAAGTCGCGACCGCGCAGGATTGGACCATCGCCGACGTGCATACCCACCCGAAGGATGAGACCGCGCCGGACATGGTTTTGGAAGTCGGAACCGGGGGCATCCACTTGGCCGCCGTCGCCGTGCAGGAGGATTCCTGCGTGACGATGTATGTGGGTCCGGTCAGCTCCTATTACGAGATCATGCATACGGGCGATCTCAAGCGCATGAATGACGACGAATGGCGGCAATCCTTGCTTGCCGCGCCCGCCACCGGCCCGACCCAGCCAGCTTGGACCAAAAGCTATCTCATGCCTTGAAAGCGGTGACCTTCGCGGGACTCAACTCCGGCGGCGACGAGGTCGCCGCGGTGACATCGTGACCACCGCCGCGTTGGCCTATGTCTGGGGATTCCGATCCCGGGGTAACCGATCGTTTCCCGGACCGACTCCCCGCTCAAATCCCCAGCGCATGGCGCAATTCCGCGCGCAGGGCCAGGGTGTTGAGGGCGCGGGGATAGTCGCGGGGCTCGTCGCGGCGGGCTTTGCCGAAATAGGAACCGACCAGGTATTCCGCGCGCACGGACAAGTCCACGCCCGCGAAGGGGAAATAACCGAGGCCAGGGCCCCCGGCGGCCACGTTGTCCCACCAATCGCCGCGCGTGTTCAGGTGTAACATCCCGGTGACGTAACTGGAAAGATACCCCAGCGGCCCATTGACTACAACCCAACCGGCCTCGCCGCAGGTCCGGAGCGCCCAATCGCCGTACCAGGCGTCGAGGCGACGCGATCCGTCGTAATCGATCATGGTTTCCCGGCGCTCCAACAGGGAAAAGACCAGCGCGGAGTTGAGCCCGCCCCAAAACGTGAAAGGCATGCCGAATCCGGCGGGCGGCGCGGAGGGCCGGCCCCATTGCCAAGTTTGATCCATCCCGGCCCGATACTGGAGGAAAAAGCCCGTGGGCGTTCCGGCCACGGCATGGCCCAACCCGCCCGTATCCGAGGGGACATAAGCGGTGTCGTACAGGGAGGGGAAACCGCCTCGTGTAGCCGACATCAGGTATTCGCCGCCCAGGGCTTCGATGAAAACGGACCAGTCCGGATGGCGCGGCGCGTAACGAAGACCGCCTCCGGCCGCCACGCGGTTGTCCCACGGGAAGCCGCGCTGATCGCGATCGAATTGCAACAGTCCGTAAACATCGCATCGGTAGGCTTGCGACACGCGCCGGCCGGCGCGGAAGTCCGCCTGGCCGTACCCCACGGCATCTTGTTCCCATAAATTCACGCCTTCACCGGCCATTTCCATCCAAATCGGGGACTTCGGACCCTCATCAGAAAGGACATCGGGTTCGGAGTTTTCCTTGGGCCGGGCGCCTACCGCGTCGGGATTGACGGTCCCGCCCATGGGCGCGTCTTCGCCTTCGTAATAACCGCCGGGAGCCTCGTCGTCGTCGTCATCGCGATTGGGATTTTGCGCGCCGGATTTGCCGTCGGCGGTTTTTTTGGCCGGAGTGGGATCTTTTTTCGCATGCAGCGACCCGGGTAAGACAATCAGGCATAAAGCCAGCAGGGCGGGCAGGGAAAACGTCATTTCGCGTGCGTGTTGGGCGTGTTTGGAACAGGTCCCCGGTGTCATTGTCAGGTACGAATGTAGCATCGATTCGGGAAGATGCGGCGAATTTGGGGGCTATTCCGCCTCTCGCACGGCGAAGGTAACCTTGAGAATGCGGGATGAATAGTTCCGGGCATTAACAGTGGGCGGGTAACTTACGGTAACTTTGGGGCGCGATGAGATGGGTCCTGATGCGGGAGTCGGGGGATGGGAAGGGTAAAATTCTACGCCCCCGGTTTAATAACCCGTATTATATTTAGCGTCAATCAGTTAACCGCCATGAAATGGAATCGGGATTGCACTCGCAAATGCATGCGGGGCAGCTTCGGGCCGACCGGTTTTCGGATGTGTTCAAAAGAAGGAAAGTCAGATGAATATTTACGTCAGCAACATACCTTACCAAACCTCAGAGGATGAGCTCCGTGACGCCTTCGCGGCTTTCGGCAATGTGAGCTCCGCCCGGATCATCAAAGACAAGATGACGGGAAAATCGCGGGGTTTCGGATTCGTGGAAATGGGCAACGACGACGAGGCCCGTTCCGCCCTGGAAGGTATGAACGGCGCCGAACTCACCGGTCGCAAGGTCAACGCACGTGAAGCGCGTCCTCGCGAAGAAGGCCCGGGCAACCGTGGCCCCGGTGGCGGTGGCGACGGTTATCAACAACGGGACAGCCGTCCCAATGCCAGCACCAATCGCGGAACCTATTAAGCGACGCTTTGACCGTTCGAGGGAAAAACATCCCTCGGACGGTTTCGTTTTTCCCCACCCTTCGGATATTGTTGCGGTTGCTAAGCCCTGTTGATCCCGTTTTCCTCCTTTCTGACAATTCCTTTTTTCTTGCAGATTAATGTCAGGCTTTCGACTCTATTTCCAAAACACAAATCAAACTATCCGGTTCCAGCGGGGCGCCTGCGCCTTCGCTGGGCGGAACCTACGCGTCTGTTACGGGCGATTGTCCCGAGGAGTCGCTCGGGGTGTCCGTCGGTAAAGGTTGAAGTTGCCGATGGCGGTGGTCAGCCGGTAATGGCCACGGAGCAACGAGTCGGTTTTTTCCTGGCTATTGCGGACGTCGAGAATCAATATCTCAGGATTCCATTTCAGCACGTATTCTCCCAGTTCGGTATTTGCGAATCCGGGATCGGTAAGCGGTAGGGATTTTCCGATCACGGAATTCGGATACTGATGGGAGTGCGCGATATGCGCGTCGGTGAGGCCATGCAAATCCAGGCAAGGGCCGGAAAAGTAATCGCAGAAATAGCCCAGCTCTTCGACCGCCAGGGATGCCGGTGGGGATGGCAGGGAATCCAACCAGGCTGAGATTTTCCGGTAATTAGGATTGCCGTTGCTGGAGGATTGAATCCTGGCCACGCTCGGAAAGGAAAAGTCCATGCTTTGCACCTCTTCGGCGGCTTTCCAATTGATTCCGAAATGGACGGCCAATGCCAACATCCAGAGGACAGTCCCGAAGATGCGGCCGCACCCGAACGTGCGGGCGCACGCAAAAGTGCGGACACAAAACCAAATCGAAACCGGGAGGGCCGGCGCCAGGAAGCGGCCCAGCGGCATCCAGTCTCCGCCGACTAACATGCTGAACAGGGCCGGCCATAGGGAAAGGAAGAATAATCCGACCTCGTCCTTTCCGGGCGTTTTCCTTTTGCTTTTTCTTTTCCAGAAGGCGGCGATCACCCCGAGCAGGGGAATCAGGCCGACTCCGAGATAATACCTGCGCAGGTAGCCGAAGACGGTGATTTGCCAGCGAGCCGGAGTCTGGAAATGTTTCGCGTAATAGGTATTGGGGAGGATGTCGCCGTAATAAGCCCAGCGGGCGGCCAACAGGGACACGGCGCAGGCCGAAAAAATAATCACCAATAAAAATGGTAATTGTCTTTTCCAAGCCAGCAACGCGAAACCGATCAAAAGCGGGAGGGGGGCTTCGGGCCGTGCCGTCAGGAGGAGGAGGGCCAATCCCAGCACGCGGAAAAAGCCGGGCTGCGCATCCGTGACGGCCAACGCCCACAAGAGCAACAAAAAACCGAACAGGCTGGTCTCCATTCCGGACACGCCCCAAACGGCCAAGGAAAGCGATGCCAGGTACATCGCCGCAGCGGGCCAGGGCGAGAGGCCCAGCGCTTCCGATTTCCGGATTAAGATCCAGCCGGTGGCCAGATAAAAAAACGCGGAAAGGAATTTGGCCGGCAGCAACAACCCCCCGGGAAACCAGGCGAAGAGGCTGAGCAGGGCCATCCACAAGGGGTTGGAGTAGCCTTCAACTCTTTCGCCGGGATTGAAGACGGGCCCTAGTCCACGCGCGAGATGATCCGCATAGCGTAAGGTGATGAAGGTGTCGTCGATGGTGAAGAGGAAGTAGGCGTAAACCAGGAAAAGGCCGCCCACGAGGAATACGAAAAGCGCGAGGGAAAATCGGCGCTCCCCTGCGGGCGTTCCAGGCGGAAGTTCCGGCGGATTAGAGCGCATGGATTCCCAATCTTATCATTCAGGGCGCTCTGGAACAACCTTACCTTCCTTTGACGCGTGGCGATCCGGCGCAAGCGGAGGAAAACGGACATCCCGACGGAATGGAAGGGGAATTGCGAAGCCGATCACGCCGGTAATTTTTACATTTAACCCATGAGTCCCTCCGATCCGATGTCCGTCATGGAAGATGAACAGCCCGAGGCCGGTAAAAAGGGGCCTCCGCGCTATCCGTTTTTCATCAGCACTCCGCGTAATTTAGAGATACTGCTGGTCCAGGAACTCAAGGACATGGGAATCCCGTCGCCCAAGGCCGTTTATCTGGGCGTCGAGGTGCAATTGTCGCGCGAAGAGGTGTACCGCGTGGTGTACGGCTCGCGCCTGGCATCACGCGTGTTACGTCCCCTGGCGACCTTTCCCTGCCATGATCCGGACGAACTCTACGACCATGCCAGCAAATTCAATTGGGGACGGATCCTTAAAGAAGGTCAGACTCTCAAGGTCTCGGCTACCGTTTCCGATTCGGCCATCACGCACAGCCAATACGCGGCACTGAAACTCAAGGACGCCGTGGTCGACAATCTCCGCGAACGCACCGGCGCGCGGCCCTCCATCGATCGCGAAACGCCCGACGTGCGCCTGGATTTGTTCCTGCGCAAGGACCAGGCCACCATCAGCCTTTATTACTCGGATGGCATCATGCATCGCCGCGGATACCGCATCCAGGCCGTGGACGCGCCGCTTAAGGAAAACCTGGCCGCCGCCGTGCTCTTGTTCTCCGGCTGGAAAGGCGAGCAGCCGCTCACCGACTTGTTCTGCGGCAGCGGGACCTTCCTGATCGAAGCCGCCATGATCGCGACGCATACGCCCGCTGGCTATTTCCGCGAGACGCAAGGCTTCGAAAGCCTGCCGGATTTTTCCGCCGAGACCTGGGACAAAGTGAAGTCCGAAATGTTGAAGCGCATCACGCCGTTGTCCAAAGGGCTCATCACGGGCGTGGACGTCAGCGCCCGCGCCATGGCCGCCACCCGCGCGAACCTGGCCCGCACGGCTTTCGCCGACGCCGTGAAACTGGTGCAAAAGGATTTCTTGAAACTGGAAGGCCCGCTCACGCCGCGCGTCATCGTGGGCAATCCGCCTTATGGCGTGCGCCTGGAAGATTCGGTGGAAGGCCTGAACGAGATGTACAAGGCCCTGGGCCAGTTCCTGAAAACCAAATGTCCCGGTTCGCGCGCCTACGTGCTCATTCCCAGCAAGGATTTGGAAAAGGAAATCTGGTTCAAGCCGGACCGCCGGTTGGAAATCGACAATGGGGCCCTGGAAGTGGCCATCGCCGAATACTCCATCCTGCCGCCCCGCCCGGGTTCGCCCGCTCCCATAGAGGGTGTGGACGCGGAATCTCCCGCCGCCGATTCAACCTCTGCCGAACCTGCCGCTGACGATTCTCTCCCCGCCGCTCCGGTTAGCGGCGCGCCCAGCAAGGCTCCGCGCGAAAAATGATCGTCCTCGTCACGGGGGCAACGGGATTTCTCGGCCGCCCCTTGTGCGCGGCCCTGACCGCCTGCGGCCATGCCGTGCGCATCTTATCGCGGAACCCCGACGCGTCCGGACCCTTGCCTTCGGGGCCGATCCATGGTAACTCAGAAGTTACCCAACGGGATAACCAACGAACTTCCCGACCACCGCGAGCCTTTCTTTGGAATTCTCCCGGACCCGTTCCCCCTGTGGCACTCGACGGCGTCCAGGCCGTGATCCATCTGGCCGGAGAGCCCATCGGAGCCTGGCCCTGGACTTCCGCGCGCATGCGCGCCATCGCCGACTCACGCATCCTCGGCACCCGGGCTTTGGTCGATTCCATCGCGGCTTTGAAAAGCCGTCCGGCCACCTTGATTTCCGGATCGGCGGTCGGATTCTATGGCGATGGCGGTGACAAGGATTGTCGCGAGGGCGATGTAGCCGGGCGGGGATTTTTGGCCGAGGTTGTCGCGGGTTGGGAGCGGGAAGCGTTTCGCGCTGTAACCTTGGGGTTACGGGTAACTGCGTTGCGGACCGGAATCGTATTGGATGCCGGCGGGGGCGCTTTGGCAAAAATGGCCCCGGCCTTCCGGGTAGGCGGCGGAGCCGTGCTCGGTTCGGGACGGCAATGGTGGAGTTGGATTCATCTCCGCGACGCGGTGAGCGCATTGGTTTTCGCGTTGGAAAACGACGGCGTGGCCGGCCCTGTGAACCTGACCGCTCCGGAACCGGTGACGCAAAAGGAATTTGCGGTGGAACTGGCTAAGGCTTTGCGCCGATGCCGAAGGGGACGATCCAGGGGAGGCCCGAAGCTGGAACGAGCGGGGTCTTCACCGTGGCTATGGCCCGTGCCGGCCTCGGCCTTACGTCTGGGCCTAGGAAAAATGTCGGACACTCTATTGATGGGTCAAAGGGCGATGCCGCAAAAATTGCACGCCGAGGGCTACCGTTTTGAATTTCCCACCTTGTCCGCCGCGTTGGAAAATATTTATTCCGGTAAACGGCCACGCTAATACACCAAGTTTGAAAAGAAATGGAAAAAACTCCATCCAGCCGCTAAGATAGCCATGGCGAAGTCGCGGCCTTCGGGGAAGCTCCAGGCCGTTTGCGCGCTTTGCCGGAGAAGGACGGAAATGCGGCCCAGTCCCAGCGTGCTCATCGTTAAGCGGCTCATCGACATCGCGGTGGGCTTCATCGGATCCTTGGTGTTCCTGTTTTTTTATCCCATCCTGGCTTTCCTGATCAAATGGGAAAGCCCCGGCCCCGTCCTGTACAGCCAGGAGCGCATCGGCATCAACAAGCGCATGCGCCGATTCCGGCTGACGGAAAACGGGGAAGCGGTGAAGACGCAATGGGACGACGGATCGGATTTTCCCGGACGTAAGGCTGACGTGGGCGGGCGGCCGTTCCTGATCTATAAGTTCCGCAGCATGCGCGCCGACGCGGAAAAGAACGGTCCGCAATTGGCCGCCAAGGGCGTGGACCCGCGCGTCACGCGGGTGGGATGGTGGCTGCGCGCTTTGCATCTCGACGAGCTGCCCCAGTTTTTGAGCGTCCTGCGCGGCGACATGAGCTTCGTCGGGCCGAGGCCGGAGCGGGCGCATTTCACGGTGCAATTCGGTGATACCATACCTCATTACCGTCAACGCACGTTGTTCGTGAAGCCTGGGTTGACGGGCCTGGCGCAAATCACTTTGGGTTACGACGACGGGCTCGACAGCGTGGTCCGCAAGTCCTATTTCGATTATTCCTACCGCGCCTCCTTCGCGCATTTTTCCTCGTGGTGGAAAATGGAATGGTGGATCCTGTTGAACACGGTGCAATACCTGGCCATCAAGCCCCGCCGAGATGGCGATACGCGCGACCTGGCCAGCCTCAAGCGCGTCAAGCTCCTCGATATGCTGGCGAAGTCGCCGCAAAAGCACGCCAAACACAAGGTGACCGCTTGGGTCAAATTGGACACGGACGATCGCTCGCTGGTGATCGAAGGCCGCGAACCGGCGGACATCATGGGTCGCTTGAACCGATTGTCGGCCCGGGGACTGAAAACCCTGGAAGTGTGCTATACGCCGCCGCAGGATTTCGATTTGGAGGAGATGGGCTTCCTCGTGGATTTGTCGACGCGCGTCAAGCAGGCCGGCGGGCGCATGGCCGTGCGCGATCCCAGCGCGCGCGTGCGCCGCATGCTCCAGGAAATCCACATGGACAAAGTGGTGGAATTGTCGCGGCCGCAGGGGCGCGTCAAGAATTTCCTGACCGTCGACGTGGAGTGCTGGTTCCACGCTTACAACCTCAAGGAAAAGATTACGCCCGCCATGTGGCATCTGCAAGAGACGCGCATCGTGAACAACATCGCCAAGATCCTGGATTTGTTCCGTTCCCAGGATGCCAAGGCCACGTTCTTCGTCCTGGGCTGGGTGGCGGATAAATTTCCGGAAGTCGTGACCATGATTGCGTCGGAAGGGCACGAGATCGGCACTCACGGGTATTATCACAACCTCATCACCGACATGACTCCCGCGAGCTTCGAGGAGGATCTCCTGAAATCCATGGAGGCCATATCCCGGCGCTGCTCCACGCCCGTGCGCGGCCACCGCGCCTCGAATTTCACCGTGGTTCCGTCCACCTACTGGTCGCTGGAAATCCTGGCGAAGCACGGCCTGACCTACGACTCCAGTATTTTCCCCATCAAGCGCGATCGTTACGGCATCCCGAATTATCCCAACCGGCTGCCGCATACCTTGCATTTGAAGAGCGGGGCCAAACTGATGGAATTCCCCATGTCCACTTTGGGCGTAGGCAATAAGTTTTTGCCCATGAGCGGCGGCGGATACCTGCGCCTTTTCCCGCATGTGGTGACGGAATCCTTCATCGAGGCGCGTAACGCCAAGGGCCAGCCCGCCATGGTGTACTTCCACCCCTGGGAATTGGACCGGGACATGCGGCGCGTGAGCGTGGGGCTGGTCAAGTCGTTCCAGCATTACGTGAACATCCACAGCACGGAATGGAAGCTTAACCGCCTGCTGCAGAAGTTCGCCTTCGGATCCATCCAGGAAACGGCCGACTCGCGGCGCGTGCAGGTGATGTTGCGGCGCAACCCCGTTTACATTCCCAGCCATTTGAGTCCGGGATGGAACAAGGAAACGCGTACCGGCGGCTTGGAGGGATCCACCAACGGAACCGTCGCGGAACGATCCACGGCCGCTTAACGCAGTTCGCGCGCAAGGCAACCTGGGTAACACAAATGTTACCCTATATTCCTCGCGAGGCTACATTACGTGTTGGCCGCCTTGCCGCCATACGGCGGGAGCGGTGAGCATGGCCTTGATCATGGCCATGAAGCGATAGGGTTCCACCGGCTGCACCATGAACTTTACGGCCGGAAAACCGCCCCATTGTTCCAAGAATTCCCTTTGCCGGGAATCATCGCCGGAGAACAGAATCAGGGTGGGCGCCTCGGGCAGCTTGCCTTGCGGCGCGCGGGGCTCGTCGAAGCCGAAATCACCTTCCAAGTGGATTCCCAGCACCAAAAGGTCAGGAGGCCCTTCCGTCAGTAGCATGGGCAATCCGGCTACGGTCCCGGTTTCGCTCACGCGATGGTTAATGCCTTCCAGAATATACCGCAGCAAGAAGCGGTATTTTTCATCCGGTTCGAGAATCAGGATATGGGACATGGCCTGCCTTTCGGAAATTTTATTTTAGGGCCATTCCCCGGCTTTGCCAATGACCATCGGCCTTATCCGGGACGCAAGTTCTTAAATTACCCCAAGCATGATCAATCCCGACGAATCCACTAATCCCCATCCGGACCCCTTTCCGGATCCCAGTCCGGTCCCGCTTCCCCGCCGCAATCGCCCCTCTGAAGCCGCGCCGACCGTCATCACCCCCATCGACGTCGGACGGCATTTCATCACGCCTGCGGAAGCCGAGGATTTGATCCGCACCTCCTTCCCAGGTTACACGCCGGTTACCTTGCCGCTGGCGGAGTGCCAAGGCCGGATCCTGGCCGAAGACTTGCGCGCCGACCGCGACCAACCGCCTTTTGATCGCATCGCCATGGACGGCATCGCCATCGCCACCTCCGATTACCGGTCGGGCTGCCGGATTTTCCGCGTGGAGGGCCTGCAACGCGCGGGCGATCCGCCGGGACGTTTGTCCGGCCCCAAGGGTTGCCTCGAGGCCATGACCGGAGCGGTATTGACCCAGGGGGCCGACGCCGTGATTCCCGTGGAACAATTGCGCTTTGAAAACGGATACGCCCATTTGCTTCCCGACTGTCCGCCGCCATCGCCGTATCGCCATGTGCATCGGGCCGGATCCGACTGTTCCTCCGGTGACGTCATCGTTCCCGCTGGTGTCCGACTCCAGGCGCCCCAACTTGGGGCTGCCGCTTCCTTCGGCCAAACCCGGTTGGCGGTACGGAAAATCCCGAGGTTCACAATCATCTCCACCGGGGACGAATTGGTGGACACGGATCAAATTCCCCTCCCGCATCAAATCCGGCGTTCCAATCCTGCCGCCATACTCGCCGCTTTGCGCGACGCCGGTTGCACCGAGGTTACGCTGCTTTCCGTTCCCGACGATCGCCACCGTATCCTGGAGGTTACCCGGACGGCCTTGTACAATAGCGACGCGTTGATTTTGACGGGAGGCGTTTCCATGGGCAAGACGGATTATGTGCCGGAAGTCCTGCGGGAATTGGGCGTCGTGGAGCGGTTCCATAAAATCCGGCAGAAGCCGGGAAAGCCCATGTGGTTCGGGATAGGCCCGGATGGCCGGCCGGTTTTCGCCTTGCCGGGAAATCCGGCCGCGGTTCTGGTTTGCCTGTATCGTTATGTGCTGCCCGCGCTGCAAGGCACGGACGCTTCCGCGAGCGCGCCGATTCCCGTGCGTTTGCCGGGCCTGGAATGGCCTAGCGGCTCCTTAACGCATTTCCGCCCCGTGCGCCTGCATCGCGAAGCCGACGGCGCATGGCGCGCCGAGTTTATCAGCAATCAAGGTTCGGGGGATTTTTCGGCCTGGGCGTGCGCGGATGGATTCGTGGAGTTGGATCCGGCCACCCTTACTCCGGCATACGTCCCGTGCTGGCGGTTTTAATCGCAGCCCGGGCGCCGGTATCCAATGGGATTATTCGGATTATTTCCGGAGGCGACGGAACCCCATCAGGCCCGCGATTCCGAGAGCCACGCTGACAAACGTTGACGGTTCGGGTACGGACGAAACTGGAGCATCCCCGAAATCGAGTCGGATGAATCCGGTAGCGGAAGCGCCGCCGTCCGTGGTTGAAGCGCGGATGGTGGGGTCATAAAAAAAGGTGTACGAACCCACGTCCAACACGCCGGAGTAGGCGCCCGTGGAAATGGCGGTCACATTGTATGGAAATCGTTGATTCCGCCTCCACGCAAATCAAATTCTCCGGTCATGGTATAAAATGCCGGGGCCGAAGTTACCTCGATGAAAATAAAGCCGTAATTGTCGGCGGCGGAAGATGCGCCAGGAAACGGAGCATACACCGCTCCGGCCCGGGTGTCCGTGAAGTTCGATTGGATGTGGCCGGAGTTTCCCGATACCGTGAAGTCATAAGCCGTGCTGCCGGAATTGCCGCCGATGGAGGCGCTGGTGGTGAGGTGCAGGGAATCTTTCGGAAGGGTGAAAGTCTGGGCGCCCGAGAATCCGGATTGGTGGGCTTGCGAGTACAATTTTCCGCCCGTTACTATGACCTCGGCCCGCGCCGATAACGGATTCAAGGACGCCCAAGCAAGGGCTAAAACTGAAATCGAAAGATTACGAGTTGATGGCATTAAAGACCTCCTACATGGCCGGATGTGCAATAGCCGTGCCGGAGATCCAGGCTTCATAAATACTATTCCGCCCCTATGAAACCGAACGTTGTAAGTAATTCCGTCGAAGCGCGATTCTCTTTACGCAAAAAACCAACTCCCACGGTCGGCGATTACGGCCGCCCTCGCGGGACCGAACGACACGGACTGGATCTCCTTATTCAATCGGGTCGATTTGAAGGATTGGGACATGAAGTTCGCGGGTTACCCCTTGAACACCAATTTCAAAAACACATTCAAGGTGCAGGACAGCCTGATGATTGTGGACTACAGCGGCTATACGAGCTTCTCCACGGAATACGGACACATGGCCTACAAGGTCCGGCCGTTCTCCTATTATTTGCTGCGCGCGGAGTATTCGCCAGGCACCAATCAGGTTTCCGGTGGCCAGGGCTGGGCCGTCCAGAACAATGGCTTGATGTTGCATGCGCAATCCATGGCCAGCATGACCTTGAATCAGGATTATCCCATCAGTTTGGAGGCGCAACTATTGGGTTCGAAAAACAGCGCCAATAGTTTGAACCTTTGCACGCCGGGAACGGCATTCTTCAACACGCCAACGGGCGGCTCGGTCAACACCACGCATTGCATCAACGCCAGCAACAGCCCTGCGCCGGCTTCTGATGCATGGGCTTGGGGCGCCGTTTTGGTAATGAGCGATTCCATCATCCGCCACTACGCCAAGAATAACGCGGTCGGCACGCCGGTATTGACTTATTACCGAACCGTCTATTACGCCGGAAACGTCACCAACCCTCCCGCCGGTACGCCCGCCAACGGGACGCCTCTGAAAAGCGGATACATCACCGTGCAAGCGGAAAGCGCGCCGTATCGGTTCCGACACATCGAACTCGTGAATTTGGAAGGCTGCATGACGGTGGGAAATGCGAATTACAAGAGTTATTTCGTCTACAACGATCCGGCCGCGTGCAATACCGTCAACGTGGGACAAGCCGCCGGGTTGGAACCGCAATTCACGGTCAGCCCCAGGGTAGCGTCCTTCGCGCCCGCGCGCGAGTCGCGCCGCATCGAAATTTTTCAAAACGATGGGCGGCTATTGTCGACTTTGGAGGTCCCTTTCGGCGCGCGCGAAATCCGCTTGCCGGAAATGCCACGCGGCGTTTATTTCGCCAAGCTCGCGGCTGTGCACGGCGCGGTCACGCGGCGGCTGGCCGTTTATTGATTTGGTGGTGGTCCCTCGTTTGGGCCCTTGTCGCCTTCCAAGCCACGCCTACCGAGACCGCGGAGCCCGCGTCGATCCGCGCAAAACCGTGATTATCGCGAACGACGGAACGGGCTCAAGACTTTGATGACGAGGATGTCGAAATTCTTTTTCATCCGAATTGCGACTTTTCCCTGCAATTAAACTAATGTTCCGGCGGCATGATGATGGACAAAACGACTTACTTACAGCGCAAACAACAGGCGGAAGCGGAGCGGGCGGTTTTCAAAAAGGAGACCACCTGTTTGACCTGCCGTTGGATCCGGGAAAATTGCCTTTGCCATTTGATGAAGCCTTTCGACACGGAAACGCGTTTCGTCATCCTGATGCATCCGATGGAAGCGAAGAAGGAAAAGCTTGGGACGGGACGCATCGTCCACGCCATCGTCCAGAATTCCGAAATCATCGTCGGCATTGATTTCACGGAGGACAGACGCGTGAACGCCTTGATTCATGATCCGGAAAATTTCTGCATGGCCCTGTATCCCGGCGCAAAATCCCTGAACATTTCCAGCGATGATGTGACGCCGCTGCGCGACTCCAAAAAATCCGGCCGCCGCCTGGTGCTGTTCCTGTTGGATGGCACCTGGCAATGCGCCAAAAAAATGATCAAGCAATCGGAGAATATCCGCGGCTTGCCGCGCCTGTCCTTCTCGCCGCAGAGGGAGTCGGTATTCACCATTAAGGAACAACCGGCCGACTTTTGTTTGTCCACCTTGGAGTCGATCCATTATTTCCTCGGCGAAGCGGACCGACGTGGATTGGAAAGCTTGCCAGGCCAACCGCAGGACAATCTCATGGTGGTGTTCAAGCACATGATCGATTTCATGTTGGCCTGCGCGCTCGACCCCAATCGTTCCACCTATCGCCTCACCAAAACGGGATATTCCAAGAAGGAAGATCGGACGCGGCGCAAGCAGTCGATGCGGTCGATTGTGTTGTTGGATTGAATCGGAGCGTTCACCTTCGTCCCAGCGCGTCCCAGGTTTCGAACCAAGTGAACCCCGCCCGGAATTCCCCAAAGGTCTGCCGGCGGTTACGCGCATCCTGCGATTGCCCGGGAAGGAAAATCCCATCCAGATTACCGCCTAAAGTCGTATAGAGGCCATCGTATGCGGGTTTGTATTGATAGGCCGCGTCGAGAATCAACGCGCCTCCCCAGCCCGGATAGGACGCGGGCACCCAGGACTACGCGTCGGTGAGGCCCCAAATGATGAAGGTGTTGCAATTGGAGTTCGCGAGGCAAACGGCCAGGGTCCCCTGGTAATCCTCTTTCTGTTTCTGCAAGGCCTCCGGCGTGGCGGGCAAAGGCACGCGAAAATCCACTTCGGTGAAAGCCACCTTCAGTCCCAGGGCGGCCAGGCGCTTGATGTTCGCGTCCATGTCGTCGAACCTCGGCAAGGAATCGTAACGGAAATGACATTGCAAACCCACGCCGTCGATGGGAACGCCGCGCTCCTGCAAGCCTTTGACGAGGTTGTAGGTTTTATCCGACTTGACGCCCAGGCCTTCGTTCCAGTAGTCGTTATAAAAAAGCTGGACATCCGGATCCGCCTCGCGGGCCCATCGGAAGCACGAGTCGATGTACTCGATTCCCATCCTGCGGAACAGGAAGGTGTCGCGGTATAGGCTGTCGGGATTATTGGAAATCGCTTCGTTGACCACGTCCCATTGCGGGATGCGCCCCTTGTAACGGCCGACGACGGCGTGGATGTATTCCTTGAGGATGGCGAACATCGTGTCCCGGCTGAACTCCGTGGTAGCCAGGAAGCCCGCTTCCTTGTGCCAAACCAGGGTATGGCCCCGCAGCTTCATGCCGTTCGAATCCGCGAAGGCGAGCATCTTTTCGGGGGCGGTCCAATTGTAATCCCCCCGGGTCGATTGGATCTGGCCGAATTTCATCTGGTACTCCGCCACCAGGGCGTTGAACTCCTGCTTGAGCGTGGGCCGGAAAGGCTTTCCGAAGAGGAAAGGGAGGTTATCGTGACGGATAGTACAAAAGGAATTAGGACGAGCGAAAACCGTAGGTTGCCGTTTCGCATACTTCACTCGCTGGGCGTGGATTTCGCCATTTTCAGATCCCGCCGCGAATCGTCCACGGGATCGAGATGGATATTGATGATCCACTTGCCCTTTTCCAATTCCCGGATGCGCATTTCGATTTCATCGGCGGTTTGATGCGCCTCGCGCAGGCGGATATCCTCGTCGAAGACCAAGTGGAATTCCACGAAATTCGTGTCGCCGGAACGGCGCGTTTTCAGTTCATGCACGCCCGTCACCCGCCCGCTATGCGCTTGGGCAAGCTGCCGGATTTGTTCCACCAGGGCCGGTTCCAGGGCCCGGTCCATCAGCATGTGCAAGCCTTTGCGCAACAGCGGAATGGCGGCCTTGGCCACGAACAGCGACACGGCCACGGCGATGAGCGGGTCCAGCCAATTCCAACCCGTGAAGCGGATCAGCGCCAGCGCCAAAAGGATGCCGCCGTTGCTGAGCAGGTCGACCTGGTAATGCACCATATCGGCTTTGATGATGAGGCTGTCCGAAAGCAGGGACATCTTTTTCAGGAAGGCTACCAGCGAGAACGTGACGACGATGGAAAAAGCCATGGCACCGATGGCGAAGACGAGTTTGTCCGTTTCCACGACCGTAGGGGTGATGAATTTGAAAATCGCTTCGCGCAGGATGTACAGTGCCGAGGCCAGAATGAAAAGGCCTTCCACGGCCGAAGCCACGCCTTCGATTTTGCCCCGTCCGTAATTGTAAACCTCGTCGCTGGGTTTTTCCGTGGTGCGCACGGCGTAGGCATTGAAGGACGAGACCACGAAATCCAACAGCGAGTCAACGGCCGAGGCCAAAACGGAGACGGTACCCGTGGACATTCCGACGAGGAGCTTGACCAGAATAAGGAGTAAAGCGGCCAACGAGGCCATCAAGGTGGCTTTGCGCGGGGCGCTCCGGGTATGCGGCGATTCCATAGGATTTGGAAATCTAACTCGATATCGGCGAGGTCAAGGGACCGTCCATCTCAATAAGGTGATCGGTATCCGGACTCGATCTCAAGACGCCTCGTTTTCCCGTGATGGGTTCTCGCTTAAAACGGAATGAGGGAAAGAGGTGGTACCGCGTAGGCTGGGATTAGGATAATGGCCCTGGCGCGAATCCGTTCGCCACATGGGGATGGTTATGCCTGCGAAAATGCTTTCGGTTGTGCTTCCTTGCTTGAACGAGGAGGAAACGATCGGCATTTGCATCCAAAAGGTGCAACGAGTTCTCGCCGAATCCGGCCAGGCGGGGGAAATCATCGTCGCCGATAATGGCAGCACCGATCGATCGCATCAAGTGGCGGCCGGGCTGGGCGCGCGCGTGGTGGACCAACCCGTGAAAGGTTACGGGGCCGCGTACTTAAAGGGAATCGAGAGCGCTCGCGGCGATTACATCGTCATGGGGGACTCCGACGACACCTACGACTTTTTAGAAATTCCGAAACTGATCCATGAGCTGGACAAAGGGGCGGACATGGTCATCGGATCCCGCTTCAAAGGCGACATCCGTCCCGGAGCCATGTCGTTTTCCCATCGCTATATCGGGAACCCCATATTATCTGGGATATTAAATCTCTTCTTCCAATCGCGCATTTCCGATTGCCATTCCGGTTTCCGCGCCTTCACGCACCAGGCCATCGCGCGCTTGCACCTGAGCACCACGGGCATGGAGTTCGCCTCGGAAATGATCGTCTCCGCGCTGCGCAACAAAATCCGCATCGTCGAGGTGCCCATCACGTATTATCCGCGCAAGGGCGAGTCCAAACTGGAGTCCCTGTCCGACGCCTGGCGGCACATGCGTTTCATGCTGCTCTTCAGTCCCAATTGGCTTTTCCTTTTGCCCGGTATGCTCTTGTTCACCTCCGGGCTCGGCCTGTTCTGCGCCACCGGGTTAGGCTGGTTCCGGCTCTTCGGCCATGTCTTCGATATCCATGCCATGATCTTTTTCGCGCTGTTCACCTTGCTGGGATTCCAAATCATCACGACGGGGCTTTTCGCCAAGGCCTTCAGCGTCCGGGAGGGCTTCACTTCCCCGAGCCGCGTGGTGGAAGAGTTTTTCAAATTTTTCAACCTGGAACGGGCGCTGACCTGGGGGACGGGGATGTTCCTGGCGGGCCTGTCGGGTTGTATGTACATCGTATACCTTTGGGTCAAAACCCATTTCGTCGGATATTTCCTGATGCCCAAGCAAAGCCTCTTTTCCGCCGTCCTCATGATCATGGGCCTGCAAACCATTTTCTCGGCATTTTTCATCAGCCTATTGCGGCTGCCCAGCATTCCGCGCGCGGCATCCCGGGTATCCCGGACATCCAGTAAAGGGTCGGCGTCAACGTAACGCCCGTGCTACGGTGAAATCCCGCTCCCTCCTGGTATTGACTCATGAATTGCCCCCGCTGGGCGGCGGGGCGGGGCGGGCCATCGCGCAATTATGCGCCGCGCTGGGCGCGCTCGGATTCGACATCGAGGTGTGGACTCAGGCTCCGGCGGCGGGACCGAGGATGGATTTTCCCTTTCGCGTGAAATATTTCGCCACTGGCCGTAAGGCGCAGTTTCAAACCAATATTCCGTCCATCCTGCTTTATTCATTGCGGACTTTCCTGCGCGGAATTTTCCACCGGCGGTTTCGGCCCGATGCCATTTTTTCCAATACCGCCATCCCCACCGGTTGCGTGGGCGCCTGCCTGGGGCGTTTCCTGGGCGTTCCGAATATCATCTGGTACCACGGCGCGGACGTGCATGAAAACCGATCCGCCGGGGCGCGAGCCCTCTATCGTCTGATGCTCAAGGCGGCCTGGCGGCATACGGCCCTGCATTGTTTCGTCGGGGCTGGTCTGATGAGGATGGCTGAAAGCTATGGCGGCCTCACCGCGCCACGCATGGTGCTGCCGTTGTTCGCTGACCATGTCGTTCCCATCGCGGCTCCGGCCTCCGTCCCGGCCTATATTGTGGACACCGCTCCCACTCAAGGAGTAAAACGGGCCCGACGCGTTTTTCTTTTCGCCGGTCGTCTGGAGCCGGTGAAAAAACCTTTTCTGTTCTTGGACGCCATCGCTTGGTTGGCGGAACAAAAACGATTGCCCTCCGACGCAGGCTTCCGAATCCTCGGCGGCGGTAGCCTGTATCACCCGCTGCGGAAAAAGATCGCGTCCCTGGGGCTTAACGCGTGGGTGTCGTTGGAGCCGGCGGTTTCCGGCCAGGCCATGGCCCAGGTTTACGCCGAGGCGTATGCGTTGGTACTCACTTCCGAGGTGGAGGGTTTTCCGTTGACCATTTTGGAAGCGGGCCTATGCGGCGTGCCTTCCATCGGCTCGGATACCTTGGGCATCAACGAGGAAATTGAGGACGGCCTGACGGGATTATTGTTTCCCAAGGACGATGCCGTAGCGTGCGCTCGCGCCATGCTGCGCGTGCTAGAGGAGGAAGGCTTGCGTGATCAATTGGGGGGCCATGCCCAAGCGGCCGCTGCGGGGCTGTCCTCGCGAAAGTCTGCGGAGCTGTTCGCTGCGGCTTGGAAAGAACATATCGGCCCGTGATGCGCCGGGCTCCGGTTCCGAAGCGGGATCAGCCGACGTTGTTTCATTTGCCGGGTTTTCGTAGCGCGCAAAATATTTGTGAACCGCTTTCCGGGAAGCGCTTAATCAACCACGCGGCATAACGCTTCATCCAATTCCCGCGCGGATGGATTTTGTGAAGCGCGTTGTAGGTCTCGCAGGATTCGATGCGGTAGCCGGGAAAACACTCCGCGAAGATTTCCCGCGAAAAGCCTCGGCCTGGCCGTGAGCCGCCTGCGTCCGGAGATTGCGCGTCGAGCAAGCCCGAAATTTCGGCGGCGGGAAGGGTTTTTTCGATCCGTCCTTCGGCAAGCAGTCGGTCGTTCACTTTTTGCAAAAGGCGGTTATGCCTCGCGAGATCGGGCGCAAAGTGCGCCAAGGGCCGGCGCAAAGCCTCGAACCAACCCAGGCGCAGGATGATTTCATACAGGAATTGGCGGGGATCGGCGATAGGCAGCAGCAGCCAATAATTGCAGACCAGAAAAGCGTTGCGGGCGAAAGCGTTGGTCGGTTCATGGCCGATTAAAACCCAGCCGCCGGGTTTAAGCACGCGATCGATCTCGCGGCTCAAGTCCCGTGGTTCGGGCAGATGATGCATGACGGCGTTCAAGGTGACGAGATGTTGGGACTTGTCGGGCAGGGGAAGAGTTCCACCGGAAAGTTTCAGCAGCCGCAGGTCGCAATCCAATCCGGCCCCATGCAAATTGACGCGGCAGATTTCCAGCATTCCCGAGGAAAGGTCCGAACAGGTTAATCCATCGCCGGTCCGAAGAAATTCCCGCAGCCTTAAGGGAACGAAGCCCGTGCCGGAACCGATGTCGAGGACTTGCCGGGGCGCGGGGATTTCCGCGCAGGCACGCGTGAGGAACCGATGCCAACGGGGGATTTCATCCTCCAGGATATCCGGATGTTTTTCATCGTACCCGTCTGTTTCCAGATCATGGAAAATCTCGTTCAACCGGAGGATAAGTTCGGCCGGGGCCGGTCGCGTGCGGGGCATCAGGTTACCATTCTATACCAGCCCGTGAGCCGATTCAAGGCGGACGTCCGATGGGATGGAGGGAAAGGAAAACACTTTGTAGCCCGATGGAAATCGTGTCTTGCGCGTATCCGGCGGCGCGCATGGTGGACAGGGCCGTGAGCACGACTGAGTCGCGCGTTTCCGCAGGCGTGAGGGCGATGATGGTTGGATGGAACGCCGCCAGGCTGCGGGAAAACCAAGTCGGATCGTAAAGCTCCTGCAATCCGATGCAATTCCGCGCTGGGGACATCACGTTCACGCCGCATAGCGAACGCGCATAATAATTTCCTTCCGGCGGGACCAGGGCCTCCAGCTTCAGGAGATGCTCCGCGAGTCCGGGACAATAGGCGTACAGGCCCCGGGAGGCAATGATTCCGCCGAGTTTGCGTTCGTAAAAACGATGGGGGTAGATTACGGGCAGTAACAGCATTAACAGCAGCAACAGGCCGAACGCCCCCTCCAGTCCGGGTAACCTGTAGGTTACCGTGGGAACGCCGCTCGGTCCGATGGGGGTTCGCCCATCCCGATCGAAGATCCCGGACGTGAAATTCGACGCGGCAGAAACCCATGCGGGTAACCGGGACAATCCGTACGCGTAAACGAAAGGGAGCAATCCGCTCATGTACCGCAAGCCTGCCCAGGAGTCGTTATAGGCGACATAGGCCGATGCCGCGAAAGTGAGGAGAAATCCGGCGGCCAAAAAGGGGCTGAAAAATTTGCGCCGGTTCCAAAGCGCGGAGGCGGCGAGCAAGAGCGGCGCGACTTCCAGGCCGTGTTCAAAACGGTGCAGCTCGCGGAAAAATCGAAAGGCTCCTACGAAAACCCTGCGCAAGGGGAACAGCGCCTCGTGGCGGGAAAAATATTCCGCGATAGTCAGAGTATGGGATTGCGTTCGCGCCACTCCCGGATCCCGGAGCAGTCCGCCCGAACCGGCGAAATGAAAGGGATTGCCGAATGCGATGGCGGTATGGATGAGCCAGGGCAAGGCCAGGATAAGGAAAGCCGCCAATGCCATGGCCGGGTGTTTCCAAGTCAGGATGTCCCGCTTGCGCCAATACAACCAAAGGATTCCGGGCAAAAACAGGATGCCGTTCACGCGCACCAGATACAGGAGGGCGACGCCGCCACCCAGGATGAGCCACCAGGCTTTGGATCGGATCCCGAAAAAGTCCTCCGGTTCAAGGCGGCGCTCGCCGCGCAGGCTCCAGGCTGCCAGGGCCGCCACCGCGCATCCGAAAAGTCCCTCGGTATAGACTACGGAATTCCATTCCAACTGTAACAGGGAGGTTACGGTAACCCACAGTCCCGCCATGGCCGGCCACCGTCCGAAAGCCGATCGGAAAACCGCGTAGGCCGACGCCGCGAAGGCGAGGAACACCGTCGCGACCGCCCAGCGGGCCGTTTCCACGGAGACACCCCAAATCCGGAAACTCGCCGCCAACAGCGAAGTCAAAATCGGATACCGGAAATCATCCGGGCGCGGAACCGTATAGGGAACCAAAAAATGCGCTTCGAGCCAGCGCGTGGTGAAACCTTGCCCCCGGGCCAATTGCCCCGCTACGGCCATCCACGAGCCTTCGTCCCCACCGGGCAGCCCGCCGGATCGAATGCGCAGCGCCAGCAGATGCCACCCCGCGAGGAGCGCCATACCGGCCCCGATCCATTCCCACCATGCAAAAGCGGGGGTCCGAGCCATATCGTCCGACGCAACGAAACCATCTGGGAAAAATTTCCACCCGAAAACTCTCATCTGGATCCCGGCTTTCCGCGACCCGCCAGGAAAAACCACCAGCCCACGCACACGGTCGGAAGCGACATGGCGCGGAGCAATAAGGAGATCAGTACTCCCGTTTCACCATGCGCTCCGGAGACGTGGTAGAGGATGCCCAGCGTGCCCTCGGAGAGACCCCAATTTCCCACCGCGACGGGAAGCAAGGTAAAGAGCGTGAAGAAAAAGACGTACAGCACCGCTTGCGCCCAATCGGCCGAGCCGCCCGCGCTGAGATCGACGAGCAGGAAGGCGAGGATCACGAATCCATGATTGACCAGGCTGAGCGCGGCCACGCGGGCCAGCCGCCCCCGCTGCGAAACCAAATCCGCCAATGCGGCTCCGATGTCCGTGGGGATATGTTCGCTCCCGGCGCGGCGCGCGTACCAAGCGATGCCTTTGGCCGCGAGGCGAGCGAACCAGCGGTATCCGAAGGCGCCGACCCAAAGGCTCGCCGCCAGTACCAACGCGGCCATCGGCACAGCCGTCCAGAGCGCGGGCCCGCTCCGGCCCAGCCAGATCCAAGCCAACAACCCCAAAAGGATTTGGGCCCAAAGTCCGGTGAGGCGATCGAGCAGCACGCCCGCTAAGGCGCTTTCAGGCGTGCCCGACACGCGGCGCAAATAGGTCCAGCGCGCCACTTCGCCGCCGATGCCTCCGGGAAGGAAAGCGGTGAAAAAGGCCGCGATGAAATTGACGCGGGCCAATGCGAAAAACCCATGCGGTGACGCGGGTCTACTCGCCGGCGGGGGTAACAGCAAGCGCAATTTCGCGGCGTTGAGCCCTTGCAAGATGAGGTTCACCAGTGCCGCCGCCGCCAAAGGCGCAAGGGAGACCCGCCGTAAACGGGCGATGAGCGCGGCCGGATCCATCCAGGCAAACAGCGCCGCCAGACAAGCTGCCGAGACGATGACTTTGAGGAGAAAAATCTGATTTGGTTTCATGACGGATAGGCCGTCGCTCGGATGGGAACGCCGGAACATCCCGCTGATTATACCCTGTTGGGGACTGGAAAGGGAACGCCACCCGCAGGAATCAGCTGAGGGCATTCCCGAAGCCAAGCCAGAGCGAATCTGTGGGAATGATCCGCCCGGGGGCGCTCCGGAGGCCAGGCGGGAGTGAATCCGTGGGGACGATTCAGCGCTTCGGACTCGGAGCCAGGGCGTTCTGGGCCCCCGGCTTCATCAGGGACCGGTATTGTTCCACTTCGCTGCGGAGCACGGCGTCCTTGGGGCGCAAGGGCTGGGCCGGTGCGAGGATTTTCGCCGCCCGCTCATTGTCGCCTTGTTGATGGTATTCATAGGCGAGATTGCGGAGGCCTTCCAACCCTTCGGCATTGCCCGTCTTCAAGGCTTGCACATAGGCCGCCTCCGCCCGGTCCCACCAATGGGCATCGAAGGCGAGATTGCCCATGAACACGGCCGCGTCGGTGAAATCCGGCTTGATGGTCAACGCCTTTTGCAGAAACTCCATCGCCAGGAAAGGCTTTTTATCCTGTGCCAGCACGTCGGCGAGCTTGTACAGGTTCTCATAATCCTTTTCGCGCGTCGCTAACCCTTCGCGGTAGGCCGCCGCGGCCTGTTCCAAATCACCCTGGGATCGGTAGAGATCCCCGATGTAAAAAACGAAATCCGTTTCCGACGGCTTGCGCGCATAAGCCTCGCGCACCAAAGCCACGGCTTCGGGGTACTCTTTCATGGACGCATGCGCCTCGGCCATCTGATACACAATCGACAAATCCTCCGGATCCAAGGCGCGCGCTTTTTCCAGGGCTTGCAGGGACCCGACGAAATCCTTGGTGCGGCCGTAGGCATCCGCGAGATACAGCCAGGCGCTGCCGTTGTCCGGCTCCTGCTGCAAAGCGCGCCGATACGCCGCAATGGATTCGCCGTATTGCTCCAGCCGGAACAGCACGGCCGCGAGGTTGGATACGGCAGGCAAATATTTTCCGCCCGTCAGGCGTTCGGTTTTCTTGAAGGCCGCCGCCGCTTCCGGAAGCTTGTTCATGCGGTACAGGCAATTCCCGATATTGAACGCCACCGTGCCCTCGTCCGCCCCGCGCGCCTGGGCCTTGCGGTAGAGAAGCAGCGCCTTGGCGTACTCGCTTTTGTTATACAGGGCGTTGGCGCGGTTCACGAGATCGACCGCGCTTTGCGGCGAAACGCGAGATGCCGCAGCGATCGAAGAAGCCGATGCTGCTGAGGCTGACGCTGCCCCGGACAACCCGGTGGGTGAGGCTTTGGTTATTGTGGCGGACGGCGCCGGAGTCGAGGCGGAGGAAAGGAATGGGACGAAGAGGAGAATTCGGATTGCAAAAGGCAAATTGAAAATTGGAAATTGAAAATTTGAAAACCCGAATTCAAATTTCTTTGTGTCGCAAGGCCTCCGTGAGCGCGAAACCGTTTGGTATCGGAAAGCCAAAGCAGCACGGAGCCTTTCCACAATTTTCAATTTGAAATTTTCAATTTGCAATCCCACGTTCAATCCCACTCCTTCCCCTCCTTTCCCAACGTAACATATCCGTTACCCTAATTCCCAAATTTGATTTCGAAGGGTTGTTCCAAACCGCAAAAAGCCACGGCCAATCCGCCCTTTTTAGCCGGCGTAAAGACGGTTTGCCGCAACGCCTCGCGCCCCGCCCCCGCCAAACCCAAACCCTGCGGTTTTTCTTCCATCACCCGCACGTCATAAGCATGCCCCCCCGGGTCGACGCAAAAGGACAAAACCAGATAAGCGTCCTTTTCCGCCGCCTTCACCTCCGGAGGCAACCGGAAAGGCGGAGGCATATTCGGCGCAGGCCTTTCGTCCACATCACCGCTGGGTCCGGCCGCCTGCCCGCCCCCGCCGCTGGGACGATTCACGATATCCATAGGCACCGCCGCTCCCTCCAACCCGCCCACGCTTAAATCCATGGCAAACCTCGGCCCGGCCCTCACCGCCGCCTGCACCGGCCGCGCGCGCGTCGGCTGCTTCAATTTCCGATGCGGCTGATCCTGCGCCTGCGCCGGATCCAAGGTTTTCAACGACACTTGCGCCACAATGCGCGGCTTGCCGCTGACGCCTCCGGAATTCAAAGCATGATTCACCAGGGGTATCAACACCGTTACCCCCGCGCTCAACACCAGGGCAATCAACGCGATCACCCCATTCCGGATCACCTTCATCAAACTCGCGCTCCGCTAAAAAATTTCACGCCGCTCCCCATACTTTCACCCTCTGCTCGACCCCATCTTCTCCCCGTCCCGCCCCAACGCAGCCGCGCCTCGCGCTGCGAGTCCCGTCCCGACCCACTCCCTTCTTCTCTTCTCTTCTCTTTTCTTTGTTCCCCATCCCCCGCGAGCAGAGAAAATGGCCTCCGGTCCGAGGGGCGCCCTGCCGGGAGGGGCTTTGCGGGCCGTTGGGCCTGCGCGCAGGCATGTCCGAGCGCGTGCCCGGCGAGCGTCCACATCCTCTGGATACGCGCGAGTTCCGGAGCGCAGGCCCAACGGCCCGCAAACCCCATAATTGTGGAGCCCCCCCACCACCGACCAGGAGATCATTTACTCATAGCCGCGACTGAAATCTTCTTCGCCCCCGCCAGATTGCACGCGTCCATGACGCTCACCAGCAACCCCGTATTCGAATCGCGATCGGCGATCAGCACCACTTCGCCCAGCGCGTTCTCCGCCAGCATCCGGCGCAACACGTCCTGAAGGCTTTCCATGTCCACCTGACGTTCGTTCACGTGCACGGTGCCTTCCCGCGTGATGGCCACCAGAATGCTTTGCCGGTTCAACTCGCCGGCGGACTGGGCCTGCGGCTTGTCCACGGTCACGCCCGTTTCCTTGGTCAGCGAGGAGGTCAGGATGGTAAAAATCAGGAGCACGAACACCACGTCGATGAGCGGCACGACATTGAGTTCGAAACCACCACGTTTTTTGGTCTGGATCAGGAACGGCTCCATTCAGGCGCCTCCTTGTTTCGGATGGTAAATCTGGTTGAGGATCACGGTGATGCCATATTCGACCTGGACCTGCATCCAATGCACGCGGCCTTCCAGGCGTTGCCCCAGGAGAATGAGAACGATGGCGAGCAACAATCCGCTTTGCGTGGCGATCAAGGCTTCCGAAATGCCGTGGGCCAGAAGCACGGCGTTGCCGTTGCCGTATTCCGTCATGATGCGGAAGGTATGGATGAGGCCGCTGACCGTGCCGAGCAGGCCCAGCAACGGCGCCGAGCCGGCCATCACCTTGACCAGCGGCAGGTTGCGCTCCAGTTTGAACAAGGACAGCGCGAGTTTTTCCGATAAAAGGCGGCGCAGGGCCGATTCCGGCAAGGCGCGGTTTTCCAAGGCCAGGGACAAGCCGTAACCGATAAGTTTCGGCGTCTTGCGCGCCAATTTTTCGGCGCCTTGCACGTCGCCTTTGGCCACCAAGTCCCGGATGCGATCGAATTCCGGATTCAGGTTGGTCCGCCCCAGCCCGGCCCCGAGATTGGCGTAGGTGGAGAGTACCAGGCAAAATCCCCAAAAGCCGACCAGGATGATCGGAATGAGGACGAAGCCGCCCTGGGTCCAGGTGTCGTAGATTACGGAGTACATCGTCTAAATGAAAAGGCAGAGTTCAGAAGTTAAAGGGGAAAAGTTAAAAGTGAAAATCATCGGCCGTTCCTTTGTTTTGCGGTGATGACGGATTTCGCAATGATGCTTAAAAGTTCGTTTGTTTCTTGGATCGATTCGTTTAATGATCGCATCAATTGGTTTCCGATGTGCAATGCAGGATTCCTGTTCGGAAAGTCCGCAACACCATTAATAATGGTTGCCGCCAGATCCAGGAGTCAACAACCACGGGCATAGCCCGTGGTTTGGGTGTCGGGCCAAAGGCCCGACACCCAATGGCGCGACAGCGCCCTTGGTGATCGTTTGCGTTGCACCCCCGTGCCGGACCTTCCGCGGTCCGCAAGCACGGGGCCCATATACAAGCCGGAGGCGTTTCCAACGCAAACAATCGACCCGCCATTTCATCCGACCAGGCTTGGGAATTGGACTTTTCCGATCCTTTTTCCCTTTGACTTTTCACATCTTCCATTTGAATTTCCACGCTTAGTCCTTCGGCCACACGCGATTCAACGTTTCCAACGCGCAACTGCTCAAAGTGGCGTTGATGGTGTCGAGCCGCTCGTTCAGGAAGCCGTGGATGAGCAAAACCGGGATGGCGATGGCCAGGCCCGTTTCCGTGTTGACCAGCGCTTCGGAAATGCCGCCGGCCAAAACCTTCGGGTCGTTGGCGCCCAGTTGGTTCAGGACTTTGAACAAGGTGACCAGGCCGCTGACCGTGCCCAACAGGCCCAGCAGCGGGGCCGCCGCGCCCATGGCGGCAATCAGGGGAAGGCGTTTTTCCAAGGCGGGAACCTCCCGCAGCA
Source organism: Fibrobacteria bacterium (assembly GCA_017881725.1). Classification (GTDB taxonomy): domain Bacteria; phylum Fibrobacterota; class Fibrobacteria; order UBA11236; family UBA11236; genus Chersky-265. The sequence continues at coordinate 29,470 of JADGQO010000038.1, forward strand.
TGGCTTCGCGCACGGCTTTTTCCGCCGTGTCGCGGCTTTGATCGGCGTGGGCGGCCAATGCCCCCAAGGTGCGCGCCAGGGCGCTGCCGGAAGCGTCGCACAGCCGCTTGGCTTCCGACCATTTTTTTTGGTCTACCAGGGCCAGAAACTTTTTCATGAACCGGGGCGCGTTGACGCTCTTGCGGGTGAAATAAATCAGGCGCTCCAGGATCATGAGCAGGGACAGGATGCCCACGGCGAACAGGGGATACAAGGTCGGGCCGCCGGCTTTGAACCAGACGGCTACGCGTTTCTGCCAGGAAAGTTCCACTCCCTTCACGAAACCGGAGCCAAGGCTTTTGTATTGCAATACGTCCATGGGCAAAGTCGCAACGACTTTGCCTTGGGCCGCGTCGCTGATGGCCGACGCCAAGGCGGCGTTGAACCCCTGGGCCAAGTCCGAGCGCCAGACGAAGGTTTTGCCTTGCAGATTCCCGGTGCGTAACAGGATTTGCGATTCCGCGGTTTTGCCCGCGCCGGCCGCGACTGCGGGTGTACCTGAGGCCGCAGAGCCCGCGTTGTCCGAGCTCGTGGCTCCGTTCTTCTCCAGCTCGCCGATGAACACCGTGCCCAATTGCAATCGCCAGGCTTCGGCCGAACGCCCCTGTCCGAAAACCGCTTGCCGCGAGGTGAGGCTTTGCGACTGCGTCAGATCCACGCGCGACAAAGTCACGCCCAGGAATTCGCGCAGCGCGCCGTCCGTGGCGGAAAAATCGTCCCTGGATATTCCGAGTCCGGGCCTGCCCCCGTTTTCCTTCCCGCTATTTTCCTTGGCGCCCGACTCCTTACCGGTTTTATCCGCCAGCAAACTTCCTGCATGCGACAGGCGCAGATTCCGTTCTTCAATCCCCACGGGGATGTCCGAAGCCAGATTATCGGAAGCAGCGTCCACGGCGCGTTTCAAGGCGGCGTTGAATCCATCCCATCCCGATTGGATCGCGGCGGCTTCATCCGCTTTATCCTTGGTCTCGCCCTTGGCTTTGATCAATTCATCTTCCAAACGCGTCAGGTCCGAGGCGAGGCGGCCGTATTTTTCCTCCAGTTGGCGGGCCTTTTCGTCCGCGTCCTTGGCATGGGCGGCTTGGCGATAGCGCGCGTCCCAACGTTCAGCTTCTTTCTTTTCAAGCGCGTCCAGCTTCTCGGCCTTGAGGTTTTCCACCGAGGTCAGTTCGCGTTGAACGTCTTCCAGGGCCTTGCGTTTGGCCGCGTCGGGATCGTCCTTGGCGAAAACGGGCGTGAAGGCCGTTGCGAGACCCAGCGCGAGGCAACCGAAAAATGCGTGTCTGAGGTTCATTACTTGCCTCCCTTCGGCGCGATGCCCAGGTTAAGCGTGGCCAATTGCGGCGGACGCTTGGCGGCCTTGATTTCCAGGGCGGCGCGGATTTGGTTTTTCTCCGCGAAGGATGGATCCTCGCGCCAGTCCCACCCAGTCATGGAAGTGGATGTGGTTGCGGATGCGGATGCGGATGCGGATGCCGCCGTGCCGGGGGTTCCGGTGACTCCCGGTTTCCGTTCCAGGATGCCGAAGTGCTGGCCTTCCTCGTCCATGTAAACGAGCCATTGATTTCCGACTTTGAGCAATTGGGCGTTGACCACCTCGCCGTTTTTGCGCGTGACGGGTTTGTTGATGAGGGCGATTTCATCGCCGTTTTTGATCTCCTCTTTGAGGACGGCGTTGAGGCGCGCGAAGCCTTCGTCCACCGTCGCCGCGCCGGATTCCAAATCCTTGCGCAACGCTTTCACACGATCGAGGCGGGCCTCATTGTCCCAGGGCAGGCCTTCGCCAATGCGTCGGGCCAGGGAATCGCAGAACCCGGCCAAGGTCAGGGACAGGTTCTTTTGCCGGACCTTGATTTCCTCCACGGTATTTTGCCGGCGGCTTTGCTGACCGCGCTCGGCGGCGATTTTGGCTTGCGCCTCCTGAATGCGCGTTTGCAACGCGGCGTTTTCTTTTTCGCGGCGTTCGTGATCCTTGGATGCGCGATCCACGGATTGGGACGCACGGGCGGCCTCATCGGCGATCAAGGAGTCGGTCTTGCGCAGGTCGGCGTCGGCCTTGGCGAGTTCTTTTTTGGCTTGCGCCAAATCGGATTTGGCTTTTTGCAAGTCCGCGTCGACATGGGAAGCGGCGGTCTCCTGGGCGACCGGTGCGTTGGGTAACAGGGAGGTTACGCAAATCGCCAACGCGGTTATGATCAGGACGCGCGCCAGCGGATGCGGGGCGGAAGATTTTTTTTCATGTCCCATCGGGATCTCCTCGTGAATTTCGCGGTCGGTCATTAATGGCATAAGGTCTCCGTCGAATGGTCCTTGCAGTAGGAGTCGGCATGTCCGCATAGGGTTTCCGATAGCCGGGGCTTGTCGGTGCAATAGCTGACAAGGCCCCATTGGCATTGGCCCGGGAGCTGCCAACCTTGATCCAGGCAATAATTCCAGAGAATTTGTTTGCAGGCATTCCGGCCCTTGGTTTCCCGGCACTCCGCGAGGTAGGCGGCGCAAAGTGGCTCGCTATCGGGGAAATCGTTCTCGATGCAGAATTGCCGCCGGCCTTGATGCAAAGTCGTCGTGTCCGACGCCGCGGGATAGACTGAGGTATCGCAAGCTTGGTGTAAAGTCGTATCCTTCGAATGCGGCACCTCCAGGCAGGCGTTCACGGCCGCCGGGCGGCATTCCTCCGGCTTCCAACCTTGAGCTTCGCAGTACTCGGGATAGTACGCTCGGCAATTCCCGCTGCCCTGCCATCCGCCCTGTTCTCGGCAGAAAACGGCGTGCGTGGCGCGCATGTCATAGGGCTTGTTCATCGGGTCCACATTGATGACCACATCGAAGGAATCGGCTATCGCGCCCACGAAAATTCCCTGCCCGCCTTCCACGTTATATTTCACCTGAACGCGCGGGTCGCCGTTCTGGCCGCCGCCGCCCTGGGTGGCCGTTGCGGTGGCGTGGAAGTCATAATAAGCCTGCTCGGTGGCGTAGAAATACAGCCGGTTAAGGCCGAATTGAAACCAAGTGTTGACCACGCCCATGCTGTCCAGCAAATCCCATCCGTTGGGTCCCACCGCGTCGGGATAAACCAGCAAGCGGCGGATGTCGCCGGGAAAATAGAACCGGGCGGAATCGGGCTTACCGCCCAAGGGAGAATCGAAACCCGTTTGCGGGCTCTGTCCTAGAGGATCGAACCTCTGCGTGATGAGCACGGCCTTCACGTCCCCGCTGCGATCGTCGCTATAATAATGGGAAAGCGTATTGAAGGCCCCGTTGAGATAAAAGACGGTGGCGGAATCCCGGTAGGTGAAATGGCTTTTCTTGAGTAAATCGGTCAAGCGGGTTTGCATGGCCTTGCCGTTCTTTTTGATATAGTCCTTGAGCGCGGTGCTATCGTTCTGTGACGCCGTGGGGTCGTTCAAAAGCTTGGTCAGCGTATCACCGTATTCCTTCACCATCACGTCCCGCACATCGGGCGGCAAACTTGAGAAAAATGCAAGGCTGAAAATATTCTCCGGAACCCCGCCGTGTTGGGCCAGGCTCGGAGCGACCGCGTCATGATGCAGCTTGAACATCGTCGGAACATGGGCCGTCGAAGTCAAATGCGAAACCACGCGCCGGCCTGAGCTGTCCCATTGGATGCGCGCGTCGATGGCATAATTGTTCCCGGCCAGAACCCAATAATTCGCATCGCCGAGGAAGCAATTGGGCGTGTCCACCGAGGCGGTCAGCCGCAACACGGTGTCGACGCCGGTTCCGGAAGTGTCCCCGGCCTTGGCGAATCGTCCACTGACGCGGATGCCCGCGGTGTCGTAGAACGCGTAGGCTTCCGTCGCCTCCTCGCTGATATCCATGACGCGCTCGAAGCAGACATGCCGGAGCGGTTGTTTCGCAATGGCATAGCCGGTTAGGAACAAGCCATGGAAAGGCGGAGGATTCTCGGGATAATAGTCCCAGGGGCCCTGGATGCATGCGCCCAAGGCTAATAGGGCGAGAAGGGCGGATACGGCGGTTATGGCGAAGGCGGCGCCCCGGCTCGGGAGCGGCGCGCGGAACCAACGGCTGCCGGTGCGGTTAGAAGTAGTATTCATAGTTCAGCAAGTATGGGAAGAAGGGAAACTGCGTGATCTCGATCCGCTCGGGCGGATTTTTCTGTCGGTCGTACGTGTAAAAGAAAATATTCTTGTGCCCGGTCAGGTTTAAGATGGTCCAGGAAAAATTCCATTTGCCCTCCTTGCCCCAATCCACCGCCTTGGCGTCCCAGCGGAAATACGCAGGCACGAAAGCGGCGTTGCGGTTGCCTCGCTCCAAGTCGATATTGTTCTGGAATTCCGGATTCGGCCCGCCGGCATCGCGGCCCTGGTTCTGATCCAACAGATGCGCGTCGCTGTATCCGACGTATTCCGTATAGGGCAGGCCGGTGGAGTACTTCATCTGCATGGAACTGCGGAAATATTTCCCCGGCTTCTTGAGATGGAAGATCCCGTCCTTGTTGGCGAACCAGTTGATGGCCATATCGCCCTTAAAACTGTGCGGCTGGTGCCAGGAGGGAAAATACGGCGAGCCGGTATGATGATCCTCGCGGATGACGGCGGTGCCGTTGGAATAACTGAGACCGCCGAATACCAGGCCGTCGGGATGACGTAGCGAGACTTCGAAACCGTAGCTGTAGCCCTGCGCCTCCGTAAACAAATCGCCCAAGGTGCGGTTGGTGTTGTACTGGATGGAATCGGGGATGTCGTTCGGCGCGAACATGACCAAATGGTTCAGCGTCTTGTAATAGCCTTCCAAGGTGAAATCCCAGGCGTCGCGGAACTTGTCGATGCCGTAACCGGCGGAGAAGAGGAGGGACGAGGTGGGATCGATGGTTTGGTATTTCACTTTCTTGGCTGGATAATAAAATTCGTTCAGGTTTTCCTGATCGGAAAATTGGATGGAGTTGATGTATTGCTGATAGAAGCCGGTATGGAAATCCAGCGATTGGTTATGCGGCAATTTGTATTTGATCGACAAGCGTGGTTCAATGCCGGGTTCGTCGATACGCGTGCTTTGCGTCAGGCGCAGGCCGGGGGAAATTTCGACGTCGCCGAGGGACCATTTGTCCTGGGCGTACACGCTGTTGAGCCCGAAGGTAGTTTCATCGCGCAGCGAAATCTTGGCGATGATTTGGTCGTTGCGGAAAATGGTTTGCATCAGGTTCAGGTCCACGCCGAAAGTGAGCCGATGGGCTTCCAGTCCGGAATACTCGACCGACTGCTTGTAATTGGACGTCACGATGCGGTTGTAAAACGCGAAAATATGCTGCAAGGCGAAGTCCTGGCTGAAATGACTGTAGGATGCCGTGGCCTCGGTGGTCCACTCGCGGTTGATGCGTCCTTTATAATTGAGCGGGATGACCGTGTTGCCCCAATCGACCAGGAAAGGCGAAAAGTCGAGTTCGTCGCGCCCGTTGTACCAGGACAGCATCAGACTATTGTCCTTGTCGATGTCGTAGTGGACGTTGCCTTGCAGGTCGTAGAAATAATATTTCAGATCCAAATCCGTGAGGCCATTGTCGCGCAAGGCCGTAAGCACCTGGTCGATATAGGTGCGCCGGCCCGCGACCAGCCAACGGACGGGACCCTCATGGCCTTCGGTATGCACTTGCGATGCGAAGGTGCTGACCTTGACGGATGAGCCGGTGAACACCGTTTGCGCCGTGTCCTTGCCGCCTTCCCGCGATTTGATGTCGAGCACCGAGGACAGGCGGTTGCCGTATTCGGGAGGGAACCCGCCTTTATAGAAATTGACTTCGTCGATGCCTTCCACGAGGAAGGTGGAGAAGAGGCCGAAGAAATGCACCGGCGAGTAGACCACAGCCTTGTCGAGCAGGATGAGATTTTGATCCGATCCGCCGCCGCGCACGTAAATCTTGGTCGAGAAATCCGACGATGCCACCACGCCCGGCAAGCCTTGAATGCTGCGGATGACGTCCGCTTCCGCCAAGCCCGGCATGCGTTTGATGAGTTTGGCCGACACGGTGGATTTCCCCAGCGAACGCTTGGGCGCGCGTTGGGCCCGGACCAGGACCTTCTTGAGCTGCACGGCTTCCTCGCTGCGGACCGTTCCCGCCGCCGAATCCTGGGACAGGTTGTCCGCGGCTGCGGTTGTTTGCGGCCCATTGTTTTCCGGGGCTTGGACCAACACGGCCGGACCTTCGCCCAACACGGCGGAAAAGACGCTGTCGGTACCGAGATAGCGGAGCTCGTAACAATGTTCGACGCGGCTCTCGGGGCTTATGGATCCGCTTTCACCGCCCGCCACACCTGACGATCCGGAGGGCGCGGTTCCCGAGGCTTGCGCCGGTGCGCTGAAGCAAAGGTTCCATAAGGTATCGGCCGGCAAGCGGATCTTGAATTCCGTACCCGCAGTGATTCCCAGAGTATCTCCCGACTCCAGGACTTCCAAGCGCACCGGTGAGCCGCTCGCGAAGGAGGTATCGCGTAAGTTACCCTGGAAGCTCAATGACGCCGATCCGGGCGCAGCGGATTTGCCGTTGGATATGCCTTCGGGCGCCGCGTCTTGCCGCATCGGTTGGGCTCGGCTCACGCCCAATGCCAAGGCTAGGACGGCCATCGCGCAGGCCGGCTTGACCGCCTTCCCATTGGGGTTGGCTTCCGTGGATAAGATGTGATTCCAATTGCGCATCGATTCAAAACACCTGAATTGTTAACAATGTAAACGTTAATTGTAATCCGCGTCAAGATCTCAATTTCGGATCTTCCAACCCGTGCATCAACCGTTTTTGGGATTCCCCGAATAAAATCCGGAAGTTCGGTTCCTCGATGGGCCACTTTCCCGCCAGAAAAATGGCGATCAGTCCGTGACTATGCGCCCAAATGGTCATGGCGACGCCGAACGGTTCGTCCTTACGCAAGCATCCCGCTTCCATACACTCCTGCACCCGGTCCACCAGGAACTGGAAAGTCGCCCGGCTCTTATCCTGTAATTCCTCAGGAAGGCACTCCGCGCCCAATTGTTGTGGGCCCATGAAGATGACCTCGTAATATTTGCTGTGCTCCAAGGCGAAATTCAGATAGGCCGTCGCCGCCAGGTCGAAACGCTCTTTCGCCGTTTTGCCTGCCAGGGCCGCGAACAAATAATTTCCGAACACCTTTGCCGCTTCACCGATGATGCTATGGACCAAATCCTCTTTATTCCGATAATGCCGGTACAGGGCCGTGGCGCTCACGTCCAGCATTTCGGCCAAGTGGCGCATGGACAGGCCCTTCAGACCTTGATCCAGGTACAGATCGACGGCGCATTGAAGAATTCGTTCCTTAAGATCGGACATGTTAACAGTGTAAACATTGGGGCGATAAGCGTCAAGGGTCGGGTCGGGGTCAAAGGTTGAATCGGGGGGCGTTTTGTTTCGTCGAGATTTCAAACTGGAATTAGGGGGAAATCCTAGCTTTTAAGTGGGATTCCGTAATCCAATTGATTTCGAATTTGCCCTCCGCTTTCCGGCGGATCCGGCGGAATGACTTCGCGCTGCGCGTCGACCCAATTTGGGAAAGGAGACTATGCAAGACAAGCTTTCCGATCTCGTCGGGTTATTGAAACGCGCGAACCGGCCCGTCACACGTAGGTTACTGGAGACTCGTTGGAATTGTTCCTCAGTAACGGTCCACCGCATCATCGCGAGCGCGCGAAAGGGTGGCATTCCGATTCGCTTTGAAAAGGATCGCTATTGTCTTGAGGATGCCAAAGCCATTGAAGTTCCGGGAATCTGGTTCCGGCCGGAAGAACTCGCGGCTTTGCTGGGCTTGTCCCATTGGCTGGATGAAATGCTCACAGGGCAAGGATTGAACTCCGTCGCTTGGCAGGAGCGGATCCGTTTTTTGCCCATGCATTATCGGCAAATTGATCCGGATACTCTTCTCGCTTGCGCTCGCGCGGTACTTTTGCGCAGAAGAACCACATTTTTGTATCAGGGCGTGAAGGACGGCAACGCTCGCGAGCGGAATGTTTCACCGCAAACTTTGGTGCGCTATCGGGATAACTGGTACCTGGACGGATATGATCATGACGTCGAAAAACTCCGCGAGTTTTCTCTGAGCCGCATCCGCGACCTCGACGTCCAAGGAACCAGCGCATTGGAGGTCGATCGAAAACACCTGGATAAACATTTCGGCGATGCCTACGGAATCTTCGCCGGTCGGGCCCGGAAAAAAGCGGTGCTCTTGTTTACAGGGTTGGCGGCAAGGCTTGCGGGACACCGTCACAATCACCCTGGACACCATACCGCCGGGAAAACCCATCGTGAACGGCGCTTCGCCCGTCCGTACGCGCACGCCCACCTGGACATGGAGCGGCAGCGGCGCTGACATGGCATACAATCAATACAAGGCCCAATTGGTTCTGGACCAGCGGAGGCAATGGCGGCGGTTCTTGGAAGCCATTCAACAAGGGCGCCCACGTCCAATCTGAAAGCCGTATTTTTCACGGACCCGGCTAGAAGCTATATTCTCGGCGACAACGCCCTGATAAAAACTTCCGACGGAGGCCTTCACTGGAAATCCATCGTGACTCCCGCGATTCCCAATCTCACCGCCGTTTCCTTCCTGGATGCCAACGAGGGTTATGTCGCGGGGGAATTCGGCCTCAGCATGAAAACCATGGATTACGGAGATACTTGGGGCCTTATCCGAAACCGATCCGACTATGATCTTTACTCGCTGGCTTTTCCTTAACAGGGGCGTCCCATGAAAGTTTTTTCAAAAATATTTTTTCTTTATCGGAATCCCCGCCGGGTATGGGTCCTGTCCATTCTGATTTTGTCTCAGGGAGCGACATCGACGGCGATAGCCAAAAAACTCCGTGTCGAAACGTTGGCCGCCGCCTTTGACCTGCAGGGCGAGTACGTCGGCAGCGTCGGGGCGGACAATCACCGTTTAGGCGTGCAGGTGGTTGCCAAGCAAAACATCTTCACGGCCGCATTCCTGCTTGGCGGCTTGCCCGGAGCGGGATGGGATGCCGTGAGCCGTACCGAGCAAACAGGAACATCCCTGTCCACCGGAATCCACTTCCAACCCAGTGATTCAACCAAAGAATATTCAGCCACGCTCTCAGCCGATGGCGCGACCCTGAACGGAAGAACTCCTAAGGGGGAAACCTTCACCTTGAACAAGGTCGTTCGGGAAAGTCCCACTCTCGGCGCTGCGCCTGCTTCCGGGTCCAATGCCGTTGTGTTATTCAATGGGAAGGGTTTATCCGCCTTCGCGCAAGGTACGGCGGTTCTGGACAGCGGATTTCTACTCCCGATTGGGTCCGCTTCCACGGGCGCGATCACTACGAAAACATTCGGCAGCTTCACCTTGCATTTGGAATTCCGCGAGCCCTTCATGCCGAACGATTCCGGCCAGCAGCGGGGTAACAGCGGCGTGTACCTGCAAGGACGATACGAATTGCAAATCTTGGACTCCTTCGGCTTGAATATCGATCGCAGCGGGAATCCCCTGGGAGCCATGCAGGAATGCGGCGCCTTTTACGAACTGGTGCGGCCCGCGCTGAACATGAGCTTTCCTCCCTTATCCTGGCAAACCTATGACGTTGAATTCACAAAAGCGAAATTCGATACGACTGGGAAAACGCTTTTAGAGCCCGCCGTGGTCACGGTGAGCCTTAACGGCGTGGTCATCCACGATCATCAGAAACTCACCAGCAACACCCTGCTCGGCGACGCCGTCACCGCGGCTGACGGGCCTTTGCGTTTTCAGGCACATGGCGATTCCGTCCATTATCGGAATATCTGGGTGGTGGAAAACAACGGCACGGCCATCCGGCCCAATCCCCGCGCGCAACCGCGATTCCCTTATAAAGGTCTCCAGCACGGAAGCGTCTTTCCCGGCCTGTCCTTGATTACCGGAAGGCGCGTGAGCGGAGAACTATCCGCCGGGTGTTACCTGTTTCAAGACCGGGAAAAGCGCCCCATGCTCCAGTGGCAATAGCAGAAAGAACAAAACCGGGGCATGGATACGGGCCAAGCTTTCACGCTTCATTCCATTCTTTCGATTTCACCAATCGATTTTTCAATAAAACTTTTAACGTCTTCGGAATGGGTGAATGAAATGAGATGGCCGCCATTTTCTAAAAGTAAATCGGGATTTTCACGCGACGCCCATATTAATTTATCCGCACTTCCATGAATCTGGAAAATACGCGCGGTGCAGGCCTTATCATTTGAATAATCAATAACCAGTCGAACTAAGTTTTTGAAATTGCGCGAAGAAATTTTGGCGCCCATTTCATACAAAAGCCCCACGTCTTCGGACGCGTCGATTCCAAAAAACCATTTACAGATAAATTTTGGAACCAGTTTGAGATTGAAAAGAAATCATTTTCATTTTGCAAAGCGGTTAGAAAATCACTCCAGTTCGGAGCAATTGTCTTTGGCCAGCGAATCCAAATTTGTTCGACTCCGATCACAGCATGATGATTCGATAGGGATTCATCAGCGCCTAATCCAGGAAAAAAATAGGCCTTCACCAAAATGTGCCGCTTCGTTCGGGTGCGTACGACTAAAAAACTTATAAAGATGGGGGCCGGAAGATTTGCCCGAAACCCACGAAATCCCCATTCCCCTCTTCCCAAACAACTCGAAACAGCCAATCTTGCCAGCGAACCGCATTCTGCCGCCCTATATTAACGGTCTATCACAGGGTTTCGAAAGTCAGAGGGGACGAATTGCATGCGCATTTTTAAATGGGCTATCCTCGCGGGATTTGTCGGCATGGCATCGAGCCAACCGGCCACGGTCACGCTGCGGGCCAAGCTACGCGATTTCAAGGATTACATCGCGACCGATTCGACCACGCATCCGGATTTTGAGAACGACGCTTACCTGGAATGCGGCGGCGAAAACCTGGGGTATGTGAAGAGCGCCATCGGGCTCACCGACCCGGTCGATACGTCTTTGTTCCGAGGCGACAATCGGGATCCCATTCTGCAAAAGTTAAACAATCCCTCGACGGCCAAGCCGTGCTTTACCGGACTCGATAAATTCCATGACTGGTACAACGACGTCCCCTCGGTCAACCGCAGCTTCTACGTCGACCTGGTGCTCACCCGCAACGCCCAAGGCGTTTACACCTATAACAACGACAAATTCCTCCCGCTCAACGCCGGCGCGGGTTTTCAGAAATTCCATCCCACCGATCCGGATCCGTTTGGGCCGCGCCCGGAAATCAATCTCACCGACGTCTGGGGCTTCACCATGGAATTGCATACGCAATTCACCTACACGGCGGGTAAGGGCCAAGTCTTTTCCTTCAAAGGCGACGACGATGTCTGGGTGTTCATCAACGGGCAACTGGCCATCGACCTCGGAGGCTTGCATTCCGCCCTCTCGGCGACGGTGAACCTCGACACCAAGGCCGCGTCCCTGGGCCTGGTGGACGGCGGGAGTTACCCGCTGGATTTTTTCTTCGCGGAGCGCCATTCCACCGGATCGCATTGCCAGATCACCACCAGCCTGGAATTGCTGCAAAAGCCCGCGCTTCCCGTTCCCGTGGTCACCCTGCCAAGCCAAACTTTTCAGAGCTCCGTGCAAGTGGCTCTGAGTGTGCCCGGCCACCCGGAAGCGCAAATCCGCTACACCGTGGACGGCAGCGAGCCCACGGAGTCGAGCCCCTTGTATAGCGCGGCCATCAACGTGACGGCGACGACCACGCTGAAGGCCAAGGGTTTCCAAGTCGACTACGCCGACTCACCCGTGATGACCGATGTGTACACTTTGCAGTCGCAGGTCTTGCCCCCGCCGGTCGCCGATCCGACGAGCCGTCGCTTCACGGATTCCCTCGCGGTGCGTTTGTCCGTGCCGGGTCATCCGGACGCGCAAATCCGCTACACCGTGGACGGCAGCGTGCCCACGGCCAAGAGCCCCTTGTATAGCGCAGCCATCAACCTCACCGCGACGACCACGCTGAAAGCCAAGGCCTTCCAAGCGACCTTCGTCGAATCGACCGTAATGACGGATGTGTACACTTTGCAACCCCCAGAGCCCCCTGCGCCCCAAACGTTGCCCACGCCGGTCACCAATCTCCCCGGGAGTAACTTCAAGGATACCCTGAGGGTGAGCCTTTCTGTTCCTGGCCAAGGCGATGTGCAAATCCATTACACCCTGGATGGCTCCAATCCCACGGCGACCAGCCCCGTGTACAAAGGACCGCTCATCGTGACGGGCAATGTCACGGTAAAAGCCATCGCGGTGAAAACCGACTGGGTTCAAAGCGGTGTGATGACGGAAACCTACACGCTGATCGCGCCCCCCAATGTGGTTTCCCTGCATGTGGAACGGGCCGTGACCGAAACGCAATCCGGAAGCGGAATCCAGTCCATGCCGGGCCTGAAGCGTCCCGTCGCATTGATCACTTTGGACCGGGGCATTGCCCGTTGCTTGGCCTGCGAGGCCGGATCGGAGAGCGTCGTCCTGGGACCTGGCCAGTTTCCGGAATGGGTGACCGTGAGCCGCGATCCTTTCCATTATCAATTTCAGATTTACGACAATATCGGCAATTTCGTGGTGGAGCAAAGCGGAGAAGTGAGCCGGGAAGTCTTGAACCAAACGCTCGGCGATTCCGCCGGATACCATGCCCTGCGCTTCCGCTGGATTCCCGTCGCAGCGGACGGGCAGTTGATCGGCACCGGGGCATATATCTTGAGGGCGAACGTCATCTCCCAGGCTCTGGATGCGCGCAACGTCCCCATCGGGGTGGCGACGGAGGCAAGCCTGCTGAAGACCCTGGGCTTCGTGCGGAAGTGAGGCCGACGGTTTCCACATCCCGCGCGGATTTTTTCGTCAAGACCAGGTAACGGCGCCGCTACCCGTATTTGACGCCTGCAATTTGGACTCCAAAAAAATTTGCGCCTTCCTGCCATTCCGTAACGGGCAGGCTCACTTCCGGGTCTGAGAAAAATCCCCGTTCGAACGCCCCATAAAAAAACATCGGCCCCATTTGGGAGCCGATGCTTGGGCGAGGTTGCCCCGGAGGACTCGTGTCCGACACCGGGTAGGGAGTGCACCCCGCCTTGGAAGTTTTTGTCTTAGGGATCTTCAGGGTCTTAAGGAATCACCGCGCCGGGCAGGCCGCCGTTGATGGTCACCTTGCCGACCTTGCCCAAGGTCACGGTGTGCGAACCCGGGGTCACGTAATCGAAGTACACGTTCACGCTCTGGCTGCCGGAGAAGTATCCGGAGGCGAGCAGGGAGTCGGCCTTGATGACGCCGTCCACCTTCAGGACCACGCGGTTCAGGTTGAGCTTGTCCTTGCCGGTGCCGGGAAGCGAAGAGCTGATGGAATCGGGCAAGGTGTTGAAATCGGCCTGGTACATGGCGAAGCGCGAGGTGAGGTTCAGCGTGACCGCGGCGGTGTCGGCGGGGTTCACGAAGAAGCCGATCGAGCTGCCGGTGTGGATGACGGAGTCCTTGGCGTCCTTGGAGACGGCCGAAACCGTCCAGGTGCGCAGGGGCTTGAGGGTAAGGCTGCGCGTTACCGTAACTTGCGCATTACCTGAGACGGTCGAGGTGTCGCGCACGGTGTCGGCGGGCGTGGCCGAGGACACGGCGGTCAGGATGAGCTTGGTCAGGTTGATGGCCGAGGTCTTGCTCAAGGTTCCCGCCTTGCCCAGAACCACGGTGGATTGCACCACGGCGCTCGGCTGCAAGTTGTCCGGGTTGCCCGCCGCCGCCGCGGGGTCTGGCCGCAATTGGCGAAGAAAGCCGGCGCCAAAAATCCGATGAGCATTTTGACGGCGGTGGACTTGTTGATGGTCGTGTCGGCGTTGCGCAAGTTGTTCTTCATAAAACCCATCCCTGTTCCCATGCCTTAGTTGTCGGAGAGGTTTTCGGAAAACTTTAACGATGATGTAAATATGTGATCCCGAACACATCCTGGAGTCCGGATGGGCTGGAGTGATAGGGTATACCCCTATATCGACCGAGGCCGGGGCAAAATGAAGCGCGGTTAAAAGATATTTTTACACTCGAGTCGCGGAGTCTCGGGGTCCTGGGATCGCAATTTGAGGTTGTACGGACGCGGCCGCCAAATCCTAAACCAGTTCGCGCGCGGCCTATGTATATGGATATATGGAGTGACGCATGCGGATGGACGGAAGTTTGGACTTGGGACGTTTGCGCCTGCGCCTCAGCGCGATCAGGATCCGCTGCCGACGCCCGCACGGACTTTTTCAACTCCCTGTCCCTGATAAGGCCCGCGCGGGTTTTCCGCTCTGGTCCCGAGGATTCGTCCCAGCAAGGGCCCGGTCATGGCCGTGGTCGCCAAGGCCACCAGTACCATCAAGGTAAACAGCCGTGGCGACAGGATCCCGAGATCCAGTCCCACGTTCAATACGATCAGTTCCATCAAGCCGCGCGTGTTCATGAGCGCGCCCAAGGCGAAGGCGTCGCGCCAGGCGGAGCCCGTGGCCCGGGCGGCCAAACTTACGCCGCCGAGCTTGCCCGCTACCGCCAGGGTGAGCAGGAGCGCGAACACGCCCCAATCGGCGGCGCCGGAAAGGCCGTCCACCCGCGTTCGCAATCCGGTCGAGGCGAAGAATACCGGCAACAGGAACAGCGAAGCGGGATATTCCAGGCGCTCGCGGAGGAAGGTGCGGAACGCCGGCTGGGGAGGCATGGCGACGCCGGCCAGAAAGGCCCCGAAGAGGGCATGGATGCCGATGGCCTCGGTGCCCAGGGAGGATAGGAAGATGGCGATCAGCGCGGCCAAGACCGCGCCGCGCTTCGGGCGGCCTTCCCGATCCAGTACCGGGAGTCGTCGCGCCGCGGGTCGGACCAGGAAAAGCATGGCGAGGGTGAACAACGCGGCGGCGGCGGCCACGGCAGCGGCGGTGAAGGGCGATGCGGATTTGGCCACGGCGATTACCAGGGCCAGCAGGATCCACGCGGTGACATCGTCAACGGCCGCGCTGGCCATGGCCGTTTGGCCCAAGGGCGTGCTCAAAAGATTCCGCTCGGAAAGGATGCGGGCCAGCACCGGGAAGGCGGTAATGCTCATGGCGATCCCGAGGAATAGCGCGAAGGCGGGGAAGTGGATTTGCGGAGGGGCGAATCCGGAGTACAGGTACAACGCCACGCCGAGCCCAAAGAGAAAGGGCGCGACGATGCCGGAGTGGCTGACGAAAAGCGCTTGCCGCGCATGGCGCCGCAGCGACCCCAGATCAATCTCCATGCCCATGGTGAATAAGAAGAGCAGCACTCCCACCTGGCTTAAAAGATTCAAGGGCCCGAGGCTGGCGGCCGGGAACAGCGCCTGGGAAAAGCCGGGAAAGAGATGACCGAGCAGGGATGGTCCCAGGGCGATGCCGGCGGCCATCTCGCCGACCACGGCCGGTTGGCCTAGACGCCGGGCCAGGAGGCCGCAGGCGCCTGCCAGCCCTACGACCACGGACAATTGGGCCAGCAGCAGGGGGAAGGAGTGGCTCAAGGCATCGCGGATATTGGCGAGTAGTCCCACCCCAGGGGCCCGGGGTTGTGGTCCCGAAGCCGAAGGGATGGGTGGCGCCGGGGACGGGGTACTGGAGACGGAAGCAGGCGGGGCCGGGACCGGCGCCAGCGCCGGCGATGCAGGTCCGCCGGGAGCAAGCCTCTCCTCGGCCGGCGATCCGCTCCGCCGCGCCCGGGCCTCGATGGCATCGGCGTAGGCCAAAACCCAGGCGATGGCGCCGACGAAAGCGAGGAGGGAAAGGGCGTATAGGAGGATGGACCGGGATGGGAAGCGCATGGGCGCAAAAATAGAAATGCGGTCGATTGCCGTGCTCCCGCCGCAAAACTCAAATAGTTTAAGCGAACATTTTCCCGCCGACTCTGAACAAGAGTGATGCCGAAATCGCACCGCCGGTGGTACGCTTATCGTCGGAAAGAGGAATACCATCGGACGGGTTTATCCGGTATACCAGAGAAAGAAATTGCCACAATGAAAATCTTACTCGTCGACGACTCGGGAACCATGCGGGCGATACAATCGGGAATCCTTTCGGAGTTGGGTTTCGAGGATGTGTTGCAAGCGGCGGACGGGGTTCAGGCCCTGAAAATCATCGCCGCGGAAAAGATCGATCTGGTGATGTTGGACTGGAACATGCCGATCATGACCGGGATTGAAACCCTCCGGAGGATCAAAGCCGATCCGGTCAAAAAATCCATTCCCGTGGTCATGGTCACAACCGAAGCCGAAAAGGTCCACATCCTCGACGCCATAACCGTGGGCGCGGCCGGATATATCCTCAAGCCATTCTCCCCGCAAACCCTCAAGGAAAGGCTGACCCCATTCCTCAAGAAATGACGCGGTAAACGGTCCCATGAAAAATATCGAAAAGATTACCCGGGACTTCGTCGCGGAAGGCCGGGAAGGCATGGACCAGTACGAGCAGGATCTGCTGTCGCTGGAAAAAAGTCCTACGGCCCCGGAAACCATTTCCAGCATTTTCAGGGTCGTGCACACCGTCAAAGGCGCCTGTGGATTCCTGGGCTTCCGGAAGCTGGAGGCCTTGGCCCACCGGGGTGAAAACCTGCTCAGCGCGTTGCGCGAGGGGACGATGATCGCGAACCCGGAAATCATCAACTGCCTGTTCCTGTTGGGCGATTCCATCCGGGCCATTCTCACCTGCATCGAGATGGGAGATCCGGAAGGCGGCAACGATTATACCCGGTTCCTGGCCGATATGGACGCCCTGCAATCCGATTGGGTCGGGGCCGCCCCGGGCGGGTCCGCCATGAGCGGGGCCGCCAGGGTCGGGGCCATACCCGCCGAGAGTCCGGCCATTCCTGCCGAAGGTGAAGGGAGCTCCCCGGCCGCGCTTAACGAGGCTGCGGAAATTTCCTCGGTCCCGCCCTTGGCGGACATGCCCCTGGCGGTCGCGCCCGTGGTGCCCGCACCCATGGAAACCGCGCCAACGGAAGCGCAAACCGATGTAACCTCTGTGTTACTTGCTCCGGCCGCCGATCCCGATCCCGCGCCCGCTCCGAAGGATCCTCCGCAGGAGGTTCGGGCCCTGCACGACCAAACCATCCGCGTCGACGTCCCGCTGCTGGACAAGATCATGAACCTGGTGGGCGAGTTGGTGCTGGTCCGCAACCAGGTGCTGCAACATGCGCTCACGGCGGGCAACGGCCCCATGACGGTGACCTTCCAGCATCTGAGCACCATCACCACGGAGCTGCAGGAAGGCGTGATGAAAACCCGCATGCAGCCGATCAAGAACCTGTGGGGAAAATTCCCGCGCGTGGTCCGGGAGCTGGCGCTGGCCTGCGGAAAATCCGTCCGCCTGGAAATGGAAGGCGGCGATACGGAGTTGGACAAAACCATTCTGGAGGCCATCAAGGATCCCCTGACCCATCTATTGCGCAACGCCGTTGACCACGGGATTGAAACGGCGGAAACGCGCGTCGCCAAAGGCAAGCCCGCGGAAGGCCGCATCCTGGTGAAAGCTTTCCATATCGGCGGCAAGGTGAATATCGAAATGTCCGACGACGGCATGGGCATCGATTGCAAAAAAATCGCCAAGAAGGCCTTGGAGAAAGGCCTCATCTCGGCCGGGTCCGTGGCGGCCATGCAGGAAAGGGAATTGGCGCAATTGATTTTCCTGCCGGGCTTTTCCACGGCGGAAGCCATCACCAACGTTTCCGGCCGCGGCGTGGGCATGGACGTGGTCAAAACCCATGTGGAAAAAATCGGCGGCTCGGTGGAGCTGGTCAACCGGCCGGGCCTGGGGTTGACGCTGAAGATCAAAATCCCTTTGACCCTGGCCATCATCCCCGCCCTGATCGTGGAGTCCTCGCAGCGCCGCTATGCCATCCCGCAGGTGAACATCCTGGAAGTGGTCCGGTTGAAGGGCCAAGGCCCGGGGAAAGGCGTGGAATGGATCCAGGACAATCCGGTTTACCGTTTGCGCGGAAACCTGCTGCCCCTGGTCCGCTTGGAAGGCTTGTTCCAGGCGGCCGAGGGACAAACTTCGTCCGCGCCCGAATCCGCGATCCAAGAGAACTTCGTCATCGTCCTGCAATCGGACAGCCATAATTTCGGACTCCTGATCCACGCCGTCCAGGAGACGCAGGAAATCGTGGTGAAGCCGTTGGGCAAGCATCTCAAGTCGGTCAACTTGTTCGCCGGCGCCACCATCATGGGAGACGGCAAGGTGGCGTTGATCCTGGACGTGCCGGGGTTGGCGCAAAACGTGAACTTCGCCCGCGATCCTGTCGCGCGCGACTCACGATTGCTCGAAAACCCCGACAAGCAAGGCCGGAACGCGGGCCTTGGCGAAAATCCGGTTCCAACGGAAAGCCTTTTGATCGCTTTGATCAACGGGTATGGGCCGATTGCCGTTCCCTTAGCCAGCCTTTCCCGGCTGGAAGAGTTGCCGACCTCGGCCATCGAATTCGCCTCGGGGACCGAAGTGGCGCAAAGCCGCGGAAGGATCATGCCGCTCATCAGGCTGAGCCGGTTCCTGGACGGCCTATCGGAAGCGCATTCCAAATCGGAGCATCCCGTCTCGGAAAAAGTGACCGTCATCGTATTCGGAAAAGGGGATTTGACGGCCGGGTTCATGGTGGATAAAGTGCTGGACATGGTCGATGCCAAGCTGGACATGCATTTGCCCGCTTCGCGGCCCGGCGTACGCGGATCCACGCTCATCAAAGGCAAAGCCACGGAAGTGATCGACCTCTCCACCTTCGCGCGTCTGGCGCTCCCGGCCTTGTTCGGCGCACCGGATCGGGACGGCTGACATGGCCCAGTATTGCACTTTTTATCTGGATCGCCGCATCTTCGGATTGGACATCCTGCAAATCCAGGAGATCATCCATATCCCGGAAATCACTCCGGTTCCCAACTCGCCGTTTTTCGTGCAAGGGTTGGCCAACCTGCGTGGCCAAATCGTGGTGACGATCAATCTCCGGAATATTTTTGGATTGAAGCCCGCGCCCGACTCGGTGAACCCCGTGCATATCATCGTGCCGTTTGAGGGGGAAGCCCTGAGCCTCATCGCGGACCGGGCCGGGGACGTGCAGGACTTCGGCGAAGCGCCCATGGTGCCGCCGCCCAAAGCGTTTTCCGGGCCGGGATCGGAATTGATCAAAGGCATTTTCGAACTCAAGGATTCGCTGCTCCACATCATCGACCCGGAGCCCATTTTCGCGAATCGATTCGCATCGGAACCCAAGTTAACCCGGTCCATCCCTTAGGAGCCATCATGTCCAACGAAATCAAACGCAGCTCGAACGGCTTCCTGGCCAGGTTCAGCGATTCCAGGATCCACGTCAAACTCTTGACCTTGGTGATCCTGTTCCTCACCGCCTTCCTGGTATTCGCCGGACTGGCGTGGAACACCATCCGCATCGTGCAAATCCGCGGGCCGTATTACAACAACATCGTCCAAAGCAAGGACCTGATCGCGGACATCCTGCCGCCTCCGGAATATCTCATCGAAGCCTACCTGAACGTGCTGCAAATGGCCGACGAGACCGACAAGCAGAAGCTGACCGACCTGATCCAAAAAGGGAAATCCCTGCGCACGGACTATGAGACCCGGAAGGACTTCTGGCAGAACGATTTGAGCGACGGCAAGATCAAAAACACTTTGCTCGTCGACTCCTACCAACCGGGCATGGCTTTCCTGGATAAGCGCGACAAGGAATTCATCCCCCTGCTGCTGCAAGGCGATCGCGCCGGGGCGCAAAAACTGGCGCATGGATTCCTCAAGGAGAAATATGAACAGCATCGGCTGGCCATCGACAAGGTGGTGTCGCTTTCCAATGACAAATACCAGGCTGACGAAGGCGCGGCCAACGCCATCCTGCATAGCCGCACCTTCCTGATGTTCGGTTTCGCGGCGGGCATCGTGATCTTCGTATCGCTGCTGTGCTGGTACATCATCAAGCTGATCACCGGAACGCTTTCGCAAATCTCCATGGGGCTGGAGGCGGCTTCCAAGCAGCTGACCAATGTCAGCCAGCAAATGAGCACCAATGCGGAGGAGACCTCTTCCCAGGCCACGTTGGTGAGTTCGACGTCCCAGCAGGTGAATCAAAGCGTGCAAACCGTGGCGGTGGGCACGGAAGAGATGACGGCCAGCATCCGGGAAATATCCAAGAGCACGTCGGAATCCGTGCGCGTAGCGGACTCGGCCGTCCGGATGGCGGAGATCACCAACGCCAACGTCACCAAGCTGGGGGACAGCAGCGAGGAAATCGGGAACATCATCAAGCTCATCACGTCCATCGCGGAACAGACCAACCTCCTGGCCCTGAACGCCGCCATCGAAGCGGCCCGCGCGGGGGAAGCGGGCAAGGGATTCGCCGTGGTCGCGAACGAAGTCAAGGAACTGGCGCGGGAGACCGCCAAGGCCACGGAGGACATCAGCAAGAAAATCGTGGCCATCCAGAACAATACCCAAGGGGCCATCTTGTCCATCACCCAGATTGGGAACATCATCAAGCAGATCAGCGAAATCCAGAACACCATCGCCAGCGCGGTGGAGGAACAGACCGTGACCACCAATGAAATCGCCAAGAATATTTCCGAGGCCGCGCGCGGCAGCGGTGAAATCGCCAGGAATATTTCCGGCGTGGCCGACGCGGCCCACAGCACGGCCAACGGCGCGGTGCAAACTCAAAAAGCCTCGGAAGAGTTGGCCAAGATGCTGGCGGATTTACAGCACGTGGTGGGCTAACCGCCTTGCCCAGCAGGATTAAGGTCCTCATCGTCGACGACTCCCTGTTGGCGTGCCGGATTTTATCGGAAACCGTTTCCCAGGACCCCGCCTTGGAAGTCTCCGGGACGGCGGTGTCCGGCCCCATCGCCCTGGCCAAACTGACGCAAGGCCTTCCCGATATCGTCATGCTGGATGTGGAAATGCCCGGCATGGACGGCCTGCAAGTCCTGGGGGAGATCAAGAAGGCCTACCCCAAACTGCCGGTAATCATGTGCAGCGGGCTGACCAAGCTGGGCAACCGCGTGACCATGCAGGCGCTGATGGGAGGCGCGTCCGACTACATCACCAAGCCCGAAGGTAACATGAAAGTTACGGGGGATGGCCACGCCTTTTCCCGGGAGTTGTCCCAGAAAATCAAGGCCTTGTGCGCGCCCCACTCCCCGCCCTGGACGCCGGTGGTAATGGATCCGGCGCCGGCGCCGCACCCGGGGGCGGCGGATCCCGACATATTGGCCATCGGCATTTCCACGGGCGGGCCCAACGCCCTGGCGGAATTCATCCCCCGGCTCCCGGCGGATTTTCCCGCGCCCATCGTCATCGTGCAGCACATGCCGCCGCTGTTCACCAAGTCCTTGGCGGAATCCCTTTCCAAGAAATCGCTTATCGAAGTGCGCGAAGGCGTGGCGGGGGCGCGTCTGGAGCGGGGCACAATCTGGATCGCTCCCGGCGGATTCCACATGGAGGCGTTACGGCGAAAGGGCCAGGTGGAGATTGCCATCAGCGAAGGCCCGCCGGTGAACTCCTGCCGGCCTTCCGTGGATATCCTGTTCCAATCCGTGGCGGAAGCCTACGGCCCCAAGGTGTTGGCCGCGGTGCTCACGGGCATGGGCGCGGACGGGCTGACGGGATGCTCCCGGATCCGGAAAGCGGGCGGCCGGGTGTTCGTGCAGGACGAGGCCAGCAGCGTGGTCTGGGGCATGCCGGGAGCGGTGGCGAAAGCCGGCTTGGCGAACAAGGTCCTGCCGCTGAACGATATGGCGGCGGAAATCATTTCCTGTTTTTATAATCGGGAAAAAAACCAACCGGCTCCGGACTTCCGGACCCGCAAAAGCGATTGAGGCGATCAACACCATGGCTGTAAGTGAGTTCGATTTCCAATTCGTTTCCGTCCTCCTTAAAAAACGGCTCGGCATCCAATTGGAGAAGGACAAGGCCTATCTGGTGGAGTCCCGGTTGAGCCGCGTCGCGGAAAAATCGGGCATGGGATCGCTGGCCCAACTCTTCACCCAGCTCAAGTCGCTGCGGCCGCCCGAAGCCTTGGTCAACGAGGTGTTGGAGGCCATGACCACCAACGAGACCTATTTCTTCCGCGACTCGAGCAGCTTCGACGCGCTCAGGGACAAGGTATTTCCGGAATTGTTGGGAAAGAATAAAAACCAGAAGTCGCTCAACGTCTGGTCGGCGGCCTGTTCGACGGGACAGGAGCCCTACAGCATCGCGATCACCTTGAGGGAGTGCCTTCCGCAGCAGGGCGATTGGAACATCCGCATCCTGGGCACCGACGTGGCGACGCAGGTATTGCAGCGGGCCCGCGACGGAGTTTACAACGGCGCGGAAACCGCCCGGGGCCTGACGCCGGGCCAATTGAGCCGGTATCTGGTTCCGGAGGGGGAAACCTGGAAGATACGTGACGAAATCCGGAAAATGGTTTCCTTCCAACCGTTGAACCTGAATTCCGACTGGCCCTACCTGGCCAAAATGGACGTCATCTTCCTGCGCAATGTCCTGATCTACATGGACGACGCCAACCGGAAAGCGATTTTCTCCCGCATCCATCAGCTCTTGAACAAGGACGGCTATTTGTTCCTGGGCGCGGCGGAAACCACCTACAGCATTTCCGATCTGTTCCGCAGGGTGGAATGGGAAAAGGCCGGTTGTTTTAGACCCTTGTGAAATCGGGTCCTTGTAAAACCGGGTTTGCCGGGCTGAAATCGCGGACGGTTCGGCCCTTTTAGGGTTTTCAGGCCCGCACCTTCAAGGGGCGATGACAATCTCGCGCAAATGGACGGCGGACCACCTCACCTTCTCTGCCATAATGTCGCCGGAAACAACCGGCCGTCCGCTCCTCCATTAAATATAATATTAGCATATGCTAATGTAGAGATTGAAAAGAGCAAGGAGGGCCGGCATGGCAAAGACATTGGTGCTGGGCGGAAATTTCGCGGGATTGACGGCGGCTTTGGAACTATCGCGGCGCTTGGGACGGCGCACGGATCATCAGGTGACGGTGATATCCCCGTCGGAACGCTTTCTCTACGTCCCATCCTTGATTTGGCTTCCCTTCGGCAAGCGCAAGCTGGAGGACATCACTTTTCCGGTGGCTCCCATGCTGGCGCGTAAAGGCGTGGCCTTCATCCGGGACCGGGCCGAAAGAATAGTGCCGGAGCGGAACGTGGTGCTTACGGCGGAGGGCGGTGAGATCGGATACGATTACCTGATCGTCGCCACGGGCGCGGCCATGGATTTCGGGGGCTTCCCGGGATTTTCCGAGGGGCATGCCCAATGCATCGTGAGCCCGGATCAAGGCGCGAAGGCTTATCGGGCCTTCCAGGAGTTGGTGCGGAATCCCGGACCCGTGGTGGTCGGGGCCGTGCAAGGCGCGAGCTGCATGGGCGCGGCTTACGAGTACCTGTTCAATCTCGAGCGCGAGCTGCGTCGCCACGGCGTGCGCAAGCAGGTGGATCTCACTTGGATCACCCCGGAACCCTATCTGGGTCATTTTGGAATCGGCGGAATCCGCGGCGGTCAATGGATGCTGGAAAAGTTCTTCAAGCTGTACGGTATCCATTGGCATGTCAACGCGTCGCTCAAGGAAATCTCCGCCGATAAGATTGTGCTGGACGACGGGCGGGCGCTGCCCTACCGCATGTCCATGTTGATGCCGCCTTTCCGCGGCGCCGATCCCGTGCGCAATTCCTCCGGCCTGGGTGATGAGAAAGGGTTCATTCCCTGCGACGACGGTTATCGGCATGATCGTTTCGCCAACATCTATGCCGCCGGGCTCGCGGTGCAGGTCAAGCCTCCCTTCGCGAAATGCGCCGTTCCCTTCGGCGTGCCTAAGACGGGATACCCCAGCGACGTGCAGGGCAAAATCGTGGCCCAGAACATCGCCAACGCCATCACCGGAAAATCGGAACGCAAGCGCAAGGCTTTTGGAAGGATTCCGGGCGTGTGCGTGATGGATGCGGGAGGCAAGGAGGTGTTGATCCTGACCGATCATTTGTTCAAGCCCCGCCGCTTCGAGCTCATGCTACCTAATATGTTGGGCAGCTTCGGCAAGCTGTTTTTGGAACGTTACATGCTCTTCAAGAACCGGCTGGGATGGGCTTTCCTGCCTTAATGGATTGGGAATCGGCTCAGCAGTAAATCTGCTGCAGGGCGACCACCAGGTTCAGCATGCGCTTGTCCTTGACCCGATAGAATACCTGGTTACCGGCCTTGCGCGTTTCCAGGATGCCTTTGTCGCGTAGCTTGGCCAGATGCTGGGAGACGTTGCTCTGCGAGGTTTGCAGGAACGTCTCCAATTCACCGACCGTTTTCTCCCCCGATCCGATATGGCAAACCGTAAGCAAGCGCATTTCATGGGCCAGGGCCTTGAGCGTCGCGCTGGCCTTGGCGGCTTCTTTAATCAGTGGATTTAAGCGCGGAGTTTTCATGTGCTGTAAAACCATTTGCCCACGGCGTACGCGGGCAAAACCCACAGGGCGCCGCACAGGGCCTGCACCGGCGGCACTTGGTTGGCCAGCATGGCCAGTACGTCCACGAGCGGCACCAGGCGCAGCATCATGCCCACCATTTGCCCGGTATGTTTGGGACTGGGATCGGACGCCAGATTGCGCAACGGCACGCGCAGCAATATGGCCAAGCCCAACCAGGCCAAGGCCAGCAGGTTTCCTGCATGGAACCAGGCGAGCGCGGCCACGGACCATCCGATGAACCAAACGGCGGTTCCCAGCATGAAAAGGTAGGCGCGTTTTTTAGTGTTGCCGCCCACTTCGTCGCGGGCCAAATAGGTGACGATCGCGATATAGCCCCACAGTGAAAACAAGGCGAACCACAGGGGTTTCGGCAACGACTCCGGCGCGGGCCAGGCATTCCAAGCCAGCGAGATGCCCGTGGCCAGATTGAGCATACGGCAAAGGCCCATGGCCGCGGGACCTAAGGCCGTGCCTTTGAGCAGGAAGTTATAGGCGAAGATGGCCAGGCACAGCGCCCCAGCGGGCAGCGATGACAGGGGGTGCAGGACGCTCAGCAAAATCAGGCCCGCGGACATCATGCCCAGGCTCAGGGCCCACGCGCCTCGCAGGGTAATGGCCCCGGAGGGGATGGGCCGCCCCGGCCGCTCGCGCGCGTCCACGTCCTTATCGGCAACGTCGTTGAGCGCCATGCCCGCCATGATGAACAAACCCGCCGCCAGGATACCGGCTATGGGAGCGATAGGCGCGGCGGCGGCAGAAAACGTCGGAAGGTTCCCGGAGGCGGCGCAGCCGATCATATAACCGGCGTAGGCGTTGGACATGGAGCTGAACACGGTCGGGATGCGGACCAGGGAGAGAAATGCTTTGCCGTTCACGGATTATCCTTCCAGCACATGGGCTTCGATGAGATCATGGACGGCTTCCATGGGTAACTTTCCGGTTACGGCAGCCAGGCGTTCCCGGATTCCGGACGCGTCGGAAATCGCCAGCGGGGATTCCTCGGGATTTTCGGACGGCGTTCCGTGGCTGCCTTTCACCAATTCCGGCATCAGGGGTATCACGTCCATGTAATAACGGAAGCCCAGGATTTTCTTGAGCAAGGTGAAAGCCATTTTCAGTTTGACGGCTTTCTGTTTGGGATCGAGGAACAATTCCACGGGGTCATAGCCGGGCTTGCGATGGATGTCCACGCAGCGCGCGAAATCCGGCGCCAGGGCGTCATCGTCCCAATAATAATAGGTGTACCAATTGTCCGGTTGCGCCATCAGGATAAGGTCCCCGCTGCGCTCATGCTTCAGGCCCGCCTTTTCAATGGCATCGCCGACAAGCACAGCGCGGGTTCCCGGCTCTTTGGCAAACAACGCCGCGACTTCGGGTACGCGTTTTTTGTCCTTCACATAGACATGGCAAATCTGGTGATCGGAAACGGCGAAAGCCGCGCTGGCCCCGGCGTCGAGCATTTCCCAGGTCAGGCTGCGGCGGATTTCCAAAAAGCCCGCCCGGCGCAAAATGCGGTTGGGGTGGGCGAAGCGGGTCACGCGCGAGATACCGTATTCCGAAACCACCAGCACGCGAACTTTTTTCCCCTGGAAATATTCGATCAAATCCCCGGCCACGCGATCGATGGCGGCGAGTTCGCCCTCCATTTCCGGCGCGCCCGGACCGAACTTTTGTAATCCATAATCCAGGTGGGGCAAATACACGAGGCTCAAGGTGGGCTTATGTTTTGCGTAAGTCCATTTCGCCGAGGCCGCGATCCATTCGGAGGATTTGATGCCGCTGGCCGGTCCCCAGAATTGGAAGAAGGGGAAAGGCCCCAAGTCCTTCACCAAATCGTCGCGCAGCGATTGCGGATGCGTATACACGTCGAATATTTTCCGGCCGTCGGCGGGATATTGCGGACGCGGCGTCACGCTCCAATCCACGTCCGCGTACATGTTGTACCACCAAAACAACTTGGCGCACGTGAATCCCGGCTGTTCGCGCTTCAGTTTCTCGTAAACCTTCTCGCCCTGGATCAAGCCGTTGTTCTGCTTCCAGAAACCCACCTCGGCATGATCCTTGAAGTACCACCCGTTGCCCACCACGCCGTTCTCGCCCGGCCGCTTTCCGGTCAACATCACCGCCTGGCTTGTGCAGGTCACGGCCGGGAAGGGCTCGCGCAAGGGCGCGGATCCGTTCGCGTCCAGGAATTTTTTCAGCCGGGGCGTATGCGGCCCGATCAAGGATCGCGTCAGCCCCACGATGTTCAGGACCACGGTATCATGCATCGGAAAAAGTCCCTTCGGGTACTTGGTTGATCACGAAACGGATTTCCTCCGCCAGACAATGCGCCAGCGCGGCGTCGTCCTTGGGGCGCAAGGCTTCCGGCAGTACGGACCAGGTATAGGTCTCGACTTCGAAATGCCGGCACAGATCGTGCTTCAGGGCATGCCGCAGGGCGGCGATCATGTCCGCCTGGGTGGTTGAGAATCCGACCGGGGCGTCGGCGTGGATGGGCACATGATAATGCACGCGCCAGGGTTGTGACCACAAATCCTGGTTATCGATTTCCAGCGCCTCGGGGAGATCGTCGAAACCCAAGGTTTTCCCGCCGACGGAGGAATGCAGGGAGTAACCTGCGCTTGCGGTACTTGGGGGGCTTGCGGCGCGTGCGGCTTTGGCGGAGGGCTGATTGGGGTGGGGGAGGCGGCGGTGCAGGTTTTCATCCTGCGGAACCCAGACGCGGGTCTGATGCAGAAAGCGCGGCTCCACGAAGGACTGGCGTAACGCGCGGGTTACTCTATCCGGATCCGGTTGGAATTCCAGCGCGCTCGACAATTGCATTTTCACGATGGGGATGCCCGCCGCCGCGAGCTTATCCAAGGCCCGGATGGGATCCTCGAATTGCACGGCCTGGTGGCAGGTGTCGTAGCAGAGTCCCACAAAGGCGTTGAGATCCGCGTCCGCCAGCCCGCGCGCGCGCGCAGTGGGCCGCAAGACCTCGTCCCAAAAAGCCACGACCTGATCGATGGTTTCCAACGCGCAGCCGGGCTCGGGTTCCAATCCCAGACGCAGGGTGCGGTTTTTTTTATCGGCCAACTCCCGGGCTCCGGCCACATAATCGCATAACGCCGATGCCGCACTGCGCGCATGGTCCGGGGTCCAACCCGCGCGCCATCCCAAAGGCAAGGTGGAAACCGATCCGACTCCACCCTCGGGAAGCAAGGTCGCCAAGAGCCGGGCGCAAGCCAAGGTATACGCCAACCGCTCCGGGCGGGTCCAATCAGGATGATAGACTTTGGTTTTCACCACCGGGTCATGGAAGAATCCGTAGGGAAAAGCATTACACGTGAAGGCGCCCAATTGCGGTGGCGTCAGGACGGATTGCAGGCGGGCTTGGCCTCCATCCGCATCGCGGGACAAATCTTGCGCCAAGGAGGAGGGAAACCATAAACCCAAGGTCAGGCGCGGCCAACCTAAATCCGACCGGACGGCGGATCCGAATCGCCGCATTAAATCATGCCAGGCGGTCCAATCCGATATGGGATGCACATTGGTGCAATAGGTTAGATGGTTCAGGCCCAGGTTTTTCAACTTTTATAGACCTTTGATAACCTTTTATTGCCGTTTAGTAGGAAGTTCACCGGGCCCGGCAACTCCATAGTTTTGGCCTTTTTCCGGATAATCCCTGTCCCAAATTCAGGAGGGCGGAGTAGATTAAATTAGTAATCTGGTTGACTGGGGTTCGCCGTTCTTGCGGCGGGCCGGGGTTAGAGGGGAAGACATTTCCGTATGCAGGAACAGCTGGCCGTAGCCCAGGAATCAATCGTCCGCAATTTGCGCACCATGCGCACCTTGATATCGCCCCTGAAAGGGGAAATGCCCATCCATTGCGGACCGGGCGCCATCGGCCGCTTGCCGCAATTGCTTCTCGACTTGAAGCCGGACCGCATTTTCATCATCACCGATCAACGGGTGTTCGGATTGCATGGCCAAAACCTGTTGCAGCTCCTGGCGCCGCATTTCGCGCCGGAAATCCTGTTGTTGGCCGAAGGCGAGAACGAGAAAAAAATCTCCAATTTGGAATTCCTGTGCAATCAACTCTTTGAGCGCGGGCTGACCAAGTCCTCCGTCATCGTGAACTTCGGCGGCGGCGTGGTCTTGAACCTGGGCGGGCTGTCGGCGTCTTTGGTCTATCGCGGCGTGCGCTTCGTGCAAGTGCCCACCACCTTGATGGCGCAAAGCGACGTCATCGTTTCCAACAAACAAGGCATCAATTTCGCCGGGGGTAAGAACCGGCTGGGCGTTTATAATACGCCGGTCGCGGCCGTGGCGGATACCCATTTCATCCGCACCGAACCGGTCCGGCAATTGCGCGCCGCGGCGGTGGAATACTGCAAGAACGCCATCCTACTGGGCGGAAGGCATTACGCCGAGGCCGAGCGCTTTTTCGCCGCGCCGGCGGAAACGTATACCGATGAGCGCATCGAGATCTTGCTCGCGAACAGCCTGGAGCAAAAATTCGAAATCGCGCGCCTCGATCCCCTGGAAAAGTCGCTGGGCCTGATGCTGGAATACGGCCATACCGTGGGCCATGCCCTGGAATACCTGTCCCAGGGCCGCTTGCTGCATGGGGAAGCCGTGTATCACGGCATGAACGTGGCGGGCCATCTGGCCTTGCACCTGGGTATCTTGCCGGTTACGGAGCTCAAGAAGCAAAGCTTGCTCCTTTCGCGTCTGCGCGGCATCCCGCCCATCCCCAAGGATATTTCCGTGGGCCAAATCCTTTCCAGCGTCCAGCGCGACAATAAGAAGACGGGCAAAGGCCTGGCCTTCATCCTGATGCGCGCCATCGGCGAAGTGAACCGCCATGAGTCAGGGGTCTTGACGCCCGTCTGCGATTTTCAGCTCAATCATGTGATGCACGAGTATTGGGATGCTCTGTTATAGCACGGGCTCTTTGCCCGATGCCGCCTCCGTTTCCGACATCATCGACCTGCTCGCGCCCACGCCCTTCCGGGGCGTGGAGTTCGTCCTTACGGCCGCCATGCTTCCTCATGCCGAAGACGCCGGGTATTGGAAAACCGTCCGGGAACAGTTCGCGGAAGCCGGACTCTGTGTCCGCAACGTGCATTTGGGTTCGCCCCACCTGTGCGGCCCGGAGGCCCACCGCCCCGGCCTCGCGACCTTGGACGACAAGGCGCGCGCCGAGAAATTCCGCGTGGCGGGAAAAGCTCTGCGCATCGCCGCTTGGCTGGGCAGCCCGCATCTCACCTTGACCACGGGTCTTCCCGACGCGGAAAGCCCGGATCCCACAGTAACCTCCATGTTACGCGCACGCCAAACCGAGGCCCTGCGCGGGGAACTGGCCCGGCTCGTGGCGGCCAAACCGCGCGGTCTCGATCTCCTCATCGAACAGGAACCGGAGCATGTGATCCGGGAAACCGCGCAGCTCATCGATTTGTGCGAGGAATTCCCCGGCGACGTATTCGCAAATTTCGACGTGGGCCACAGCCACGTGATGGGCGAGGACATTCCCGCCTGCATCCGGGCCTTGGGCCCGCGCCTGCGCAACGTCCACCTGGAGGACATCCGGGGCCGCGTGCACCGGCACCATCTGTTCGGGGACGGGGACATCGATTTCGACGCCGTCTTCCGTAGCTTGCAGGTTACGGGGTACCATGGCGATTACACTCCCGATCTGTATCCTTTCAAGGACGAGGCCCCGCGCGCGTTGGCCGCCTCGGAGGCTTTCCTGCGGCGGCACGGGGTCTTGACTCCGGCGTTGTGAGGGGGAAGCAAGACGCTCGCGAATTTCCCGGGCCAATCCGTCGCTTCGGTCGGATGATTCCACCGGATCGGTCGGATTTGAAAATAACGCTTCCAATGTCTCCGCTTCAGTCGTCCTATGGATATGAAAAAAATCCTGTCCGTAGCGGTATTGCTCATCCATGTCCTGGGCGTTTCCCCGGGGACTCACGCGATGCCGTTCATTTGGGTTGATCTGATGGGATCCAATGCGAACAATGGTCTTACCGCAGGGTTGAAGGTTAATGTGGATAAGGGGATTGCCTTGTCCGCAGAAATGCTCGGTTACACGAACTGCATAATTATGTGCGGAAACGAACCCGACTACAGGGAAACAAGCCAGTTTAATTTCTTACTTGGAAAACGATGGAATTATAATCTTATTAGTGTATTTGGAATGGCTGGACTCGGGAGAGTCGATGCGCGGAAACCGAACGGATTCTATGATGATGGGATAGATATAAAATACTATTCAAAAACAGTTTCGACGATCGGCATTCCATTTGAGCTTGGAGTTACCCTTTCAAAATTCATCGGGATCGGAGCGGTTTTCCACGCGAACCTCAACAATCAAGCGCCCACTTATGGACTGCTGATCGATTTTCCAATCGGATACATGAATTGAGCGGATTCATTGGACACGATTATGTCGGCACCGAGTGCGAGGGAACACCCCGATTGCGCCTCGACGAAAGTGAATTTGCGAGGAGATCCCGGTCTCGCCGCTTGGCAGGACTCATCCAAACCGGGCCGTCGCCCGCATGGAGGAATTTCGGGCCGATGTAAACGGAAGCGGAACGGGGACGCCTACCGCGACCGCGGAGCCCGCGTCGATCCGCGCCGGTGGAGCTCACGCCGTGATTCCAACCTTGGTTGAAATCCGAGGCGACAAAGCGGACGAATCCGAGCCTCGGCACGCTTCATCACCGGATCCAGTAGTTTCGCCATATTTTGTCTTGCATTCGCATCGATAAACGTGTCCATTTGGTAAAGGTAAAAGGAAAAAATAATCATGGTTGGAGAGACGGCCATCGTATCCGTGCGCATGCGGATTTTCATACTCGCGTTAGGAGTTGGTTTTTTCTCCAACCTCCAAGCCCAATGCATCGAAAGCAAAACTATTCTCTGCTATGCCGCCGATCTGAAAAGCGTCGACCTGGGCGTGTATTGGAAAGATGAAGCCGGAGTTCCATTTAAAAATATCGGCGCTTTGAAAAACCGCTTGGAAGCGCGCGGTGAGCGGCTATTGTTCGCGTGCAACGGCGGGATGTTCAAAAAGGATTTTTCGCCGCAGGGTTTGCTCGTCGAAAACGGGAAGGAACTTTCCCCCCTGGATACGGCTTCCGGCGAAGGCAACTTTTACCTCAAACCCAACGGGGTATTTATTCTCACGACCGACAACCAAGCGGAAGTCCTTCCCACCGAAAAGTTTCCCGACCGGAATACCATCCGCTTCGCCACCCAATCTGGCCCGATGTTGCTCATCCAGGGGCGCATCAATTCCGCATTCGCAAAGAACTCAGTGAACTACAATATCCGGAACGGCGTTTGCGTCGCGCCCAACGGAAACGTGGTTTTAGCCATCTCCAAAACCAAAGTGAACTTTTATGAATTCGCGGAGTATTTCCAAAGCGTCGGTTGCCAAGACGCGCTGTATCTGGATGGGTTCATCTCCAAGGCGTTTTGGCCCGAGAAAAATTGGGGGCAACTGGGGGGTGAACTTGGGCCGATCATCGGAGTCACCGCTAAAAAAAGTTTGGGCGGCTTCGGGGAAGGACATTGACCGCCTGGAGAAGACAATGCTCCGGGTCTTGGCTTAGCGCGGGGCGCGTCATCCCTCATCCGACATAAAAAAGGCCGCAACCGCTTTCCGGTCCGGGGTTATATTAGGACTTCGCCATGCCGAAGCTGCCTCCCAATTCCCGCTCCAAATCTCCATATAGCGGCGACGCCTCACTCTGCGGCAAAGCCTCCATCGCGCGGCGCACCCCCCTGGCATCGCTCGCCGCCCCGTGGACCTTCCGCCGGAGCTTGAATTTCCTTTCCGCAGTTCGCGGCCCTCTGCGGAACTTGGTCGTCCTTTTCGCCGTCCTATCAACCGCCGCCGGCCTAATCTCCTGCGGCACCCGCAGCGACAGCGGCCCCTTGCGCATCCTATGGGCCGAGTGGCGTCCCTCCGACGCGCTTCAAGAGTTGAGCAAGGTCTACACCGACAAAACTGGCGTGCGCGTGAAAGTGGTCAAGAAGGCCTGGGACGGGGCTTTCGGGGACGCGACTTTCGCCGAGTTCCGGAACCGCGCCGACAATTACGACATCATCATCGGGGACAGCCAGTGGATGGGCCTCGGAGCGGTGGGCCATCATTATCTGGAATTGACGGATTGGATGAAAGGCAACTTGGACACGGCCGCGTTGGAGCCCGCCGCCTTGAAATGGTATTGCGAATATCCCCAGGGCGCGCATCGCTACTACGCCGTTCCCTGCGAGGCCGACGCCATGTCCTGGGCCTACCGCAAGGATTTGTTCGAGGACCCCCGGCATCGATCCGGTTTCCAGGCTTTCCTACAACGCAAGGGGGTAACGCCGGAGTTTCCCCTGGCGCCTCCGAAAAGCTGGGAAGAGTTGCGCTGGATCGCCCTGTATTTCAAAGAGGCCGTGCCCGGCATGGCGGGCCTGGTGATGCCGACTTCGCGCAATTACGACGCGGCCACCATGAGTTTCGAGGCCGTCATGTGGGCTTTCGGCGGGGACTTCGGCGATTACGCCACTCATAAAGTCACCATTGAATCGCCGCAAACGGTGCAGGCTTTGAAGTTCTTCACCTCCCTGATGGACGGCACCTCGCCGGGCGGACGCAACATGGGCTTCAACGAAGTGAACGCGGAATTCATGGCGGGCCGCGCGGCCATGGCCTACAACTTCATGGCTTTTTTCCCGGTGCTGGCTTCCCCGCGCGACAATCCCGACTTCTACAACAAAATCGGCTTCTTCAATTCCCCCGGGCATACCGACGCGCAAGGCGTGACGCGCCGCGCCGCAGCGCTGGGCGGGCAGGGCATGAGCGTCAACGCGCATATCAGCAAGGCCCGCCAAGCGCGCGCGCTGGATTTCCTGAAATGGTTTTCCACGCGCCAAACTCAAACGGCCTGGGCCGCTAAGGGCGGTCTCACCTCGGATAAGGACATCTTGAACAGCCCGGCCTTCCGCAGCGCCGCGCCCTATAATCCGCAATTCAGCGAAGCCTTCCGCCTCATGCGGGATTTCTGGGCCGTGCCCGAATACGACGATCTGCTCAAGGTTTGCCAACGCGAATTCTGCGCCGCCTTCCAGGACGGGGCGGATCCGGCGGCGGCGTTGCATGAGGTGCAAATCGAACACGAAGCCATCCTGGCCAAGCGCGGGAACCGGCCATGAGCGGCGTTGGCGGTGGCGGCGGCGGGCCGAGGGACGGCGGGCAGCATGGAGAGGCCACCCCCGATGGCGCGCAGCGACCGCAGGGGGAAGCGAAGTCGGGCGGCGCGCATCGACCACAGGGCGCGGGCGCCAGCGGCGACGGAGCGGGGCACGGGCTGCCGCAGGGGCCACCCCAGGGGGGCGTGAACCCCGGGAGCGCGCATCGGCCGCACGGAGGAGACCCTCGGGGCGGAGGACCGCAGGGAGATGTGAACCCCGGAGGCTTGCATCGACTGCAGGGCGGCGTCCAGGGTAACCGCAATGTTACCCAGCGCGGCTGGATCCACGGCCTGGGCGATCGCGGCCTGCGCAACCTGTGCATCCTCCCGGTCCTGACCCTGCTCATCCTGTTCAACATCTTCCCGCTGCTGGCCTCCCTGGGCGTCTCCTTCGCGGACTTCAACCCCATTCTCGACGACGCGCCGCGTTTCACCGGCTTCGGCAATTACACCGGGCTGCTCAACGGCCCGCGCCAGGAAGTGTGGCAATCCTTCGTCCGCACCGGCGCCCTGGTCCTGGCGACGGTGGGCCTGGAAACCCTGGTCGGATTCGGGGTAGCGTTGCTGTTACGTAGGCGCTTCCAGGGCCGCGGCCTGTTCACGGCCATCCTGCTCATCCCCATGATGTTGTCGCCGGCGGTGATGGGATCTTTCTGGCGCTATCTGTTCAACGCCGATTACGGCGTCATCAATTGGTTCCTGGACGTGCGCTGGGGCTGGGACGGCAACCAGGCGCGGGCCTTCCTGGCCGTGGTCATCGCCGAGGTCTGGATGTGGACGCCTTTCATGATGTTGCTGTCGTTGGCGGGCCTTTCGAGCATTCCGGAAACACTTTACGAGGCCGCCGAGGTCGATCGCGCGGGCGCGTGGTTCCGCTTCCGGCACATCACCTTGCCCCTGGCCGCGCCCATGGTGCTGCTTGGCGTGGTCTTCCGCGCCATGGACACCTTCCGACTTTTCGACGCGGCCATGGTCTTGAACGGCAATCTGGAAGGCCAGCCCACCACTTTCGTAAGCGTCCTGTTGCATGCCCGGGGTTTCGGCGGCAGCCGCTCTCTCGGCGAACCCACGGCCCTGGCCTATCTCCTGCTCATCGCCTCGCTGGCGCTCACCACCTTGGTCTTGCGTTACCTCGATCACGTTAAAGGCGCGCGGCTATGAGAGCTGTGAGGCCTCTGCGGGCTATGCGAAAAGGCTGCACGCCATGATCCGCCGCCACGAATCCGTCAAAGCGCCCGCGCGCGCCCTATTGCTGGCCGGCTACGCGCTCATCAGTCTGGCCCCCATCGTCTGGATGCTCATCACCGCCTTCAAACATCCGGCCGACACCACCGCCCTGCCGCCGCGCATCTTGCCGGGCATCGCCGCTCCGGAAAATTCCCTGTGGTTCCGTTTCACGCTTTCCAATTTCGCCCGCGTGCTCTCCGACATCGACACCATGCGTTTCTTCTTCAACTCCGTCTTCGTTTCCGTGTGCAGCACGGCCCTGTCCGTGGCCGCCGGAACCTGCGCCGGTTACGGCTTCAGCCGCTTCCCGTTCCGCGGATCCAAACACGCGCTCTTCTTCGTGCTCTCCACGCGCATGCTGCCGCCGCTCGCCCTGGCCGTGCCCATCAGCTTCATGTACAGCCGCCTCGGCCTCATCGACACGCGCTTCGGCCTCATCCTCCTCTACACGTGCTTCAACCTCTCCTTCTGCACCTGGATGATGAAAATGGTCCTCGACGAAATCCCCCGCGCCTACGAGGAAGCGGCCATGCTCGACGGCCATTCGCGCGTGGAAGCCTTCCGCCGCGTGGTCCTACCCGCCGCCATGCCCGGCCTGTACGCCACCGGAGTCTTCTCGCTCCTTTCCTCCTGGAACGAATACGCCTTCGCGCTCACATTAACTTCCACGGACGCCGTGACCATGCCCGTGCGCATCCACGCCATCATCGGCGACAACAGCATTACGCCCTGGGGCCCATTGGCCGCAGCCTCCGTGCTCTTCCTGTTACCCATGGCCGTGTTCGGCCTCGTGATGCGGCGCCATCTGGTGCGGGGCGTCACCTTCGGGGCGGTGAAAGGATGATGCGAGGGAGATGGGGGATATGCGGGATATGGGCGGCTCGTCGCGCGTGGGGGCTAATCAACGCCGCTCCTGTGTTGCGCAGTAACTCGCAGGTTACCCCATGAACGCGGAACGCCTCGCCCTCTCGGCCATGGCCTTCGGCCTTCTGCTCATCATCCAGCCCTGGACGCACGCGGGCTTCGTAGCGGGCTTTCCCATCACGCTCTTGTCCATCCTGGCGTATAATTTCGTGGCGCGCCGTCCTTCGGAGGATCCATGACGATCCCGCCCTCCGCCTCGCCTCGGCCCTTGGCCCAACCGGGGCCCGAAGGCGGGCCCACTCGCCCGTTCGCGCCACCGACTGTCCCGCGCCTCCAACTCGCGGGTGCGGCCAAAAAATTCGGCGAAGTCATCGCGGTGTATCCGATGGATCTGGAAGTGCGCGCCGGGGAATTCCTGGTTCTTCTGGGTCCCAGCGGCTGCGGCAAAACCACCACCCTGCGCATGCTGGCCGGATTGGAAAAACCCTCGCAAGGCAGCGTCCTCATGGACGGCGTCGACGTTACGGGAATGCGTCCGGGCGATCGGGACATGGCCTTCGTGTTCCAGATGTTCTCGCTGTATCCGCATATGACGGTCCTGGAAAACGTGGCCTTTCCTTTGCGCGCCCAGGGATTGCCCGCCTCCGAGGCGGAGCGCCGCGCCGCAGATCTGCTGCGCCAGATGCGCTTGCAGCCTTTGGCCCATTTACGACCGTCGAAATTATCCGGCGGAGATCAACAGCGCGTGGGCTTGGCGCGCGCGCTCATCCGCACGCAACTACGCGCGCCCAAGGCCTTCCTCATGGACGAGCCCCTGGGCACTTTGGACGGCGCGCTGCGCGAGGAAACGCGGACCGCCTTGCGCACGGCGCACAACCAAAGCGGAGCCACCACGGTGTTCGTCACCCACGATCAGGACGAAGCGATGAGCCTGGCCGACCGCATCGCCGTCATGCGCGAGGGGAAAATCCTGCAACTCGACACGCCGCGCGCCATCTACGATCAACCCGCCGATTTGTTCGTAGCCGATTTCGTCGGTTCCCCGGGCATGAACCTTTTCCCCGCCCGCCGCCAGGGGGACGTCGCCGTGCTGTCCGCTCTGCCTCTCACGATTCATTTCGCGGCGGATTTGGACGCCCCAGAGGATGTCGCGTCGCGCGCGACCGGGCCGACCGGGGCGGTCGGAGCCTCTTCCCGTAACCCAGGAGTTACCCAGGCCGGTAACTCGGCCGCCAACCAGCCCGGGGACCAAGGCCCTTGCTGGCTCGGCGTGCGGCCTCAAAACGTCATCCTCAGCGAGACCGGCGCTCCCTGCCGAGTTCAGCATACCGAGTCGTTGGGGTCCCATAATCTCTTGACCTTGCGCCATGCGGAGGGCCTCATGAAGGCCTGGCTGCCCGCCGGGGTGCGTTTCGACGATGGCGCGACTGTATGCGTTTCTTTCCTCGCGTCCGGCTGCCGTTGGTTCGATGGCGTTCACGGAAAGGCGCAAAACTGGCGGACCGTGGAGGTGGAATGCCGCGCTACGGCTTGAACGGCGTCGCCGTGCGTTTCCAATCCGGTATCAAAGCCCTGGCGGGCGTGGATTTGGAATTGGCCGCGGGGGAATTGCTGGTCGTGCTGGGCGTGACGGGCGCGGGCAAAACCACCTTGCTGCGTACCATCGCGGGATTGCAAAAGCCGGATTCCGGCGCGATCCTGGAGGACGGCCGCGACATCACCGCCCTGCCGCCGCATGCCCGCGACATGGCCATGGTGTTCCAGAATTTCTCTTTATACCCGGGCCTCACCGTGGGCGGCAATCTGGCTTTTCCGTTGCAGGCGAAAGCCCTGGCCCTACCGGCCCAGGAAATCCAATCCCGGGTGCGCCAAACGGCTGAGCGTCTCGGATTGGCCGATAAGCTCCATCGCCGTCCCGAGCAATTATCCGGCGGCGAATTGCAACGCGTCGCCATCGGCCGGGCCTTGGTGCGCCGCCCCAAGCTGTTCCTCTTCGACGAGCCGCTGGCCAGCCTCGACGCCAAGCTGCGCGAACGCATGGTTTCGGAAATCCGATCCTTGCAGCGCGCCCAAGGCTGCGGGATGATTTACGTCACGCACGATCATGTCGAGGCCATGAGTCTGGCCGACCGCATCGCCGTCCTGGACCAAGGACGCGTGCTGCAAATCGGCACGCCCGATGAAATTTACCGCCATCCGGCGGAAAGCCGCGTGGCCCGCATGTTGGGCCGTCCCGGCATCAACCTGTTGACCAGTGAGGAAGCAGGCCGATTGGGGCTTCCATTGCCTGGTGCGGGACCGGGAGCGGGAGGGAAATTCGCAGGAATCCGCCCGGAAAGCTGGCGTGTAACCGCCGACCCCAAAGGCCCTGCGGTTGCGACTTTGGTCGAGCAACTGGGGCCGATGCTTGCCATCGTATTGGACGTGCAAGGCATTACCCTGCGCGTGGCCGCGCCACCGTATTTGCGCGTGAAGCCCGGAGATCGGTTCCGTCTGGGCGTGGACCCGTCGGAAATTCTCGCGTTTGAAAAGTAGGCTCGGATTTCCCCCCAATAAAAAACCCGGAACCTGTTGGTCCCGGGTTTTTCTTTTAGCCCTTTAAGCTATCGCAAAGATTAAAGCATCACTCTTTGAGTGGTGGTCTTCTTTCCCGCCTTCACTTGAACAATATAAAGGGCCGCGCCCCTGAGTCCGGCGAAGGAATAATCCGCATTTCCATTGCCGATTTTGTGGGCGACAGTTTTGCCGGCAGGAGTGAACACGTTGAGTTCATGGTTTCCCTGGCCCTTGACTTGAACACTCAGGATGCCGTTCATGTTTTGCGATTGCAGCATGTCACCGATGATTGCGTTAGTCGCATGCACAGAGACCGAGAGTTCATTGACTCGCAGCCCAGCGGCCCAACGTAACGCCTGCCACAACCACCCCTTGGTCATGAGAGTATGGGATGTATCGGAAAATACGGTATTGCCTTCTTGAGTTGCCCCTTGCGCCACCGTAGTGGGCGCATGGTTCGAGCTGGTCCCATCCCAAGCGCCGACATCATGGCCGCGGGCGGTATAGATGAAGCGTCCCTGCTCACCCTCCGTCCCCTTGGGCAAGTGGTAGGCCCACATCACGGGGTGTCCTAGTCCCATGGACGCTCCGTTTGGAACCTGGTAGGAATTTTCATCAATAGTCATCAGCACGTCGGCGATAGGACGGACGTTTGGACTGGTGGAATACCATTCATCCGGATAGGTGAACTTGGTTTTCGGAAAACAGGCGCGGACGGAGTCGTATTCGGGCTTCGTGGATCGCACTTCCCCACTCGTTTTCATGGTGTCCCATTGCACCTTGGCATTGGGATCTTGACCCCAGACGGAGTGCTGGGTGAAGATGGAACCGTTGAGGACGGAGTCGCGGAGCCATGCCCAGGTGTTGCCGTGATCCAGCAAGCCGTGAATAGCGAGGCATCCGCCTCCTGCTTTCATCCAGCGCTGGAAGGCATGCTGGGCACCCGTATCGCCGACTGCTCCGGCACCGCCGATATTGGTCCCGCCGTTGAAGATGACCACGTCATAGGTTTTGAGGACGTTATCCTTCATTTCGTTGTCAATTTCGGCTTGGTTAGCGGGTGTGGTGCAGGTAAACCCGTGTGCGGGACCCAAGGTGTTTTTATAATAGTTGGATGTGAAATTAATCTGATTAGTATGGGCGTATCCGTTGGCCCCAGACTGATTGATGATCAAGACTTTTTTCAATTGATACACTCTTGCCGCGTAGATATTCCCCAAAGCCAGTGCTAAAATTCCGGCAGAAAAGAATGATATTTTATTCAGACTAACCATATAAAGCTACCTCCAGCGACGCTAGGCTGCGTCGTTCGCTTTTCATAACATACCGCAATTTCAGGGAATTAAATGCCAAATTCTAGGCGAAATAAGTAATACCATTGGCTTGGTTTTTGGGTAACCGAAAGTCTGGTCAAAACGTTGTTCTGGTCGATCCCGCGGGCCCAATCGCTGGCTGCTTGGGCATAAATCGCAACGCCTTTTACGATGGTCTTTTTTCCATAAACGGACCATTTATTATCCTGCGCATTGATCGCTTTTTTGTCCATAGTACCGGAATTGACATCCGAAAGACTAATGTCCCAATAGGGCATATTGTTATCAACAAGTTGTCCGGTGCTATTCAAAAACCCCCATTTCCGGTATTCATACTCGACCGACAACACGTCGAAGAAATTGAAAGTCGGGAGGTTTAGTCCCACCATAATGGGGAGGCGCTCTATCATTTTGCTGTAGTACAAGGGATAATTCTTCACGCCCAAGAGCGCGGCTTCTCCATACAGTTTCAATCCATTATCGCCAATCAAGGGGTTATTCAAAACCGCCCCGAGATTGATCGAAGCACGCGCCATGAGCTTGATGCCCTGGAAGGTAAATCGGCTTCCAGAATCAATTCCGGCGTTTCTTTCCACGACGGAGTCACCGGAAATCAGATATTGACTGCCCTTCAACACGCTGGGAGTGAAAGAGATGCCATGGGCGTATTCGCCGCCGAAGCCCAGATCCAAAACGTTGTTGGGCTTGAAATTGACGACCAGGCTGGGGCTGATATCATGATTGGGCTCAATATCCCGCTCGATGAACAGGTTCAGATCAGCGGTCAACTTCCCATCCAGGAAGTTTCCGCGGGTCTTCACTCCCGAGGCCATATACAACGCGCTGTTCATGAAGCTCCAGCCCGCAGTACCGGTCACTTCATAACCGGGATAGGTTCCGTCACGCAGCAAGTATTCACCCAAATTCTTGGCGTCCGGATTGTACTTATACGGGAAGTAACCAAATTGAACCGTCCAGGACGGGTTCTCGACATCGCCAAATTTATAGATACCTTGCGCTTGTCCCACGCCGGGCCCGAAACGCAGGCTGCGGGAGGTCGCATTGTTCGGGTTCTCCGGGAAGGCGTAATAGAACAACCCGCCCACGCCAATCCGGATGGAGAGCCGGTCCGCGACCGTCGTCGACTGGTTTAAGTATACGGCCGTTCGCTGCAGCACCGATCCGTCAGGACTGATCGGATTGGCCGGATCGGAAATCCCTCCGTTGACGACCTGCCCTAGGTCAATGTACGAGCCGATCTCCAGGGGAGATTGCTCCACCTTAACATCGGCCATCGAGATGAGGGGTGTCGAACAAATCCATGTCGCGGCAAAGGCCGCTTTCATCATTATTTGTTTTTTCATAGTCCTTCGCGTCCTGGATTAGATGCCCAAGCTCAATCGCACGAGGTAATACCAATCACTGGGCGTTCTAATGATGGGCTCATACAATGGAACCAGAGCGCCAGGGCCCACGTTGGCGTTATACCCGCGCATATAATCGCTGGCCGCCTGAGCATACAGGGTTAAACCGGGAACCACTTTGCGTTGCAGATAAAACGACCATTTGAACGACCTATGCGACATCGAGCTCTTGTCGTAGGGTTTGATGATGGAGCCGTCGTTGGCGGAAACGCCGCCATACAGCAGGTCATGATAGGATTGGCCGCCGGAAGGGAAAATTCCGGGAACCGGAACCGCGTCCGTGGCATAGGACCAATAGTTGCTGTTGGGGAATTGAAGCTTGAGGTATTCAACTTCCAAGGACAGCTTATCCAACAGTTTAAAAGTGGGGAAGTTGAAACCCGCCATAATGGGCGTCCGCGCCATCATGCTCGTGTAATAATAGGGGTAATCTTTCACACCTAAAATCGCGGCTTCGGTGTAAAGCTTCAAATCGTCTTCCCCGAGGAGTTCGGATTGGAAAATGGATTGGAGATTCAAAGAGGCGCGTGCCATGACCTTTATGGCCTGGAAGGTGTAATTCGAATAACCGGTCTCGTTAAGATTCGTGACGACGGTGTCCCCCTTATACCGGTTCATCGGCTGCCCTACTACTTCACCCGAAGCCGAAGATATTACCGGGCTCAACAGCGGCCCCTTTGGGGTCGTGCTGCTGGGCTTGAAGGAAACCAAATGGGCAAAAGCCACGCCGCCACCGATTTCAATGGCTGGATGCGGTTTGTATGCAAAAACATAGGCCGGTGTGAGGTCTCCGGTAGGTTCAATGCCGCGCTCGGTATAGATCACCAAATCATGGGTAATCGGGCCGGTGTGCAAGCGAAGTTCTGCACCTTCCATCTGGAAGCCGGCAGAATTGATGGTGCTTAGGCCTCCCGAAACCATCACTGTGGGATAGGCTTCATCGCGCAATAGGAATTCGCCGAGGTTTTTGGCGTCGGGGTTGTACTTGAAGGGAATAATGCCGAAGTTGAATTTGCCCAAAGGATCATCCAGCGCGCCTAATTTCACGGAACCCATGGCCTTGGTGACCGTGGTGCCGAACTTAATGGCTCTTTGATACGAAAGGCCGAACACATTTGGAATGGTGTAAAAGAACAAGCCGCCAACGCCAACCGCGAGGTTGAGGCGTTCGTTGACGTTTATGCCTTGCGTTATGGAAAGGCTGGTCGACTGGAGCATTTGCCCGTCATGGACTTCAGGATAATTGCTGTGAATGATTTGACCCGCGTCAAAAATCACATTCGTCTGCAACGGCTCACGCGTCACATCGGCCCGCGCGAAAGCAAATACCGCCAGAGGTATGGTAAACATCAGAAATCGCGAAACGCGATAACTCATAAAATTTCCTGCCTCATGTTTTCCAAAAATAAACCCCAAGTCAGACGTTAAAAAAGTTCAACACCCGAGGGACAAGAGCATAAGTAAATCCAAACCCTTTTCCAATACCAAACCGTCTTTGGATGTCCTTGGATGAAATCGGCGAACCAAATCTCCGGAACCCATAACCTTAGTGATGCTTCCGCCCCCTTCGTTGGGGCTATCGTCACCCGAAATCAAATCAGGGAGACGGGTTCAACTTAACCGGTATCGATTTTTGATGCCGGTAAAGTTCCCGCAATGATTTGTACGGAATCTGCAGTGAGTGAAAGGCATTCCGTGTATTTCGCCACGACATGGGATTGATTAAAATCCGTAAGTAAAGCACTTATGGTAAGGATGGAACATGGCCAAGGCATTCGGGGGATTGGGGGGCTTTCACTGAAAGGGATGGTTTTTTCGGCGCGGGTGCCTGCCTCGGCCTTTTTCTTCCTGTTGACTTCGGTGCAATTTGGAATCACTGCTAACTTACCCTCCCATCCCTCATCTGGCCTAAGCCGACCAGGTAAACCCTCTGAAAAGTGACGCCCATCACTACCCACTTGAGCAAGATTTCTATTCTTTCCGTGCAAGTGTTTAATCCCGCCCCGCAGCGGGGAATATCGGAAAAGGCCTATGCAATCATCATTTCTTCTCTCCATTCTGCTGGCGGCCAATCTTCACGCCGCATCGGTTACCCCCGCCGACCCCAAGCTCGACATGAAAACCGTCCAGGTGAATTTCCGCGAAGGGGAGTTGGAGGCGGTCAAGACGCTCCTGGAATCCTTCTTGAGGAAGCAAGGCGCCTCGGCCACGCGCGATGAAAAGATCTTCGCATACAAATATCTCGGCGTCATTTATGCCGCGAATCAGGAGGAAAGAACCAGGGCTGAAAGCTATTTCAACCAGCTTCTGCCCTTGGCTCCCAATATCGAGCTCGCCGACATGTACGTGTCGCATAACATC
This sequence comes from Fibrobacteria bacterium, assembly GCA_017881725.1. Taxonomy (GTDB): domain Bacteria; phylum Fibrobacterota; class Fibrobacteria; order UBA11236; family UBA11236; genus Chersky-265. Next base: position 72,942 of record JADGQO010000038.1, read on the forward strand.
CTGGAAATTTTCGACAAGGTGAAACGCGAGTATTTGCATACGCAAGACTATCGCGCCCATTTCGATTCCTTCGGCAATCCCAAGGCGCCGGAGAAAAACGGCCCCGCGACCAAGCAGGCGCCGAAAACCGCGCAGGTGGAAGCGACCTCAAATAATGCCTGGGTATGGTGGACAGTTGCCGGCGTTGCAACTGTAGGTGCTGGAGCGGCTTTCTGGGCCGTGGAAAGCGGTCATTCCTCTTCCCCCGCAAATCATGTAACCGGAGGTCTCTGAGATGAAATCCTTCTTCCGTCTTCTGGCGTTGTGCAGCCTCGCATTTTTTGCCTGGACCTGCAATACCGAATCACAAGGTCCGGATACCATTTCCTTAACCCTTTCGGATTCCTTAAAGGCCACGTTGCAACCAGGTGACTCACTGGTGGTGACGCGTTACGACATCAAGGGTTCGGCAACCGGCGACACGCTTTTCCAAGATATGCTTTATCACGGTCCTTACACCTCGCCGGCCCAATTGCAAAACCTGGTTCTGCCTCCGCCGACTTTGCTCAACTACCTGATTGTTTTGGAGGTGTACCGTAACGGACAAAAGATTCTGAAGCGGGAGTTGGCATTCACCAATGGTAAGGCCGGAGTGTCCCGGGGCATATCCGTAACCGTAGACACCACGAAAAAGACGCCTATTGATACCGGCGTGAAGGTAAAGTCAAAAGCCACCGTCGTGGTGAATCCCAAAACATTGAACTTATATGCCGGTGGCGCAACGGGCACTTTGCTGGCCGCTGTATCTCCGGATTCCCTAAGCAAGCTGGTGACGTGGACCTCCAGCGACAGCACTCTGGCCTCGGTGTCTTCAAGCGGAATCGTGACGCCGATCAAAGTGGGTCATGTCTTCATCCGTGCGCGCGCGCAGGCGGATACCGGCGCCTGGGACACGACTTCCGTGACCATTCAACCCCCTAAACCCACCAGCGTGCAAGTATTGAATTCGTCTCCCCTTTCCTTGCCGGTGAATGATTCCGGCACCATCTTGGAAGCCCAGGTTTATCCCTCCGGGGCGGCGCAAGATGTGTCTTGGTCGGCTGCGGACACCGGCAACGCCTCGGTGGACAAGCAGGGTCGCTTGCGGACGCGCAAAGTGGGTCAAATCAAGATCACGGCCACGGTCAAGTCGGATTCCTCCCTGCATGCGGACCTGACTTTATCGGTGGTGCAACCCAAACACGTGGATTCCATTTCCGTGGCCCCCGACTCCCTGCTGCTTTTTACGGGCGGTGCGCAGGGCCAGTTGCTGGTGACCATGAAGCCCGCTGACACGGGCAACGTGGCGCAATATCGCTCCAGTGATATCTCCGTCGCAACGGTTTCCAGTAACGGCAAGGTTACGGCGGTGGCGCCGGGTGTCGTGGAAATATTCGTCAACCCACTGGGAATCGCGAGTCTGTTGGATTCCTGCAAGGTGACAATCAGGAAGGATGTCCCGGTTTTGACCGCGGGAAACGATCGCCAAATCAATTTGGGCGACACGGTGATTTTCCCGCTTCGGGTCACGCAAGGTTACGGAAGCATCCAAGTGTTGAAGTGGGATTTGAACGGCGATGGCATTTGGGAGGATTCGATGGCGACTTCCAAATTGGACACCGCGTTCACCGTCACCTACCATTACACTTTGCCCGGGACGTTTCAGGCGGCTTTCTACGCGAAGGACGGCGAAGGCAATGCGGTTAACCTAACGCGGCGCGTGGTGGTGGGCAGCAAAGCACCGTTCGTGGATATCGTGAAACCCGGATCCAAAGACACCACCGTCAACGTGAATCGGATCACCCTGGCGTATTTGGTGGATGGCGCGCAATTCACCAAGCTCCTGTCCCTTAACGAAGGGCTGAACCATATCGTGATTTCCGACACCGGCAAAATCAGCGGGCTGGTGGGAACCGACACCGTGAACATTCGCGTCGATACCAAGCCTCCGGTTGTGAAGATCACCTCCCCGGCCAAGGGTTTCGTCACCCGGAATTCCTCGGTTACCGTGGCCTGGACCGTGGACGGGGCGGCGCAGAACAGCTCCGAATCCCTGGTCGGCAAACAAGACACCATCAAAATCATCCGTTCGGGTTTGGACTCGGTGGGGAACCCTGGCTTTGATACGGTAGCGATTGTGCGCGACACCATTTCGCCCGCAATGCCGGTGTTCATAACCTCCGTAATCGCGGCTTCGCCGGATACCACCAATCAGAGGCGGCCGACCTGGGTTTGGAAAAGCGGCGGCGGAGGCAACCACAGTTTCCACTTGGCCCTTTTGGACTCAATGTCCATTGTGATTACCGATACGATAATCACAGATACGATTTTTCAGGCCAAATCCGCCCTGTCGGATGGACGCTACACGCTGTCCGTGTCGGAATATGATTTGGCGGGCAATGTGTCGCCCGTGGCGAAACGCAATGTGGCGGTGCGAACCGTGGGGCCGATGGTGGTCATCACTTCGCCAATAACCTCGGGCACCTACTATACGGCCACGTCCACCGTTACTTTATCGGGAACGGCTGTCGGCACCGTGTCGATTTCACAGGTCACTTACAAGGTCGGCAGCGGGGCTGCGATCAAGGCGAACTTCACTGCCGGGGCCTGGTCCACGCCGAGCATCACATTGACGGAAGGGAATCTTGTTCCGGTTACGGTGACGGCCTTCGATCAGGCCGGCAATACGGCGGAAGCCATCCTCAATATCCTCCTCGATGCGACCCCGCCGTCAGCGCCGGCCATTTCCTCGGGGCCCGCCGCTGAAATCAACGTCGTGAAGGGCGATTTCGGATGGACTGTGGGCTCGGATGGGGCCACGGGAAGCGGCCTGAACGGCCATTATCGTTATTCCCTGAACGGCGGCCCCTGGAAGGACACCACGTCGGCGTTACTGACCAATCTGCCCCTCATCGAAGGAACCAATGTCTTCGCCGTGCAAGAGCAGGACCGCGCCATGCTATGGTCCGTTTCGGCCACCCGTAGCGTGAGGGTGGATACCACCGGCCCGGTGATCACCTTGACCAGCCATGCCAATCCCGCCAGCTCCACGTCACTGACCATCACCCTGTCCGGCCAGGTCAAGGATACTGGCACGGCCGTGGCCGTCATGACGGTTTCCGGGCAGCAATCCGGTAGCGGCACGGTTTCGATTACAGCCGGGACCTGGACTACGGCCGCATTGACCCTGAAATCGGGGGCCAACTCGCTGTTACTCACGGCTGCGGATCGGGTGGGCAATGCCCGCACCTTGTCGGTGACGGTGAACGTCAATGTGCCGGCGCCGGTGGTGGTCATCACAAACCCTACTGACAGCCTTACCATCACGCGTTTCGATACCATAACCGTTTCCTACACCATCGATAGCGGAGGGGTACAGACCAAGCAGACCAAGAATTTCAATCTCGTCGAAGGAGTGAACCGCCTGGTAGTCGCCTCGTCTGGCAACGTGTCCGGCAACATCGGCCGAGATACAGTGAAGGTCACCAAGGACGCGACCCAGCCCAATGCCCCGACCCTCACAGTCGTGTCCGCGCTGACGAACACCACGGCGACTTGGAACTGGACTTCCAACGGGGATAACGCGGGGGGCGCAGGGATGCGCACGCCTGCGATCTACCGCTATTCCTTGAACAGTGGCGCTTGGATCGCGACCAACTTCACCCAATACCAGACCAGCACCGAAGGGTCCTACACTCTTATCGTCCAGGAACAGGACAAAGCGGGCAACTGGTCTCCGCCTTCCACTCCGCAGACCATCACGGTGGACAAGACCCCTCCGTCCGTCGTCATCACAGGTCCCAACAACAATTACGTGACCAGCCTCGATAAGGTGACAATCTCTTACAAAGTTGATGGCGCGGCAACTTCAACACCATGCGATCTGGGGAACGTTAACGGTGCCAACACCTGTATTGTTTCTTCAACCGATTTAGCCAAAAATACGGGTACGGCTAGCATAACCGTTTACCGAAGATGGAATGTGATTTTCGTTACGGTTGGCGGGGCTGGTACGAAATCCGGGGCGAATTGGGAAAATGCCATGGATTCAACCGCCCTGGCTGATGCGGTGAAAAACCCCACTTATGCGGGGAAGGAGTATTGGGTCGGTTCAGGGCTCTACACTCCGACTCTCACTGTAAACTATAACATGACCATGTACGGGGGTTTAGATGCCACCAAATCCCCGTACGATTTATCGGGCCGAAACCTAGTTGCCACGCGCCTCGGCACCATGTATATATCCCCAGCAAGTGGGCTGACATCACTGAATGTAACCGTGGATGGGTTAGTGATGGCTTCCACAGGAGCTTCAAATTTGGGTACCATCTGTAATTTCAACAATATCACCCTGGATAATAATGGCGTAGTCGACTTTACCTATGGAATGGAGTTGCTGAATAATGCGTCCGTCACTGCGACAAATCTCACCGTCAGGAGCCAGATTTATCGTACGGGTATCGTATGGGTAGGGGGAACATTCAACATGGTGGATGGGGCCATTACGGGCAATAGCACGACGTACGGGACAGCCGTTTCAAGTTACGGAACCGTGACCCTGAGCGGTGTTGCAAACATTTCAGGAAACGTCAGCGTAAATTTAAGTCCTTATCAGGCCGATGTTGCCGGTGACGGAAATAGCCTTACTATCGGGTCCGGCGTGAGCTTTTCATGTTCTTCCGTCCTGACAAGTTCCGGTGGAGTCTGCAAGTAGTTTAACATCGCGACGAGGACCGGTAAGAGGGCGGAAATCCGCTATTCATTGAAAAGTGACGCGTGTAATGCGATCAACTTCACCCAGGCAGGCACTGGTTCCAAATCAGGAACCGATTGGGAGAACGCCGCAGACTCGGAGAAACTGGTGAATTCGGGCGAGGACCCGTCGATGGATGTAGATAATTCCACCGTGACCTTGAACGGTGGCTCCTTCGACCACAATACGACCTATTCACGCGCCATCGAAATCTATGGGGACAATCCGAATGTCACCCTGAACAAGCCATTTACGATCTTTAACAATAATTCCACCAACTCCGGCCTGGGCCAAATCCACATCTCGAGCGGAACTCTGACCTCGCACCTCGGGTCAGGTTTGAATTGCGGAACGGATTCGTTCAGTGATGTCTTCGCGGACGGGGGGACAGTCACCTGTAATTGATGCGGCGGCGATGAGTCCCGTGTCAGATGCCACCAACCATTCTCGAAATCGCCCGACGTTGCGACCAGGCCGTAGTCCGACAGACCTAGTCGTCCACATACCCGTTGGCATGAGCTTGTCGGAAAACCTCCGGGAAACCGGAGATAGCCTTTCTTCCCATAGGCCAGCGATTCCGGCGCGCCTGGTGGAGTGAAAGTTATTGATGAGAAATGGGTTTTGATTTACCTATGCGCCTCCAATTGTGAGCCCCATCACACGCCAAGCGCAAAGACCATTTCTTACCTTTACTTCTTCACAACTGCCTGGCCCAGCATCGTCTAACGCACGGTCACTTCGGCAAGTGTTGGGTTTTTGATCCATTAGAATGGCTTATGAACGAAAAGCACAACAAAAATCCCGGCGACGACGATTTGAAAAAGTTCCAACTGCCTGGATTGCAAGGGCCGAACGCGAATCCCAAGTATCACGAGGACTCGCTGGTCACCAAGAAAAAGGGCGGTGGTGGTGGCGGTGGAGACGCGGCCAAGCAAGCCGCTGAGGACCGCGAGCAAGCCAAGCCGCTGGAACCGGCATCGGGCGAACCTTACGATTTTCCAACGCAAGAAGTCGCCAAGCCTGAGGAAAAAGCCAAGGGAGACAGCGCGGTCATTTCAGACGCGAAGTGGCATGCCGACGACACGCTGTTTCAGGAAGAGGCGGAGGCTTCGGTCCATTTGGTTTTGCCGCCGGGCAAGGAACATCTCACCAAGGTGCAAGCAGAACTCTTCGCCAAGACGCCCAAGGGGCCGGAATCCATCAGCAAGGCCGAAGGTCATGCGCAAGCGGATGGGCGCGCGACGGTGACGCTTCCGGTGTACAAGCCCAAGGGCCACGGGAGTGACGCCGGCCATGACGGTGGGCCGGTGGAATACTTCATCGAGTTCACGCACAAACTCGCGGAGATGTTCATCCCGGAGAATATTTTGCGCAAGGTGACGGAGACGGCACTAAAGGCGGCGGATCATGAGCTGGTGCCGGGCGTGTCGTTTGCGAAGGATACCAGCTTCATCCAGCCCACGGCGACGAAGGATTTCAAGCAGTTGGAATCGACGGTCAAGGAGTGGGATCAGAAATATCCGAAGAAGGCGTATATCTCCGTGTTCGGCCATGTGGACGCGGATGAAAAGGATCCGAAGGGTTTGAGTGAGCGGCGGGCGCAAAGCGCCTTCGCGTTCATCACCAACGACGTGGACACGTGGGACAAGTTGTACAGCGCCGAGAAGTGGGGCTTGAAGGCGTTGCAAGTTATCCTCAAAGATTTAGGCCATTACCATGACACACCCAACGGCCAGGATGGTCCGAACACGCACGCGGCGTTCAAGGCGATTCAGAAAAGCGCCGGACTGCCGCAATCCGGGCGGGAGGATTCCGCCACGCGCAAAGCGATATTCAGCGCCTACATGAAGGGCAAACACGATATCAAAATCGACGCCGCGCGGTTCAAGGACGTGGCGGGACATCCCTGGATGGGGTGCGCGGCGCATAACCGCGCGAAGGACGGCGAGGACCACGCGCCGGAAAACCGCCGGGTAACGTTTATGTTACTCAAGGACAGCAAGTATTTCCCCGTACATTTCCCCTGCCAGGATGGGAATGAAGCACCGTGCCAGACGCAGTGCAAGAAGGCGGGGAAGCGGTCGGGGCCGGGGATCAAATGTTTGTTCTATGACGAATTGGTCCGGGAGAAGCCGCAGGCTGCGACAAATGAACAGGATAAGGCGGAAACACATTCGTCATTTGTGAAGTTTTCCAATACGCTTGACCTGGAAAGACAAAAAGTCCTATCGGGGAAAAGCATTGAAATCATAGGAAAAGCCGCGAAAGCGGCGGGCCTTGAAGCCGTCACGATTACAAGTACCATCCGCTATCCACATCAGCAAGCCGATGCGATGTACACCAACTTATCGAATGGCAAACGATTGAGTTATGCAGCGCCTGGTGAAGCGGTAACGGACGTATATGACAAGTGCCATAAAGAGGGATTGGATAAAGCGGTAACAATCGAAAAAATGGTTGAAAAAATCAACGCGCTATCCAATGAGGGGAAAAGGGTATCGAAACACTGCGTCAGCACAGAAGAATATGGGCGATTGAATATAGTCGACATCGGAATCCCCTTAAAAAATGTCCCGGAATTTATTATTGAGATAGCCAAAGATGATGGGGTCGAAAAGATTTTTCATGACATCAAAACCATACCTGACAGCGGAAAAATTGCCCGCTTGGCAAAGGAGCCGTGCATTCATGTTGAAATCAAACAATAGGATCTTCCTGGGTTTCGTCGTTGCGACTATTTCCTTAATGGGCTGCAATCATGAAAAGGCGATCAGCAAAGACACTAAATCCAAAATCGAAACAACCGTCAAATCAGCGCCGGCCGATACCGTTGCGCCTAAATCCGATTCATCGCAATTTTCGTTTGGCGTATCGATCGAAGGTTACAAGGCATCGAAATTAGGTGAAGCGATCAATTCCGGGTCCGTTGAAAAATTCAAGGACCTTGTTCAAAAAGGAGCGCCCATCGATAAATGCTTGACCGATGAAACCTATGTTTATGATGCTCTGTATGCCGCCATCGCTTTCAATAAAAAAGATATCGTTGAGTATGTTATTCAAAACAAGATGTATTCGGATATCAACAAAACCTATTCGGAAGATAGCGAAACGCCTTTAACTCTGGCCTGTGCGATTCAAAACAAGGTTGACGCCCTGCAGGTTTCCCGACTATTGATTTCAAATGGCGCAAACGTAAACGGAGCGGGAGATAGTGGTGGCGAGAGCACCAAGACTCCGCTTTTCATCGCAGTCAACCAAAACAATGTCGAATTGGTGAGGCTTCTCCTCGAACAGGGTGCAAAAAAAGCCATTACGAATAGCGCGGGTGCCAGCCCTCTTTCTGCGGCCAAGGAGAGCGGATTCTCCGAAATCGTCGATTTACTGAAATAGCATGGATTGCGGCCTCATAAATCAGGCATTCACACTTTTGGGTAGCTAAAGAAAATCAAATGCCAAAGGGTCCATATCCATTTTATCCAATCACTTTGGCAAACCTTCTAGCCGCTGGTGTCGCTTTAATACCCGTATTAACCCATGCCAGTGCAGCCTTCGGGTTCAAGCCGGACGGCGTCTTGGAAAAGTTCAGCTTCGGCGACCTCGACTCCATGATCAACCTCCGGCCCCTGGAGAACAATCGCAGCCGATCCGTGGAGGACCCGGAAACCCGCGAGCGCATTCTCAAACTCGTCCGGGAGTGGGTCCAATGAATCCGATCCATAAGGAGCTGGCCGAAGGCCGGTGGAACGGATTCTCCCTGTGTACGCAGTTGGCCCACGTCGGCAGCGAAGTGGAGCGCGCCCTCAACTGGGAGCGAAAGGGAAACGCCCAATACAAGGAATCGGCTTTTTTCCGGGCCCTTGAGCTGATCGATTTGACGCTTCGGGATCCGAAGCACCGGGAACGGCTGCGCGAGATCGCCCGCACGCGCGAGGCCCTGGTGGATTATTTTGCGTATGACAATGCTTATGGGAGCACGGAGGCGCAGTGGCGGAAATACTTCCGTGGTTTCGCCTATGCCGCCCGCCTGGGGCGGTGACCCGCTCCGATTTATTGCGCCCCTCTCGAGTTTATTAAATTCCGTACGTAAAGCTCTTACCGTAAGGATGGAACATGGCCAAGGCATTCGGGGGATTGATGGACTTTCGCCGTTCGCGGAGGTTTTTTTTCGGAGCGTTGCTTGCCGCCTCGGCGTTGATTCTCCCCGTCGCGATTGCTGCGCATCCTACCGGAGTCTCCAAAGTGGATTTAACCATCCGGCCCGACACAATCGAAGCGCGCGTGGACGTGAACCGGGATGATTTGTATTACGCCCTGAGATTCAAGGCTTTGTCGGACGCCAAACCTCCCGAGTGGCCGGGCATGGTGGATCGCATCGTCTACTACTTCCAGACGCGGTTGGATTTGCGTTTGGACGGGAACGTGGCGCAAGGGATGCGGGTCATCGAATCCGGAATTAAACATCCCAACGACAGAAATCACAAAATGGACAGCGTGGATCTGGACGGAACCGCGATCGTCCTGAAATTGCAATGGCCGATACCCGCGGGCGCGCGCAAGCTGGAAATGGGCGCCAAGCTGTTCGCGGAATTGGAAGTCCAACCTCTTTCGCATGTGCGGGTCATGTATCGCGGCCTGGAAATCAAACGCCGGTTCCTGGGCCTGGACGATCGCATGATACTGCCCCTGCAAACCGATTCGCTGGAGGCGGCCTACAACATTGCTCTCGCCGCTTCCAAGTCCGGCGCAGGCGGCGATTCCGGAAAGCCGGCCACCTCCACGTCAATGGCGTCGACTGCGTCTGGCACAAGCGGAGCGGTGGGGGCGACATCGGAGGAAGAGTCCGTCGTCAAGCGATTCGTCTGGCTGGGGTTCCGACATATTCTCCCGGAAGGCACGGATCATATCCTTTTCGTCCTGGGTTTGTTTTTCTTCTCCATTTATCTGCGTCCGCTTTTCCTGCAGGTCACGGCTTTTACCGTCGCCCATTCCCTGACCTTGGGTCTATCCTTGCTGAACGATGTTACGTTGCCCGCCAGGCTGGTGCAGTCTTTGATTGCCCTGTCCATCGTCGTCGTCGCGGTGGAGAACATTTTTTTCCGCAAAATGCGCCCTTCCCGGTGGGCCCTGGTCTTCGCCTTCGGATTGATTCATGGGCTGGGATTCGCCGGGGTGCTGAAGGGATTGGGCTTGCCGCAAGGGCAGTTCCTTAAAGTCCTCATCAGTTTCAACGTCGGCGTGGAGCTGGGTCAATTGGCCGTAATTGCCGCGGCGGCCGCGCTGACGGCGTGGATGTGGAACAAACCCTGGTATTTCCGACGCGTTTCCTTGCCGATCAGCATCGCCATATCGGCCGTAGGCCTGTATTGGTTCATCCAAAGAGCGTTCGGATTGGGATAAAACGGGTGTTTTCTTAGGAAAACCGGCGTCAGGCTACGATAAACTTCAAAATGTCGAAAATGCCTGCAAATTGACCGGCGTCTTTTAATCGGCGGGGTTAATTTCGTCACATGGGGCGCCATTTTTTCCAACAGAATCCAACGGAATTTTAACGCCAAAGTGATTATTTATAGGTTGTCTGTATTCACATGTAGGTCCGGACTCAAGCGGCTGGACAATTGAGGGGTTTTTCAATTATGCTCAAATCAGGTTTTGTCAAAAAAGCTTTACTGGTGCTGGCCATGCCGACGCTGGTGTGCGCGGATTTTAAATACTGGGATGCGGCCAACGACTCCATTTTGCCGCCGGCTAAACTTTCCCTGACCGGACTTTATGTCGACATTACCGCGCCCAAAAAGGTTGTGGCAGCGAATACTTATCACTTCGAGGTGAATTCGCCACTCTGGAGCGACGCCGCCCATAAATCCCGCTGGGTCATTTCCCGGCCGGGAAAACCGATTGCTTGGGACACGACGGATTATTGGAAATATCCGGACAGCCAGGTGTTCGTGAAGGAGTTCGACATCGATACGGTGATCGGCGATACGACCTCGCGGGTCAGGTGGGAAACACGGATCTTGATGAATCGCAAGGAGTTGTGGGCCACCGATCCGACGACCGGGGCGAACATTTATATCGACCATTGGTATGGCTTTTCCTACAAGTGGAACAAAGCTCAAACCGATGCGGACCTTGTGAACCAGAGAATCGGCATGAATGACTCCATTCCGGTTTGGCCGGCGGGCAAGGTCGGGGCTTCCAAGTTGAAGAAGTGGCATTTTCCCAGCAGCTCCGAATGCTCTAAGTGCCATCGGTCAAGCATGGGCGATACCATCCATGATCGGTCGGTTTTGGGCTTCATGACTGCCCAGCTCAATCGTCCCTCTTCCGACACCGTCGCGACCATGAACCAATTGGATTATCTCTTCAAGCACAACGTGCTCACTGGTACTAAACCCGCGAATTGGAATGACACGGCCACCGTACCGCGTTGGGCGGGCTTGGGCGATCAGTCCGCCTCCATCGATAAGCGCGCCCGTTCCTTCATCGCCTCCAATTGTTCGGGATGCCACAGCCGCCGCGGGCTCGCGACGGGCGCTACGACGGCGCAGGTGAACTACGACTATTACAATATGAAGGTAGCGATGGATTTGCGCCACAAAAACGTCGCCTTCGATTATTACTTAAACGACTCCCTGCCCTTGTACTACAACAAACTCAACGATAACAACAACCCGAATCACCTCGATTCATTGAAAATTGAAGCCGCCGTGATTGTACCGGGTTATCCCACCAAATCCGTGCTGTTACTCCGTGCCAAATCACGGAGAACCGAGCCGCATAATTACGATCCGGTTTTGGCCCAAATGCCGCCGTTGGGTTCTTATGAAGTATACGACTCCGCCGTCATCGTCCTGACGCAATGGATTACGGATATGGATAGAATACCGGCACCCAACGAAATCTTCGTGGGCGCGCGCCACGGCAACCTGAAGTCGCCTTCCATCGCCGGCCGTCTCTTGCAAATCCCGGCGGACATGGTGGGTGTAGCGGGGTTAAAAGTATCCATGACTGGAATTTCCGGGCGTAACGTGGAGTTGAAACAGGTGAGCAAAACCACCTATGCGATTCCCGCCAACCTGTCCATCGGCCTCTATCTGATTCGCGTCGGCAGTCAGAGTTTTACCCGTTATTTGTTCTAAGCAAAACAACAGTCAGGGTTCCGGCGACGGAACCTGAATTTTAAACTGAGCCTCGTTTAAACCAAGCCTCGTCGCATGACGGGGCTTTTTTTTGGTCAGGACTCCGGCAAAGCACGCTTGTTCAGGCAAGAGCAGGATGAAAACCGTTCTGTCCGCGCGAACGGAATCGTCCAAAAACTTGGCCGCAAAAATTGAATCGCGCATTAGATTCAATCCATAGGGACCCGCACTCCCAATAAAAATCACTCTGTTCACGCTCTGACCGCTGGAGAATGATATGGATACCGGAAAAATTCGCATGTCAACGCGCCTTATCTGGACGTTGTGTACCGGAATGGCAACGATTTGTGTAATGGCATGGCCTGCGCAGGCGCAATTCAAGTATTGGATCGCTTCGGATTCCACGACCGCGCCGGCCAAACTTTCGCAGACGGGATTGTACGTAAATATTGCCGCAGCCAAAAAAGTCGTATCGCCGAACATCTATCATTACGAAGTGAATTCGCCGCTCTGGAGCGATGGGGCGCATAAGTCGCGTTGGGTCGTGGCGCGTCCGGGAAAGCCCATTGCCTGGGACACCACGGATTATTGGAACTATCCGGACAGCCAAGTTTTCGTGAAGGAATTCGATATCGATACCATAGTGGGTGATACCACTTCACGCGTGAAATGGGAAACACGCATCCTATTCAACCGCAAGGAATTGTGGGCAATCGATCCGAAAACCAATGCGAACATTTATATCGACCATTGGTACGGTTACTCCTATAAGTGGAATAAAGCCCAAACCGATGCGGACCTGGTGAGCCCGAAAATCGGCATGGATGATTCCATCCCGGTTTGGCCGGCGGGCAAAGTCGGGGCTTCCAAGTTGAAGAAGTGGCATTTTCCCAGCAGCTCCGATTGCTCTAAGTGCCATCATTCCAGCATGGGCGATACCATCCATGATCGGTCGGTGCTCGGTTTCTTTACCGCACAGCTCAACCGTCCGTCCTCGGACACGGTTGCAACCGTGAACCAATTGGATTATCTCTTCAAGCACAACGTGCTCACTGGTACTAAACCCGCGAATTGGACCACTGCTCCCAAATGGGCGGCTGTGGAAGATCAATCAGCTTCGATCGACCTGCGCGCCCGTTCCTTCATCGCCTCCAATTGTTCGGGTTGCCACGGCCGCCGCGGACTCGCGACGGGCGCCACGACGGCACAGGTGAACTACGACTATTACAATATGAAGGTAGCGATGGATTTGCGCCACAAAAACGTCGCCTTCGATTATTACTTAAACGAATCCCTGCCCAAGTATTACAACAAGCTCAACGACGGCAACAACCCGAATCACCTCGACTCATTGGAAATTGAAGCCGCCGTGATTGTACCGGGTTATCCCACCAAATCCGTGCTGTTACTCCGCGTCAAATCACGGAGAACCGAGCCGCACAATTACGATCCGGTTCCGGCCCAAATGCCGCCGTTGGGTTCTTATGAAGTATACGACTCCGCCGTCATCGTCCTGACGCAATGGATTACGGATATGGATAGAATACCGGCACCCAACGAAATCTTCGTGGGCGCGCGCCACAGCAACCTGAAGTCGCCCTCCATTGCCGGCCGTCTCTTGCAAATCCCGGCGGACATGGTGGGTATAGCGGGGCTAAAGGTATCCATGACCGGAATTTCCGGGCGGAACGTAGAGTTGCAACGGGTGAGCAAAACCACCTATGCGATTCCCGCCAATCTGCCCGTGGGCCTTTATTTGATTCGCGTCGGCAGTCAGGGTTTTACCCGTTATTTGTTCTGATGGGGTAGCCGATAAAATAAGCCCCGGGTGGGTGAGAGATGCGATTCCAAACCTCCGCTTTCGAGCTACATTATAGCCTGAGGGGCCCAGCCGCCGTAAGGTTTACGGTTTCCACGCTTTGGCCGTAGGAGATAGGTATGTACGCTAGGGGGATTTCCGAAGGACGGGGCGCGAAGGTTGATGGCCGGAAGGGCATCTCGCTTATCCATGGTTTTGGACGTTGCGATGTGGGGATGAAAGCACTCGGACGAGTCTTACAATTCGGCGCGATTGCGGCGGCTCTGGTTACGCTGGCGGCGTCGCCGGCGCAAGCCCAATTTCATTACTGGAACCCGTTGGATACGGCTTCCGTCCCGAAGAACTTATCGACGATGGGTTTGTATGCCAATATCACCACCAAGGTCATGGTGGCCGGCGCCACGCATTTCGAAGTGAACTCGCCGCTTTGGAGCGACGACGCCAAGAAAAAGCGCTGGGTGCTGCTCAAAACCAACACGTTCATTAAATTCGATCAGAACAACGATTATTGGGGATATCCCGACAGCGCCGTGTTCATCAAGCAATTCGCCATCGACACCATTACCGGCGACTCCACTTCGCGGCGTTTGTGGGAGACGCGGGTATTGATCAATAAGAAGGACACGACCAACCCCAGCCC
>JADGQO010000003.1 GCA_017881725.1 Fibrobacteria bacterium
ATCCGCCTTTACCGCAACCGATTTCAATTTCAATGGGGCCGGCCGCGCCGAAAAAGGGGGAGATGTCTATCGGTGTGGACTGGGGAGCACCTCCCGGAGCCAGCTGCGGCAATCCGGACGGATCTTTCTTAATCCGGAGATGGAAGTATCCGGGCAAATCATGGGACGGCTCCAAGCTACGTAGGAGTTCATACGAGTCCAGTCCTGGGGGCAAGGGCATAGGCGGCGGAATCCATGAGGTTAAAGGAAGGATTGCAAATTGTAAAATGAAAATTGAAAGATGCAAAATTTGGGGAGGGGGTGGGGGCGACAGTTTGGGGATTTCGCTGGACCATTTTCAATTTAAATTTTTCAACTATCAAATTTCAGACTCGGTTTTGCACTTTTGGTTTTCCGCCCTCTGACAGTCCCTTCCGGCTTTTTTACCTTTCCCCGCATGGCTTATAGCGTTGTCATCGGACTTGAAGTACATGCCCAACTTTCCACGCGGACCAAAATGTTTTGCGGTTGCAAGGTGGAATTCGGCGCTGAACCCAACACCTTGGTTTGCCCCGTTTGCCTGGGAATGCCCGGAACCTTGCCCGTGCCCAATATCAACGCGGTAGAGTATGCCATCAAGATGGGCCTGGCCTGCGGATGCAAAATCGATCCGAAAGCGATGTGGACGCGCAAAAATTATTTCTATCCGGATTTGCCCAAGGGTTATCAAATCACCCAGCAAGGCGAAATGGCCATTTACGATCGTCCCATTTGCACCAAAGGCCACCTGGAAATTGATTTGGACGACGGTTCCCGGAAACGCATCGGCTTGACGAGAATCCATATGGAAGAGGACGCCGGCAAGTTGATCCACGATTTGACCGTGGCCGACTCGCTCTTCGACGCGAACCGTTGCGGAACGCCTTTGATTGAAATCGTCTCCGACCCTGATTTGCGAACGCCGCGCGAGGCCTATCTCTACCTGGAAAAGCTCAAGCAGATCCTGGAATACCTTGAGATTTGCGACGCCAACATGGAACGCGGCAATCTGCGCTGCGACGCCAACGTGTCCCTGCGCAAAGACGAGTTCGCCCCTTTCGGCAACCGGGTGGAATTGAAGAACATGAACTCCTTCCACAATATCGAAAAGGCCCTGGAAGCCGAAATCGATTTGCAGGCCATGCTCTTGGACAAGGGCGAAACAATCGCCCAGCAGACCAAGCGCTGGGATGTTAACCGCGGTGTTACCGTGGCCACGCGCACCAAGGAACAGGCGCACGATTATCGTTATTTTCCGGAACCGGATTTGGTCCGCCTGACGGTGGATTGGGCCTACGTGGAAGGTATCCAACGGGCTTTGCCGGAACTCCCGGAGGCTCGGCGGAAGCGTTATGTCGAGGAATACGGCATTCCGGCCTACGATGCCGCCGTGCTGACCAAGGATAAACCGGTATCGGTTTTTTTTGAACGCGTGTGCGCGATTACGTCCGATAAGAAATCCGCGTCGAACTGGGTGATGGGCGATGTCCTGCGCGTCGTCAAGGAACAGGCCATCGAGGTCAAGGATTTGAAATTCACCCCCGAACATGTCGGCGAGTTGATCAACTTGATAAACTCCGGTACCATCTCCGGGAAAATCGCCAAATCGATTTTCGAGGATATGCTCGCCGAAGGCAAGGCCCCGGGCCAAATCGTCAAGGACAAGAATCTTGTCGTCATCAATGATTCCGAAGCCATCGAGGTTTTTATTCGTGAAGTGTTGAAAAAAAATCCGGACTCCATCGCAGCGTACAAAAGCGGAAAAACCAAGCTCCTGGGATTTTTCGTCGGCCAGGTCATGAAACTGAGTCAAGGGAAGGCCGGCCCCGAACAGGTCAATCAACTTTTGAAAAAGCATCTCGAGGCCTGATTTTGCTTCAGCCGATGAATGGGATTCGGCGCCTAAGACCGGCGGCAACGGCCGTTGCGGCAACGGCCGTTCTTTTCATTGTCCTCAACCTAGTCGCGGATCCCGTGCCTTCACCGGCCCCATCCGTTTCGGTTCCCCGGGATACTGCCGCCGCAGCGAAGCCGCAGCTTATCCACGTTGAACCGGGTTCACAGCCTTTGGCCGGCAGCGGGGCCTCAGCGAAATTTGCCGATACCTCAAAAACGACGCAAACCTCCAAAGAACTCCCAGCCCAAAAAATTCCGCCGCCTCCACCCTTGGCCAAGTCCCGGGCCGATTCTGTAAGGGTTGTTAAACATGAATTCAATCATCGCCAGCAAATCATCACTGGAAGCGTCATTATGTCCTGCCTGGCTTTGATTATGGTGACGATGAACAATTATAATCCCCGATAAACTCCGGTAAAATTCCGGTTATTACTTGGATTTCACACCACAGCTATTTATATTCTTCATGACCACTAAGCTTCAATACTGCAGCATAGCCCCGAACTCAACGCTTTTCGTTGCTTCGTGTTTTAAGAAAAGGCTATACTAGCCTTTGAAGCTTGCCGATAATAGTGCCATTCCCTTCTCGCCTCCCAACCGGCTTTATTGTGGCCCAGTCGGCCAACCCGGTAAAGGCTCGCAGAAGGGGAAAGTGGAAATCCAGTTCAGGGGTTTTCTGATAGAATTGAACGTGGCTACTTGGGGCCGTTAAACCCGAGAGCCGGCATGGATGTAGGGCTGAATCCGAGTTTGAATCGGATCGGAATCCATTGCGCTTCCCTAGGATCCGAAATCCAATCCAGGAAATCCAAAAGAAAATTTTTTTAATGAGGCGTCTTGAATGCAAGATAGGAAACCCGCAGGCATGTTAACCGATAAGAACGACCATGAGCATGATCAGGACGAAGAAATCCTGGATCCGGAAATGGATGGCGACGTCAACGAGGATGACGACGAAGACGACGACGACCTAGAGGATGACGACGACGAGGATACCGAGGAAAGCACCGGCGAGGTCGACGAGGCGCAACCGGCAAAACCTTATGATCCGACCCCGCAACTAAAAAACCTCACCCAGATTTCCCATGAATCCAACGACAGCCTACGCCGCAGGCGGAAGCGCGCCAAGGTCAGTAAGATCAATAACCGCGGGCAGAAGGGCAAAAAACGCCGCGGAGATCGGGACGACGGGGGGCAGGACTTTTCCACCGATTTTGATCCTCGTTCGGAAATCGAAGAGTATACCGGATACATCCAATTAGTGGACGGCGGACATGCCTTCATGCGATCCGAAAAAGCCAGCTTCGTGGCGCAAGAGGGCGATATTTTCGTTTCCCGCGACATGGTGCAACGCTTCGGATTGCGATCCGGCCACAAGATCCACGGATTGGTCCGACTGAAAAAAAATCGCCGTCAGAAAATCGTCACCAGCCTCATGGACATCAACGATCAGGACTTGAACGTCTACCGGCAATCGCCGATGTTCCATTCCTTGACCAGCGTCAATCCGCACGAGTTCTACCGGCTTTCCAGCCCGGCGGATACCGACAAGAGCATGATCCTTTTGGAACTGCTGACGCCCATCGGAAAGGGCCAGCGCGGCTTGATTGTAGCGCCTCCGCGCACCGGCAAAACCATGCTGATGGAAAAAATTGCCAACGGCATCGCATTCAACCACCCGGAAGCCGATATTTTTCTGCTGCTGATTGACGAACGTCCGGAAGAAGTCACGCATTTAACCCGTCGCGTGAAGGGAAAGATTTACGCTTCCTGCCTGGATAAGCCCATCGAAGAGCATATTGCCTTGACCAACATGGTGATTGACATCGCCCAACGTCGCGTGGAATCCGGGCGGGACGTCGTCATCCTGCTCGATTCCATTACGCGCATGTCGCGGGCCTTCAACAATCAGCTTAAATCTTCCGGCCGTACCCTTTCCGGCGGTGTGGACGCGAAAGCCTTGCAGGAACCGAAAAAGTTCTTCGGCGCCGCGCGCAAATTGGAAGAAGGCGGCAGTCTGACCATTATCGCCACGACCCTGGTGCAAACCGGCTCCCAAATGGATGAAGTGATTTTCCAGGAGTTCAAAGGCACGGGCAACATGGAGTTGGTGTTGAATCGCCGTCTGGCCGAGAAGCGGATTTATCCCGCCATCGATATCGGCATGTCGGGAACTCGCCGCGAGGAGTTGATCATGCCGCCCGAATTCTTCAAGGCCGCGACAAAATTCCGCCGCTATCTTTCGAACATGACCGAGGCCAACCAAATGCCGGCTGCCATCCAAGCCTTGGAGAAATACAAGACCACCATGGATTTCGTGCAGGCGTTCCAATAATGAAGGTCCGTTTGACCGGCTCGCCGGATTTTAAATTCAAGGCTTACGCGTCGAACGGGTATTCCTTCGATATCGGCGCATCCAAAAGCATCGGTGGAGACGAAAGCGGTTTCCGACCCATGGAATTGATGCTTGCCGCCGTAGCCAGCTGTTCCGGCATCGACGTCGTGAACATCCTGAAAAAATCGCGGGTGGATTTCAGTTCAATGGAAATGGACGTTTCCGGCGAGCGCTCGGACGGAACGCCGTCTCCGTTCACAAGTATCGTCATCGCTTTTTCAATACATGGGAATAACGTTGACCGCGCGAAAGCGGAAAAAGCCGTGAGCCTGGGCGTCGAGAAATACTGCTCGGCGTCAGCCTCCTTGGATCCGAAAATCAAGGTGACCACCAAGACTATCCTGGACGGCGACGTTTAAAATCCTTTCCATCCTATCATTGCTTAGGCTAGGTAATCGGCCACCAGCCATTCGGTAGAACCGTTTTCATGCCGAACCAGTAAATGGCCTTGTTGGTTGATGGAAATGGGCTGCACTTTAGGCTGGCCTGGCCGGTCTCGCAGGCGCTGCGGTTCATCCCAATCCACTTTCCCTTGCCACGATAGCAGTAAATTTTCCGCGTAAGCTTGGTCTCCGGCGACAGCAGGGGTTTCCTCCGATTCCGGGCCCGAGAATCTGCAAACTTGGAATCTCAAATACATTTCCTGGATGAATTCCGGAATACGCTGCAAGTCCATGCCGGCCTCGCTGAGACTTGCGCCTGGATTTCCGCCGTCCTTGATTTCCGGCGCCGCCGCCACGTTGACTCCGATGCCGACCATGAAGAATTCACCATAGCTTTCAATTAAAATCCCCGCCGTTTTACGAGATTCGCCCTGCGATCGAAGCATTAAATCATTGGGCCATTTAAGGAACAAGGGCGCGGCGGAATTCAAAATAGGGAACGAATCCGATTCATGTTGATTCCGCAATCGGCAAAATCGATTCGCCGTTTCCCAGAGATGCACTCCGGCTTCCAAGGGCAGGAGGGCCATCCTGGCGGGACTCAAATAGCGGCGATGAATTCCTACCGTCATGTACACGTTACCCGGGTGACTCAGCCAAACGCGGCCCCGAGTGCCTTTGCCGCCCGATTGGGACGAGGCGGAGACCAGAAGGAAGTCCTGTCCGGCGGCCAATTCGCGCGCCGCCTCCATGGTGGACGATGTGGTTTCCAAATGGACTTCGCTCGTAAGCATGGCGTAAATGTAGTTTTCGGCTTCGCGTAACATGCCTTGCGAAGAAGGCCCCATTGGCCTATAATCAATACAATGTCGGTATTTCCATGCGCGTTGATTTTTGTGGCGACCGCCGTTTTCGGTTTAGGCCCGTCCGATTTTATACCCGATCAAAATGGAGTTCCGGGCGTTGACCAAACGCATTCCGCCAAACCCATGCCGACGGGAATGGTGCAAGTGGGCGCCTATGGAAGGGAATATTGGGGTACCGGGTGGATTGGAGATGGGAACGCGGTTTTTTCGGGCGGCGCCGGTAAAATCGAGGATGCCCAAGTCGTCAATTCCAGATTCTTTTTGGCTGGAAATTTCGGCCTGGGATTGGATTTATCGCTCGGACTTCCATATTATTACGAATCCCTGTCCGGGTTTCCCGGAGTGAACAAAACCTCCCGCATGGGCGATGCCTCCTTCCTCTTGAAGTGGGCCTTGCCCTGGTCCTTGCCGCTATATCGATTTGCCGTTTACGCGTTGGCGACGGCGCCGACATCATCGTCTAATGGCATTGTGCCCAAAGAATTGGAATATGTGCCCAGCAGCGCGACGTTTCCAGATGCCACCAGTCAGGCTCTAGGGCTTCGTGTTCCCAGCCTGGGCGGAGGCTTAGCCGTTACCGTGGATTTTTCCGAAATGGAAATCGCGGAAGGAACCGAGGCGCTTTTGCACCTGAACTTATCGCAATTTCAAACCCTGGGTGCCGCGAAGAATAACCCCTTAACCACCTTACACGGCTCGTTAGCGGCGGAAGCCTCCCCTATGCAAAGATTGCGCGTGCAGGCTGAAATCCGACACGATGTATTGGTCGCGTCTCCGGATCAAATCCAGGATCCGCTAGGGCAGACCACGGTTTTCACGTTGGGCGTGGGCTGGAGCACGCCGTGGAATGTCACCATGCAAATTGGAACTCATCTCGCGCCCCAGGATTGGAATTCACAGTTGAAACTTGCGACGGGTCCGCCCTTGGGTAACGCGAATGTTACCTACCGGCTTTATCCCACCGCTTCCATCTTTTTGGAAATGGCTTGGCATGGATTTCCGGGCAGTCATGATGCGGATGGCGACGGAATTCCGGATGGGCTGGATAAATGCCCGCATGAGCCGGAAGATTTTGACGGCTTCGAAGATGAAGATGGGTGTCCCGATCCGGATAATGACGGTGATGGGATTCCGGATATCCGTGATAAATGTCCTTATGCCGCCGAGGACTTTGATGGCTTTGAAGACCAGGATGGCTGTCCCGATTTAGACAATGACGGCGACGGCATCCCCGACGCGCAGGATAAATGTCCGAATGAACCGGAAGATTTTGACGGTTTTCAGGACCAGGATGGTTGTCCCGATTTGGACAATGACGGCGATGGCATCCCCGATGCGCAAGATAAATGTCCGAATGAACCGGAAAACTTCAATGGAATCGAAGATGCCGATGGCTGTCCGGAAGTGGATTCGGACGGGGACGGAATTCCTGATACCCGCGATAAATGCCCGCACGAAAAGGAAATATTCAATTTTTACCAGGACGAAGACGGGTGTCCCGATGAGCGCCCGGAACCCATTCGTGACGGCGTTTTGAAAGGGGTTGATTTCAAGCCGGGGACGTCGGAATTGCTCCCGACTTCCCGTCCGGTTTTGGACTCCTTCGTTTTGAAAATGGCGGCCTACCCCGGTACCGAAATCGAAATTCAAGGACACGTCGACAATCTTACCGGAACGGACCCACAAGCGCTTTCGCAGGCGCGCGCCATGACCGTTGCCGCCTACCTGGTAGATAAGGGGGTCGAAATTCGCCGCTTGAAACCTCTAGGTTACGGGACAACCCGTCCGGCCGCCTCCAGCCGTACGGCCCAGGGCCGCGAATTAAACCGGCGCATTGAAATAAAACGCCTGAATTGACGCGAACGATTCCGGGTAACTCCGAAGCTCATTCCTCCAACTTGCTACAACCGGTTGAATGGCGGTATCATAAGATCAAGTCGGTCTAAATGACCGAGTCGGTCGTTTCGACCGAATGAAGGTGAGCTGAGGGGTATTGTCCCATGCGAAAAAGATGGTTTGAATTGTCCCTTGCCGGCATGGTTCTCCTTGCAGCAAGCTTGATTTCCTGCACCGGACGGCGTTCCGATCCCGGTGATCAGGCGCTAGCTCCCGGTAAGGAAAAAGTGATCGAAGCGTTAACGTTATTTGTAGAGTCGGTGCAAGGGGATCGTTTCGATAAAGCCCTGAGCTACCTTACCCTGATTGAAAAGCGAAAAATGACCGAGGGTACCGGTATGGTGCCGCCTCTGGTGCAAAGGCAATTGAAAGCCCTTCGCTTAAGCACTTTGGCCAACAAGCCCGGCGTTCGTTTGGCAGGGGGGAAATTGGAAGGTATTCACGATAACCTTCCCGCTTTAAATGCGACCCCATCCAAACGTACTGCAAATACCGACGCGCCTTTGATCCCCTAAAACACCGACGATGGCCGCCGGATCCGATGCACCGACGCCGGAATTGGTGATTTACTTTCGCAACAGCCTCAACGCAATAAATGGCCATGCGATGACGCAATGAACATCGCATACTCTTCCTCGAAATTGGGCGTAAAGATTCCCGAACCCAAATTGACGTCGACCTCCTCGCGTGTCCAAAAACGCAGCGCCTCGATTTCCTCTTCCTGGCGATGGAAGGGGCCGTCCGATACTTGCAAAAAGGAATGGATATTTTCCGATTCCACCGGGTTCCGAATGCGTGATGCATAAAGAAATCGGGGTGACTTAAGTTGCAGGCCCAATTCCTCTTCGGACTCCCGGCGAGCCGCCTCTTCGTAGGATTGTCCAAACCCTACATGCCCTCCGACCGATGTATCCCATTTGCCCGGTTGGGTATCCTTGCGCAGGGAACGCTTTTGAAGGAGCAGGGCGCCTTGCGAATTGATGACCATGACATGGACGGATCGATGGATGTTTTCCGGATTTCCGTGACACAGCTTCCGCGCAATCGGACCAATGATTTCATCGTTGTCCGTCACACGCGTCAACATTTCATCCATGAATGCTCCCCTGGTAATTAGGTCTCCATCCGCCCGTTGGCCTTACGGAGATGTTTTCATCACCTTGTTAAAATAGCGAGTCTTAGGGTGCATAAGGAAAATATTTCGACCCAATCCGGTAAAATTCGATCGGGCAACGCGCCTGCTCGTTTCTCAAGTCAGCAAGGTCGGAGATTCGTCAGGGTTTCGCAAATTTCAATGTTGTCAAGCCGCCGCCGGACTCCAGGGTGGCCAAATAAATGCCGGCGCTCCGCATTTTATCCCCTAAGGCATACCTTGCCGGACCCTCTTGACGCGCCGTGAAAAGCACTTTCCCGGAAGCGTTGCGAAGGGTAACTCGCGAGTGACCCTCGCGGTTTATCCAAAGGAAGCTGAAATCCGAGCCGAATCCAGCTTGGGAAGTGGAAAACTCGCTGAGCACTGAACTCGTGGGTAGGCAATTTCGGTATATTCGAGGCGGCCGATGTGGGTATTGGATGTGGAGTTGTACCAGCCCGCGTAATTGATGATGTAAAGTGCTCCGTCCGCTCCCTGATCGAAACTGATGGGGTTCAACCAACCCAGGCTGGTAAACCATTTCAGCGAATCCGTTTTGGCGTCTCCGGCCGCGTTGAGCTTGAATATTTTGGCGCCCTGGAATCCATTGCCTGAGGTTCCCTGGGTCCAGTCCGTAATGAACCACGCGCCGTCAAAATGCGGAGGCCATTTGATGCGGGACGGGGAAGTCGGGTCATATTTGTAGATAGGCCCGGTGACGGCCCCGGCGCCATCGCTTCGCATGTAGGTATGTAACGCGGGAGTTACCGGAGGTAGTTGCTTCGGCCCTTTGTTCCAAATTGACTGGTTGACCGGACCGTCGACGGATTGGGTGGATCCCGGATGGGCGCTGTTGTAACCGGTCGCGCCATCTCCGGACCAGAGCGCGTAATAACCGGCGCCGTTTCCAGGTCCAAAGCCGCCGGCAAAGTACGGATATCCTCCAAAGGCCGGGTGAGTCACCAAATTATGTTCTTCAGTTAACGTGTTGGTGGTGTTGACGTTGAACTCTCCCCAGGCAAGCCAGCGTTTGGTCGGGTGCACTGAAATGGAATAGGCGTTACGAGTTCCGTTAACGTATAGTTCCGGACGCACCTTGTTCGTATCAGCGTATTGCGCCGCCAAATCGGCATTTCCGGTGGTCTTGAAATAGTTGGACCAATAGGGTCCGAAATTCCCGTCGGGTATGGAGTAGCCGCGGGTGGAATTGTCGGGGTGAATTCGCAAGACGCCTCCCCGGTCATCCGCGAGGTTCGCAGAAGTGCCTACCGTGCTGCCCGTTTCCCGCGTTTCATTATAAGAGTTCGGATAGTCCGGCGCGTTTTTGCCTACGGTAATCCATAAATCGCCTTGGGCGTCGAACGCCTTTGCGCCCCCGGTATGGGCTTCGGAGCTTCGCTTGATCTTGAGCAATACCTGTTGCGCGGAGTTGTCGAGCATGCCGGAGGCGTTCAAGGTGAATTTCGTCACAGTCCCGGCGCGTTCGATCCAATAAATATCCGTTTTCCCGTCGGCGCGGGAATCAAAGGCCAAGTGGATGGGTTCCAATAAAGTATTGTCCACGGCCAATGGCTTTGTGGTCGCGGCCGCAGCTGCGAACCCGCCCGTGAGCGCATCGCTGCGCGCGATCACCGCGGCATATTTGAATTGGCTTTCGGCGACGTCATCGCAACCGGCGTAGGTAAACGCCGCCTCCGCGTTGTAGCCGGCGAAGAAAAATATCAAGGTGACGGCTAGACACGGGATTCGGGTGTACGAGGGTTAGCGGACGAAATTATTTTCCAACATGCGAGGCTCCCGTCAAGTAGTCAAAGTGAATGATGAGTTCTCCGCGGGCGAAAGGCACGTCGGCGCCGGAAATCCAAAATCCGCGACCTTCCAAATAGGCTGCGGTCATGGGTTTGCGATAAGGATAGCCGGGCGCCCAGGCCTGGGCCGTATCGTGGCAGGGAAGGTCCAATTCATCGTCGAGCTGGATGAACAGCGTATCCTTAGCCGGTGAGGTCGGGTCGCAAAGAATATCGACATCATGCCGTGCGTACGCGGAGAATGCGCGCACGGGCCGGTCCACGTTTAACAGGATATTTCCATCCTGAATCGGAGTCATAGTGTCGGTGAGCAAGGATTTTCCCAAAGCCGTCAAGCGGGCATTGCCACCCATCAATCTTAACCTCGCTCCCAGGGAAAAAAGGTCCACCACCATGGAATCAACGGCCAGTCTATCCGAGGAGTCGACGGCAGGATTCGCGGATTGGCAACCGATAATCGAAAGCACCAAACCGGTTAAGGCCGGAAGGGCCTTCCGGGTCAGTCGCTGCATGGGGGAAATGTCTGCCTAAGTGGAGATTGAGGCTGGTGGAATCGTACTTAAGAAAATCAAGGCAGGGTTGACGGCCTTCCCAAAACCGTTATATCCCGACTCCGAAATTCATCACGTAGTAACGATCTTCCAATTGGCCGGTGTAGTATCCCGCTTCTTCCGCCCAGGTGGCGAATTCGTAGTGGAATATGGTGAATAAATCGCCTCCCAGACCGGCAGTTGGGTACCCGCCTTTCAAGCCCATGGAAAGCCTACCTTTCAAGATCCAGGGGATCAAGGTTTGTTCCCATTCCGCGCCGACGTCGATTTTACTCAACGGCTTGTAATTCCGGTCATTGTTGAAGGCATCCTGGTAATCCAAGGCGAAATTGATTTTCCGTTTCCACTTTCCATTTCCTTCCAGAAGCATCGGGGAAAATGCCAAGCCCATGGTGAAATCAGGCGTCACGGTTTCATGGTTCAAAACCATGAACAAATTCTGGATGGCAGCGCCGAAGCGAATGCTGGGCGTCTGTTGCCAGAGTACTCCCGCGTCCATGCCGTGGCCGATGCTTCCGAGATCGGAAAATTCCTTGAGCTTCTGGTCTACGCTGTCCTGGATTTGGGCCTGAACGTTTTTCCGCCCCGAGGCGGAACTGAGATCGGTAATGGCCACGGAGAAATTTCCCATTTCCGAACGCTTCGCCATCCGGTAACCCAGGCCGACTGAAAGCCTATCGTCGAAATAGCTGGTCGCGGCCGCGATTTGTCCCACCATGTCCAACTGGATGAATTCCACCCCGGCTTGGGGAAGCAACACGCCGACATCGGCATAAGGAGCCATTTGCGCATCCGCCCAATACGCCATGCCGAAATTGTGGAAGGCTAATTCGCCCCCATGCAACACGGCGACCTTAATGGGACGTCGATCGAATTGGGAAAGATCCGAAACCAGGCTCGAATCATTCTGCAAAGCGGTCATGTCTTTGAAGCTGGTTTGGTGATCCTGGTAAAACTTCATGATATCCAGGGCGTCGCTGACGGGAATGGCCGTTCCCAGGAAATCCATGTGCATGTCGAATTTGTCCAGCGGATAGCGCGCAAGTTCGGGACGGAGTTCCTTGTTTCCCAGGCGGCCCATCAAGTTCAAGCCGGCCGGGTTATAGTGCATCGCGTCCCGGTCGTCAGCCACGGCGACCCAGGCATTGCCCATCGCCAAAGGCCGCAAGGTCCGGTGAATAGGTCCGGAAGCGCCCCAGGCCGTGACGGCGACAACGCCGATCACCGCCGACAGGGATAAAGAGGTGCGGACCGCGGACATAATTCCGGCGGTATGCGAATTCGGAAGTCGGTTTGCGTTCAACATGGTTACACCCATCCTCAATAATTGTTCCAGCAGCCGCCGATATACTTTTTCGCGGAATCCAACATGTCCTTGTCTTCGGGACGAAGAACCGTGCGCGTCGCAATAGAGTCGGCTTGCACCTTGACTTTGAACGCCTTGTCCTTGTACTTCTCGCCCTTAATGAAATTGGATTTGGTCGTGAAAATGAGTTGGGCGTTGTCGTCCAAGGCTTCACCCGGATCCGGATCGGTGAAGGAGTTCGCGCCCTTCCCGTTATGGTCGTTGTCAACGGCATCGAGATAGGGCGCCACGGTATTGATGCGGGCGTCCTCATCCACGAATCCATCCCCGTCATTGTCTTTTCCATCCAAGATTTCCTCGTCGATGCAGCCGTCGCCGTCATTATCCTTTCCGTCGCCGAATTGGTAGAAGGTGACCGCGTCTCCCATGCTGGTGATTACGCTGTCCATGTTCTGGGTGACTTTTTGCTTCAGGTCCGGATTGTTGTTCAAGCTGTCGGAAGCGCCGCCGACCGGCAATGAGTTGCCCAACAGGTTCAGGACCTTGCTGGCCGAACCCAACCCGCTGGAGACGTTCTGAATCAAGTTATTCACGGCCGTGCGGTTGGAGTCCGTATTCAAGTCGGCGGCGATGTTTTGCAAGTTGTCCACCTTGAATCCCCCGGCGCCGACGCTGAAGGTCAATTTCTTGAGAAGGTTGTCGCGATCGTCAATGGTATCGTTTCCGTCCAGATCGCGGAGATGGGTTACTGCGTAAATCAGCTCGACGAATCCGAAATCGGCCACGACCTTGTCGGATCCCATCTTGAGATCGGATAGGGGGAATTGATTTTTCCGGTAATAGCCCGTATACCCCTTATCCGCTTTCGCGAAATAATCATTCATGAAAGCGATGCGTTGTGATCGGAGGGGATCCTTTCTTGCCGTTGATGCATTGCTGTCCAGCGTATAGTCGTACCAGCGAGTGAGAGTGTCGCGCAGAGTCATGATACCTAGGGCTTTGCGCGCTTTGGAAGTCCCTTGCAGATACCGCGTGGTGGTCCAATTATCCGACGTGATAAAGGGCACGCCGCTATTGTCCTGCGCCTTCTTGACTTCGCTGAGCAAGGTGGAGGCGTTGACATCCCAATAACGCATGGCGGATTTGGCGTACCCGTAATAAGCGAGCGAGTTGGTGCTGTCCTGATCGATGGCTTTCGCGTATGCGTCGAACGCGTCTAGATAATCCTGCTGGCGGAAATAATTCTCGCCGGAAGTCAGTTGCGCGTCGGCGCTGTTCCCGGCATCGCCTTCACCGCTGGGATTGAACATGTTGCATCCCACGAGGGCGAAGCCCACCGCGAAACAGCATCTTTTCAAGGGTTTGAGGGTTCGATGCATTTTGCGCTCCAGCTAAGTTTTGATAGATTTTAAGGGGTGGCGCTGGGAAAAGATCAACACAATCTTGAAGAAACTCTGACCGTTATTTCGGAGCGGATCGCGTCGGCTACGGCTCCTGGTACTGTTGATCCAAATGCGAAAACCCAAAAAACGCCAGATGGTCCGTCGTTAGATTTTTCCGCGCCGTTAGTGCGTGAGGCCGAATCCGAGTTGCGGATTTCCGCATCCCGTCTCAAGGAAACGGTCTTGGCATTTGGGGACTCGTGGGAATCGGCGGAGGGATATCGTGGTTTATCGGAAACTTTGGGTCGCGAATTGCCGATGCTATACCAAGCCTACGACGCCTATGTTTCCGCGTTGCTGGCCACCGGCACCGAACGCGTTTCTTGTTCCAAAAGCTGTTCCCACTGTTGTTCGCATTACGTAACTTCCG
Organism: Fibrobacteria bacterium; assembly: GCA_017881725.1. Lineage (GTDB taxonomy): Bacteria > Fibrobacterota > Fibrobacteria > UBA11236 > UBA11236 > Chersky-265. Next base: position 14,064 of record JADGQO010000003.1, read on the forward strand.
TGGAACCGTATGAACTTTTATTTCTGCATGGCCATGTCAGTCGACACGCGGAATATCCCAGCCGCTTGGTCGCCATGCATCGACGCACAACCTTGTTCCGCTCACTGCGCAAAGACGCCGACGGCGATGAGGCCGAAGATCGGGCCTTGTACCGATATTACCTCCGCAATCAGCCTTGTCCGTTCCTGGCGGGAGACGGTTCCTGCGGAGTCTACGCCGCGCGGCCCATGAGTTGCCGCATGTACCATAGCGTCTCCCATCCTTCCTTGTGCAAGGGAAAGTCAGTCATCGCTCCCAACAACCGGAATTTCCTGATTGAACTTCCCGAAGACATCGAGGCTGATATCGCCCGGGCCGGACGTATTTTTTCCGAAAGTGGGATCCCGGAAAGCCTATTCGAGGGACTGCTTAAAATGAACGAGTTGTTCGGCGCTTACGATTCAGGACCGGCTTCTGGCGATTGAAGGACGATTGAGGGGTTGTTGAAGTGGCGGGAGTGGTGGACGATTTACACCTTGCGTGAATGAGTTCCTGCCGCAGTAAAAGCCAGTAACTGGAACGTTACTCCATCGTCGCGGGACGCGCCCATTTTTCCAGCAACTGCGAACTCCAGGATTCGAAATCGCCTGATAGGATTCGACGGCGGCATTCGGCCATCAAATCCTGGAAAAATTGCAGGCTATGCAGGCTGGCCAATTCCATGGCCAGAATTTCACCGGCCACGAAAAGATGGCGTAAATACGCGCGGGAAAAATTTTTACAGGTATAGCAAGAACATCGATCATCGAGGGGGCGATCCAATTCCTCCGCATGGCGCGCGGCCTTGTAATGCAACGGTCCGTCCCAGGTATACACCGTTCCGTTCCGGGCATTGCGCGTGGGTAATACGCAATCGAACATGTCCACGCCCAATCGGATTAAGTTCACCAGATTGGACGGCGTCCCGACCCCCATGACGTAGCGGGGTTTATGGGCAGGCAGCAACGGAGTGCAAAAGTCCGCGATTTCATACATCATCTCCGCAGGCTCCCCAACGCTTAGGCCGCCCAAAGCCAACCCCGGGAGATCCAATCCGACCAAATGTTCGATGGCGCGCGCCCTCGCCTCCTTATGCATTCCCCCCTGTACGATTCCGAAAAAGTGTTGCGCGTACCCCAGGATAGGCGGGTTCTTGTCCAGCCATTCCACCGCGCGTTCCGTCCATCGTTGGGTTAGGCCCAAGGACACGTCGACCTGCTCGGGAGTCGCGGGGTAGGGGGTACATTCATCAAAAGCCATGATGATGTCCGCCCCGATTTTCCGCTGGGCATCCATGACGGATTCAGGCGTGAACAGGTGTTTTGACCCGTCGATATGGGAACGGAATTCCACTCCCTTTTCGGTAATCTTTCGCAAGGTTTCCAAGCTCCAAACCTGAAAGCCTCCAGAGTCGGTCAACATGGCCCCGCTCCATGAAGCGAAGCGATGCAGACCGCCGGCCTTGGCAATCAAGTCGGGACCGGGCCGCAAATACAGATGGTAGGTGTTTCCCAAAATGATGCGGGCGCCGATTTCTTGCAGGCCGCGCGGAGAAACCGCCTTGACCGCACCCGCCGTGCCGACCGGCATGAATACGGGCGTGGGGATGTCGCCATGGTCGGTGTGCAAAATTCCCGCGCGCGCGCGCGACGCCTGGGCGCCCGGGTGCGCGGAGGGCATGACGACCCCGCCGACCGCGCCTTTTACGGCATCGACGCCGGGGGAAATCAATTCAAAGAAAGGCGTTTTGGTCACGGCTGCAGCTCGACGGGTAAAAGGTCAATTTTGGTAGATGAACTCAAACGCTTCGCCGAGCTTGCGGACGAAGTGGAACTGCACGCCCGGCGCATTCACCTTGCCTTGCATGGTTTTCGGCAACACGATATTCTTGAACCCCAGGCGCGTGGCTTCCTTGATGCGCGCGTCGACTTGGGGAATGGTCCGCAGTTCGCCGTTGAGCCCCAGCTCGCCCAAGGCGAGGGTATTAGGTAGGCATTTGCGGCTCAAATGGTTCGACGCTACGGCGGCGGCGATGGCCAAATCGACGGCCGTTTCTTCCACGCGGAAGCCGCCCGCGAGGCTGACGAATACATCCTGCGGGCCGATGTCGATGCCGGCGAACTTCTCTAATAAAGCCAATATGATGGTCAATCGTTTGCCGTCCAGGCCCATGCTGACGCGTTGGGACATGGAATAATTGCTGCGCGACACCAAAGCCTGGACTTCCACCAGGATGGGACGCGTGCCCTCGACGGTGCACGAGACGACCGAACCCGGATCGCGTTCGCCACGATTGTGCACGAAAACTTGGGAGGGATTATCAACCTGTATCAAGCCCGTGGCGGCCATTTCAAATACACCAATTTCATTGGTGGCGCCGAAGCGATTCTTCACGGCACGCAGGATACGGTAGGCGTTATGGCGTTCGCCTTCGAAATAGACCACCGTGTCCACCATATGTTCGAGCATGCGTGGACCCGCCAGGACGCCTTCCTTGGTCACATGGCCCACGATAAAAATCGCCGTGCCCGTGGATTTGGCGTGCACCATCAAAGCCAAGGTACATTCCCGCAATTGGCTCATGGAGCCGGGCGACCCGGGCAAATCGGTCTTGTATACGGTTTGAATGGAGTCGATCACCAGGATTCCTGGTCGGTTTTTCTGGCATTGCTTGAAAATGGCGTCCAAACTGGTTTCCGACAGCACCAGCATGTCGGGAGCGGGCGTCTCCAGCCGCTCGGCGCGCATTTTCAATTGCCGCAAGGATTCTTCCCCGGTGACGTACAAAACCGGAACTTCCGCCGCCGATAATATCGCTGCCATTTGCAACAGCAAGGTGGATTTCCCGATACCCGGATCCCCTCCGATGAGCACCAGGGAGCCCGGAACAATTCCGCCGCCCAAAACGCGATCCAATTCCGTGAGGCCCGTACGTGTGCGGTCCACATCACGTCCTTCGACCTCGCTCAGTTTTTTAACCGCGTCAGGTTCACCCTGGCCCAACCCGCGCTTTTGGGTGTCGCCCTCCAACGACATGGCCGAAACCTCAATAAGGCTGTCCCAAGCCCCGCAGGACAGGCACTTGCCGCTCCACTTCGATGTCGTGTCGCCGCATTCACGACAGCCGTACAAACTGCCTGACTTGGCTTTGGATTTGGATTGGGCCATGCTGTGAACTTAGAAATCCGGCGGTCCCGGCCCAATCAGGATAGGGGAGACTTTTCCAACAGCCGCATCAAAACGCTGAAATCCTCATCGCCGTATCCGGCATCCATGCCGCGCTGATAAATCGCTTTCAAGTTTTTCAATTGGGGGAGTTCGAAATTTTCCGCATCGGCGATGGCCAAGCCCAAATCCTTATGCATGTGCTTGAGCGAGAATTGCGGGGAAAAATCCCCCTTGCGCAAAACCGGTTCTTTCAAATCCACGAGGCCGGATTTCGAAACGTTAAGCGACAAGGCATTGAAATAGGTATCATCCGGGATACCCTGTTGCCGCGCGAAAGCGAGGCTTTCCGATAAGGCCTGCATGACCATGGCGATGTTCATGTTCATGGCCAACTTAATCGTCGATGCGCTTCCCAAGGGGCCGATATGCAGGATGGCCTTGCTTAAGGGCTTCAACACGGGTGTAGCGGCTTCGAGCAGGTCGGAGTCCCCGCCGACGTAAAAAACCGTTTGGCGTTTTTCCGCCGCGGGTTTGCTGCCCGTAAACGGCGCTTCCAAAAACCGCGCGCCCGTTTCCATGACTCGCTCAGCGAATCGTAAGGTCCACTGAGCCGAGATGGTGCTGCTTTGGATTACAGTTTGTCCGGGAACCAGCCGCGGCGCGATGTGGTCCAATACCTGGGAGACGGCCGGCGGATCCGCGACAACGATGAAAATGAAATCCGCGCCCTCGATAGCGTCATCCGCAGCGAGGACGGCTCCGGGAAAATCCTTGGGCGTCCGGTTCCAACCGGTGACCGAAACGCCGTCCGCCATCAGGTTTCGCGCCCACACTTGACCGATAATGCCTAAGCCGAGTACGGAAATTTTCATGATGGGGACTCCTGGCCAACGCCGAAAACTAGAATGCCTTCGGGCGAAATTTAAGGTGGCGGGCCAACGGTTAATCGGCCACTGCGAGTAATTTCCGTTAGCGGGCCGACGACTAGTCTGCCTCGGCCAATAATTTTCGTTAGCGGGCCAGCGGCTCGTCCGCTTCCGCGAGGAGCTTCCGTTGGCCTTTGATGAACTGCTGCACGTAGGGATTGCTCGTGGCGCGGGTCTCTTCCGGTGTACCTACGAAAATAATCCTTCCGTCCAACAACATGGCGATGCGATCGGCGATCTTGTAGGCCGATACCATGTCATGCGTCACTACGATATTGGTCGCACCCAGCTTGCTTTGCATGTCGACGATCAAATCGTTGATGACGTCGGAAGTAATCGGATCGAGGCCCGTCGTCGGCTCATCGTACAATAAGATTTCCGGGTTCAAGGCGATGGCCCGCGCGAGACCCAGGCGTTTTTTCATACCGCCGGACAATTCACTGGGCATTTTAAACCGGAAATCGGGATTCAAATTGATCATGTGCAAGGTTTCCGCCACAATTCGATCCAAATCCGTTTCCGTCAATTTGGAATTGTGCTCGCGCACCGCGAATTTGATGTTCTCGCCCACGTCCATGGAGTCGAACA
>JADGQO010000039.1 GCA_017881725.1 Fibrobacteria bacterium
AACCATTTCCCTGCGGACTTTCCGGAGCGTGACTCCCGGAACCAAAGGCGGCGTATCTTGGAGCGGCACCCTGATCGGATTGGGCGGGGCGGGCTCGTTGGCTTTCGGTGCGTTGGCGTTGGGATGGGCGAGGATGCCGGACGCCGTCATGCTGGTGGCCATCGCCGCGGCGGCAAATGGCTTCGAATCCTTATGGGGAGAATGGGCCGTCCGCCACGATTTGGATCAAGGCGCGCACACCAATGTTTTAATGACGCTTTTCGCCGCCGTGCTGGCCTGGCTGTGGTGGTTTGGGCGATTCTAAGCGAGAAGCGGAAAATCCTATGCCGCATTCCTGAGAAAAAGTTTCGCCAATGCCAATTCCTCGCGTCCGTCGGCAAAGGCGGATTTCAACCCGGAATTTTCTATGGCGGTTCCGACCTCAAGGGGTATGATTTTTTCGACGGCAATCGGCATGGTGGACATCCCTGCTCCCCGATTCTCAGAGCTTTTTAAATCGCGAGCCCAGGTCTTGGATTTTCTTGACTTGGCGGGCCTCGGCGACCGTGTCGGACTTCGCTTCCAATGCAGGGGCGGATTTAGCTGCCATCCGCTCCCAAGCGAGTTCCAGTTGCAAGGCCGCTTCCGCCTTAACCGTCCAAGCCACCGGTTTGTCCAGGGCGTCCAAGGCCGCGCGGATTTCCTTGCTTTGACCCGCCACGCTTTGCCCCGCAGCTGCAAGCCGGGCGCAAAATTTATCACGTAGGGCTTTGGCACCCTTGCGTAAAGCCTCGCTGCGAGCCCGCGCATAGTCCCATTCCAATAGCAACCCATCCCAATCCATGCCCGCGAGATCATGATTTTCGACGGCGATGATTGTACCCGTTTGCTCCGGAGCCGCGCGCAGGGATTTCGGCAGAAAGTCGTGTAACGCGATGGAGGCCAGCGCCGAATAATAGGGCGAACCCAACAGCAATTCCCAATCCGGCAGTTGCGATGCTTTTTGCAACAGAGTTTGCACCGCGGCCTTGGACTCGAGCGGCGGTTGCGCCAGACATCGAAACCAAGCCGTGAATCGCTCCAGGGAAATGAGCCCAGCCCCGAAACACAGGGCGGCGCCGGCCCAGGCCGTCGACCCGCCGTTGCGATTGACCGCTTGGCCCAGGGAGGCCAGGGATTTGACCTGAGCGCCGGGCTTGACGGAAACCGGAGGGCGCGGAGGCGGCAAATCCTTTTCCGCCCACGCCAACGCCTCGCTCCCGTACTTGCGGAGGTAGAGTGCGGGCAGGCGCACGCGGCAAAGATAGCCCCGTAACTCAGATGTTACCTGGCGCGAGGCTTCCGGACAGCCCCATGCGTCGAGCAGGGCGGTTAATCGTTTGGAAAACAAAACCGACAAGACTGCGACCGATTTGAAATCGGCGGGTGGATGGGCATGCGCTTGGGCCAAATCCCGATGGAAAATCGCTTCCGTGAAGGATGCGAAGTAAGTGCAAGCTCCGGACGGTGAGGCACCGGTCGGCGAAGCGTCATTCCGTCTGGACACCGAAGCTTCGGTCCGGCCCGATAGCGAAGAACCTGTCCGGGATGCGTCCGGTTGCGCGGCGGCTCCGTGGATCGGGTCGGATCCAAATCCCATTTCCCGCCAGGACAAGGGTGGTGGGACGGCGCTGAAATCCGCGAGCGCGCCGGAAAGCCAAGGCAGCCAGGGTCTGCCGTCCGCATTTTCCCCGCACAACAATTTTCGTCGCGCCAGGAAAAATCCGGCTTCCCCGCAAGCGGGATCGAGATGTAGCAGGAATTTCCGTCCGTTGGCGCTACGCGTGAAAACGTGGACCTGCAAATGCGGCGGCCACACGGAGGGGAAATTGGCTTGCCCAGCCGTTTCGGCATGGGCCGTGAACGCCTGGGCCAAGGCGGCGGCGGGCGTCGGGGCGTTTTCGAAAAGAGATGTAATCGAAACTTGCCCAGGCGCCGTAAGCGAAGGCTGTCCCGGCGTGGACTTCGCTCCCGGTGCACTGCCGATCCATCGCGGGACGATCTCATCCATTCCCTTTCGCGAGGAGGCCGCGGCTTTGGCGGGCATGCGTTCCAGAGCATACTCCCAAATCCATTTTCGCAAACCGGGTATGCCGTCGTAAATCGCCGCAGCGGTAAGCGCAGCCAACCCTTCCGGATCGGTGTCCAGGGAAATCCCGTCGAGCGCATCTCCGAAATCGAAACGGTAACTCAGGGAATACGTCTTTCCGGCGTTACGTAGGGTTTCGGGAAACAATTTTTCCAACGGATGCGATGTCGTCACTCCGGGTTGGTCCGACTCGGTTGATGTTGATCCGGTCGATGGCGCTCGGGTTACCGCGCCCCCATCGCTGCGGCCCGTCCAATCGAAGTCCTCCACACCGCCAAGCGCGCCGGTCCAGTCCCGGGCGGAAAACGCCAGCTTATCCTCGCCGGATTCTTTTAATAACCGTTCCAGCCCGATGCGCGAAGCCACTCCCGGGGCATGCTGCCGATACCAATGCGCCAAAGCATCCTCGTTGGGGACCAGGCCATGGAGGCGGGCCTTGCGCTCCAGGACGGCCAGGGACTCCAGCACCCGCGCGTTGTGGGCTCGAAAGGGAAAGGGCGCGCCGTCGCCTTTTTGGATGACGCCCTCGCGCCAAAAGATTTCCGCGCATTCCTCCGGATCCACGCCTTCATAATTGACGCGCCGATCCTGCCGTAGGGCGAACCCCCGGTAACTGACGCGCTCCACGGCCTCGACGAAGCCGCGCTCGCCGTTCCAGGTGATTTGATGATAGCTGCGCTTGCATGCCTCGGGCGCGATTTCTTCCACCCAAGTGGGCTTGATTTCACAGGCCCGGTAAATGAACACGCGCGAGGTTTGCCGTACCTCGCCGGCGACGATCCACTCCGGCTTGCGTTTCGACAAACCCGATCCGGGATGCAAAAAGGCTTCCTTATCGCCCGCCAGCCGATAGGACGGTTCATCGGGCTTGCGCCGCGCCAGGAAGGGCAGGAAACCGGAGAGAATGCTTTTGTGCAAGGCGTCGGCGTTGACTTCTTCCGGTTGAAAGGCCCCGCCATCCAAGGGCGTTTTCAAGAGCCGGGAAAACTGTTCGGACAATTCCATCCATTCCCGCACGCGGTTGTAGGAGAGAAAGTTCTCCAGGCATAATTGCCGGAGCTTGCGCTGCGGGCCGCCCTGGCTCCAATTGCGATGGATGAATGCCCAGAGCACGAGCACGGACATGAAATCCGATCGGGGATCCTCGAAGCGCCGATGCAAGCCCGTAGCTTGGCCACGTTCAGGTTCCTCGCGCGGGAGGAAGCGCGCGTCCTGCACGGTGATACCGGCGGCCAAAATCAGCGCGGGCTTCAAAACCCCCAAGTCCTGGGCCTTGAGAAGGATTTTCCCGATGGCCACGTCCACGGGCAGGCGGCTGAGCTTACGGCCTTCTTCGGTTAGACGGCCGGCGAATCCCGGATCATCGACCGCGCCCAACTCATGCAATTGCTTGAGCGCGCCGCGCAAAGCGGCGGGAGCGGGCGGATCGGGAAAGGGGAAATTCTCCACGTCCAAATCCAAGGCCAGGAGTTGCAAGACCACGTTGGCCAGGTTGCTGCGCAGGATTTCCGGTTCCGTATACGCCGGCCGTTCATTCAGATCCGACTCCGCGTACAGGCGCACGCAGATCCCCGCCTTCACGCGCCCGGCGCGTCCGGCGCGTTGCCGCGCGCTGGCCTGGGAAATTCTTTCGATGGGCAAGCCCTGGATTTTGGTTTGCGCATGGTAGCGCGAGATGCGGGCCAATCCCGTGTCGACCACATAGCCGATGCCGGGAATGGTCAAGGATGTCTCCGCGATGTTCGTGGCCAGGATGATTTTCGGCTGCGACATTTCCTGGAAAACTTTTTTCTGATCGCCCGGACCCAGGCGGCTGTATAACGGAAGAATGGCGAAACGTCCGCCCAAATCCTTTTCCAACTCGCGCTGCAATTCGTGGATTTCCTTTTCCGTGGGCAGGAAGGCCAGCAAATTGTCGGGCTTGCGGGCCTGCAATTCCCGGATGGCGATGGCCGCGGCTTCCACGGGGGGAAACGCCCGGCCGACGGGCTCGCCGTCTTCGCCTTCATCGCCCGTGTAATCCCCATCGGCGTCCCGTCCGCTGATGTCCCAGTATTCCAGGGACACGGGAAATTGGCGTCCCTCCACTTCGATAATCGGCACGGGAACGCCTAAGGTAGCTTGTGCGTTACTGGCCAGAAACGCGGCGAACCGATTGGCGTCCAAGGTCGCGGAGGTTACGATAAGCCGGAACTCCGGGCGGCGGGGCAGGAGGGATTTGAAAATGCCCAGTAAAATATCGACGTTCAGCGAGCGTTCATGGGCCTCATCCAGGATGATGCACGCGTATTGCCGCAGGAGCGCGTCCCGGCGAAATTCCTGCAATAAAATGCCATCCGTCATCACCTTGATTTCGGCGCCGGCGGGCATGTCGTCGTGGAAGCGGATTTTGGCCCCGATTAAATTGTTTTGACCCGTTTCCTGGCGTAGTCGATCGGCGATGGACAAGGCCGCTATCCGCCGCGGCTGGGTCATGCCGATCAATCCGCCCCGGGAATAGCCTCCCTCCAACAGGAACTTGGGCAATTGCGTGGTCTTGCCCGAGCCCGTGCCGCCCTGCACGACCAAGGCTTGATGGTCCTTCAGCGCCTTGAGGATGTCCTCCTTGCGCGCCATGATGGGCAAATCCGGGTAGACGAAGACATGCGGCATTCAGGACCCGTCCGTAACTTGCAGGTTACCCAAGCGGCCCTGCAGCCAAAGCGGGAGATTCTCGGAAGCGACCCCGGGATGAAATTCGCCCAGCAACGCTTCCAGGAATTTCCGGCCCCGGGGAGGAAAGCCCGCGCGCAAGTACTTCTCCATTTTCACCGCCAAGGCCGCGGCGAATTCGGATTCTCCGCGCACTTCCCCGCCCAGATTGTCACAGCTCATGCGGAAGCACGCCCCGCAAGCCAGGGCGAAAGCCCACTCCAAAGCCTGCGGCCCGGATTCGAAGCGGAAAAACTCCTCCTGCGCCTCGGCGTTGCGGCCGTCCGGGTTGTACCAATAGCCGTAATCGTCGCGGAGCCGCCGTGCCTTCCCGGCGATGCACCAATGCGCCACCTCGTGCAGGCAGCTGTTCACGTAATCGCGCGTGAAGCGGATTTCCGGGCCACCCTGCACGGAAGCCGCGGCGTAAAAGGGCTCGGCGAAGCCTCCTTGCAGACGCACGGTTTCCTCCGGGAAGACGCGCCGAAACGCCGCCAACACCCGATCCAAATCCGGTTCCCCAGTCATAGGCAGGTTACCTGGGCCGGGAGGGCCAATAAAATTCAGCGCGTGGGGAATTCGGGTGCGAGGGAAAGCCATTGAGATTAAACCGGTTTATTGTCCGGCGTGCAAAAGTAGCAACTAGTGTCTCGAATCAAAAATTTCGAAACGAAGGCAGCGAGGAATGGGGGTTCAGGGCCAGGCCCCAGCAAGGCTGGGGTACGCACGCCGACGCCGGAATAGCGGGACTATTCCAAGGAGGCGCAACACAGCCCTGGGCCCCCAGGCCCGGCGAAAGCGTTTCGAAATTTTTGAGTCGAGACACTGGAGGCGGAAACCCTGCGCGGGCCCCCAAAAGGCATTGGAAGGCGCCGAAAAGCTTCCGGAAGCTTCTGAAAAGGCTCTAGAAACCGGGGTCGGTCTTCGCGCCGCGGTCCACCAGCAGTTTCATCACCTTGAAATTGCCTTCCACTGAGGCGGCCAGATAGGGCGTCCAGCCTTCTTCGTCCACGGCATTGATGTCCGCGCCCGAGCCGATCAGCGATTGCACGCGCTCGACATTGCCCTTCCGCGAAGCCTGGATCAACTCCAGGTTTTTGCGGCCTTGGACGGGAGCGCCGGCGCATGCGGAGAGCGAGAGCAAGGAGGCGAAGAGAAGAGATCCGGAAAACGAAAAAGCCAAAAGCCGAGAGGATCGAATCATGTGTTAAATATATGCACCTGACATGAGCCGTGTTGCCTATTTTTTGATCTTTTCCGATTACGACTGAGTCCACCCATGTACCTATTTTCGAAACACTTCATCCCGCAAAACTTCGCCTTCTCCAATAAACGTGAAGGTGATTTTCTTGACATTGGCGGTACACCCTTCGCATGGCGCTTACGATGCGTCGCGCAAGACGTTTTCCATGTCTCCGTGTCGCAAGCCCGCTGGGGTAATTTCGTTCCGATTTCAACCGTGCCCGACGAAAACCTCACCGAGCAAAATCCACATGCGGATGATGCGCGCCTGGAGTGGAGGGCGGAGGCCTCTCTAGCCCTTATGGCACTAGGCCCTAGAGGCTACAAGGCCTTTCTGTCCTCATTGCCCGGCGCGTCCTTCGGCGTCTCCGGACAGGCCTGGATGTTTCAATTCCGGCGCCGTCCCGACATGCAGTTTTACGGCATGGGCGAGAAAAGCACTCCTTTCGAGAAATCCGATCGCACCCATCGTTTCTGGAATACCGACGTATGGTCCGATCATGGAGTTTCACGCGCCAAGGATCAGGCCTATGATCCCGACTACATCTCCGTGCCCTACGTGATCATCAAGCGAGGGAACACTTACGCCGGCATCCTCATCGACAACCCTCATCCCAGCGTCATCGCCGTCGTGCCCAAGCTCAACGTTGCCAACCAGATGATGGCGATGGAAAATGACGCCCCGTATTTTTTCCTCGGAGCCGAGGATGGGCCGCCCTCGCTGTACTTTTTATTCGGACCCAGCTTGGCGGAACTCACCGTGAAAATGCAAAGGCTAAGCGGTCTCGCGGCGCTGCCGCCGCTATGGTCCCTGGGCTATCAGCAAAGCCGCTGGGGCTATCAAGGCGCGGACGATTTGCAACGCCTGGCCGACGGCTTCGACAAGCATCGATTCCCTTGCGATGGCCTATGGCTCGACATCGACTATATGCGCGGGTACCGCGTGTTCACCTATGCGCCGGAACATTTCCAGGATCCCCAGGCCGACATGCGATCCGTTCAAGAGCGAGGATACCGCGTGGTGCCCATCCTCGATCCGGGCGTGAAACGCGAGCCCGGCTACGACGTGTATGACGACGGGAAATCCGCCGACGTGTTTTGCAAAAATCCGGCGGGTGGCGATTTCACCGGTGTGGTGTGGCCCGGTTATACGGTCTTTCCGGATTTTTCCCTGGAAGCAGGCCGCACCTGGTGGGCCAAATGGGTGCAAGCCTTCGCCGCTACGGGTCCGGACGGGTTTTGGCTGGACATGAACGACCCTTCGACGGGCATGGTCGATTGCATGGCCATGCTTTTCCAACGGGGGAAGTCGCCGCAGGAGGCCTATCATAACCTCTACGCATCGCTGATGGCGCAGGCCACGCGGGATGGACTGCTGGCCCAGAACCCGCAGCACCGTCCTTTCCTCTTGTCGCGATCCGGTTTCACGGGCTCACAACGGTTCACGGCGCATTGGACCGGGGACAATTGGTCCAACTATCATCACCTGCACATGTCCATCGGCAAAAGCCTCAACCTGGCCCTGTCCGGCATGGCCATCAACGGCCCGGACGTGCCCGGCTTCGGCGGCAACGCCACTCCCGAATTGTTCATCGATTGGATCAAGGCGGGATTTCTGTTTCCATTTTTTCGCAATCACAGCATGCGCACCTTCCATCCCCAGGAGCCGTGGGTCTTCCCCAAGCCCGCCCTCCGCGTCGCGCGCCATTTCGTGCGCCTGCGTTACAAGCTCCTCCCCTATTTGTACAACCTCGTGATCCGCCATTGCGAGGAAGGCGAAGCCATCCTGCGCCCGCTGTTCCACGATTTTAAAGACACTCGCAAACTACCCTTGGCGCACATCCAGGATCAATTCCTGGTCGGTCCCGCCCTGATGCAAGCGCCTTTCACCGTGGAGGATCAAAGCGAGCGGGAAATAATCCTTCCCGACGCCCTCTGGTGGCGCGCCGATGAACCGGGTTGGGTGGCCGGTCCCGCCCGCCTGCGCGCGCGCAAAGCTGCGGCGACCACGCCCATCTTCCTGCGCCAAGGATCGCTCATTCCGATGCAAACCGGAATCCGCCGCGACAACCGCAAGGATTTGCGCCGCATCGAATTGCTCATCGTGCTGTCTGCGGATCAAAATTTCACGGCCGCAGGGGAATACGTTTGCGACGACGGGGAATCCTACGCCTACCGCGCAGGCGCGCGCACGCGCTACAGGTTGGAAGCCGAATCCGTCCAGGGTAACTTGAATGTAACGGTAAC
>JADGQO010000004.1 GCA_017881725.1 Fibrobacteria bacterium
AATCACTTGGGTCAATTCCCCACAGCTTGCTGCGGCTTTAGATTAGGTATTTGCATGCAATTCTCGACTTTTGCATTTCCCCTGGTTTCAATACCCCGTGGCTTGCCGCGGGGTTCTTTATTCAGCCATTTTTGGGCGCGATGTTTGGGGTTTTCCCACATGAACGGCGGGGCGACGATTTCCGGCGGGAACACGCTGCTGTCATTCGGATACCCGATGGACAGTTCCTCTCGGGGCAAGGTCCGGTTTTTCGCGTCCAGGAATTTCCGGACCAAGTCCAATTGTACGGACGTGTTTTTGGAGGCGAACGACACGCGCTCGGGAAGGATTTAGGTCCCGATGGGTTTCGCGGGCGAATTCCCCAGCGTCGGTTGGGACAAATTAGCCGAGGGCTTTTGGGGATCACAAAAACAGCGTGAGTTGCCGAAAATTGACGCAGACGCGCCGACCATCCGATCAGCGCGAGCGCGCGAGCGACACGAACATCAAGGAGAAGAAACACAGCACCACGTTGAAGAGCGGCACTTGCAATGCGGAAGGCAGGCTGTAAATAATCGCCACGGCCGGAATCCACACGCCCCATGTAGCTATCAGCGCCGTGGGCAAATTGCGGGTTTGGAAATCCCAAAAACGCAAGCGGCGCAGGCTTTCCCAAGTAAAGCCATGGTCTTTCCAGTAGTACGCAGTGATGCCCAAAGGCGCGGACCAGAAAGGATTGTACACCAATTGATCGACCAGGATTTTTTTGGTGATGACGGAAAACGTCACTGCCGATCCGAACAGATGGGCTTGCAAGGTGTAAAAAAAATCCACTTCCAAACCTTTATACGCCCAGTAAAGGATGTAGAAGGCGACGTGCGCGGCGGGGGTATGCGCGCGGGTGCGCGGGGACAGGACCATGTAAACCGAAGGAATGAGGCCTCCGAAAATGGCCGTGGAAACGATGCTGAAGGGAAAGCCGAGACGCGATTTGAGCGCGGCCAATTGGTCCAGGACCGCATGCGCGGAGGGTTGGAAATAGTAACAGAGCAACAAAGCCAAGGCGAAGGCTTGGAGCACCAGACCGGGGATTAAATTGACGCGCGCGGCTTCCCAGCCGCCTTCCGTGGCGCCTTTCCAGGCACGGCGCAAGGATTCGGAGGCGCTCAATGGAGAAGACTGTGAATGCGATCCAGCGCGGGGCCGAAACCTTGGGGTGACAGTAACCCGGCGGTTAACAAGCCCGCCAGGGCGCCGCCGATATGGGCTTCATGGGAAACGTTCCCGATGCCGCGATCGAGCAGGAAGGTCGAATAGAGAAGGTAGAGTACGGCGAACAGCGGGGCCGGAACGGGAATGGGCACGACGAACAAAGTGATGTTCATTTCCGGGCGGAGAACGATGGCGGCGAAGAGCACGGCGACGACCGAGCCGCTGGCCCCGAGCACGCGATAGTCCGGCCGGTTGTGCTTCAAAACCACGATGAGTCCCAAAGCGGCGACCGCGCCCAGGGCATAGACGGTGAGCAGATGCACGCCCAACGCGTTTTCCACCACGGGTCCGAAGATGAAAAGGGTGAGCATATTGAAAAACAGATGCCACGGATCCGCATGGGAGAATTGGGACCACAAGGTGGCTTCCAGGTTCTGTCCGCGCACGGCCTGGTAAGGCGAGAACAGAAAGCGGCTGACGCGGCCCCGTCCCTTGAAAACCGAAAAAGCCCAAATGGAAACGGCCACGTTGAGGCCGATTAAAATGTATGTCAAAGGCATGGGGCAAAGCTAATAAACACGCGTTCGCGCGTTACGATCAAGGCAGGATAGATTTCCGTAAAGACGATGGGGACGTTCTACCCAGGCCGTCGTAAAATCCGGGCAGACCCAAAAAACCTGCGTCCCACACAGGCCGGGTGAATTGTCCGTTCAATGGCGGTCGGAGTCCCATGCTTCCGCGTGACACGGGTTGGGAGCGAATTGCCGACGTGGATTGCCGTTGGTAGACGCGCACCCAATCGACGAGCATTTTTTGCGGAAATACCGTGGTGCTATCGGGTGGTCCGGCCCAACTCCCGCCAACGGCCAGATCGAGAATCAAGAAAAACTCCTGATCGAAAGGCTTGGGAAACGCCACATTGTCGGGCGACCATTTGTTGGTGCTGTAATACGTGTGGGTACTGTCCAGCGTGAAGCTGAAGGACGTCGAGTCCCAGATCATGGTATACACATGGAAGTCATCCGACAGGGTTTTATCCGCCGGGGTGGTGTAGGTTCCTTGGATGGACTGGTTGCCGGCCCCGTAATGCAACGTCGTGTAAGTCAAGCGCGGATTGTCCCCCAGGTTTTCCATGATATCGATTTCCCCGCTACGCGGCCAGCTACCGTAGGCTACGGGCTGCGTCGGCATCATCCAAATCGCCGGCCAGATTCCCTGTCCATATGGCAGCTTGGCGCGAACGTCGATGCGGCAGTATTTCCAGGCCCCCTTATTCCGCGTCGATATTTGCGTGGAGGTGAATTGCTTGCCGCCGTAATTCTCCTTTTGGGCTTGCAACGCCAGGAGTCCGTCGGAGACCGACAGGTTCTGGGAACGATTGGTATAAACCACCTCGCCCGGATCACCCTCATTGAGTTCCAGGGCCCATTTGGTTGGATCCACCGCGCTGCCTGTGAATTCGTCCGACCACACGAGTTTCCACCCGTCCAAAGGTTGCGCCGCCGGGCTTCGGGAAAGGAACGCCAGGCTGGCCTGCAAGGCGATGCCGACCATGGTTTTTTTCACTCGGATGTTTGTCTGCGCCAAGGGTTCCTCTCCGGAATAGGCCCGCGTTCCGCGCACCTGGTGTTTCGAAAAGATATTTCAGTTCCGCCGCGTCGCGGACGCAGATTTCCACCGGGTTTGGCCCTTTCCGATCCCAAAGCTCCCGTTACAATCGGGGTTTGTCCGTTACACTTCGTTACATCGCGCCAATGATCGCCTTACCTCAGGTCCGTAGATTATCCTGCGTGGGCCGGCATTCCGCCGGTTCAGACAAGGAGTCTAAAAATGTTCGGTCATCGCTTCCTGCGCATCGGTTTGCCTCTCATGGCCCTCGGGGCCGGGGCCATGTTCCTCATCGGCTGCCGCGGCCGCTTCTGTTCCTGGAAATGTTCTCCCGAGGATAAGGCCGATTACGTGGTTAAAAAGCTTTCCAAAGAATTGAACCTAAGCGGCGATCAACGCGTCAAACTCGATCGCATCAAGACGGATCTTATGGCCCGCAAGGCTGATTTCCAAAGCTTGCACGCAGGCTTGCGCGACGAATTATTGTCGCAGCTGCGCGCTTCCAAGGTTGACCCGGAAAAGCTGAATCAAAGCCTCGATTCCCGCGAAGCCAAGATGAAGGAGTTGCGGGGTTTCCTGGTCGGCGAGTTCGCGCAATTGCATGACATGCTCGATTCCACCCAGCGCGAAAAGTTGGCCGGTTACGTGCAGGGCATGGGCGGCGGGCGTTGCGGCGGCCATGGGTGTTGCCGGTAACCTGGGGATGACGTACTTTTCCCCGACTTCCCCGCCCGCGGCCCGGCCGTTCTCGGGCTTGCGGACCAAGGTGATAGCCATGAAAAACGTACTGGTCATCGATGACGATCGTAAATTAGGCCGACTGCTCATCGACTATTTGGCGAAGTTCGGTTTCAAGGCTACCGCTGCGGCCCATCCCGACGAGGCTGTGCGCATCTTGCGCCGCGAAGTTCCGGACATCATCATCCTGGACGTCATGCTGCCGGGGCGGGACGGCTTCGAAATGTGCAAGGAAATCCGCCGCGACTATTCCGTTCCCATCATCATGCTGACGGCACGGGGGGAAGTGGCCGATCGGGTGCTGGGATTGGAATTGGGCGCGGACGATTATCTCCCCAAGCCTTTCGAGCCGCGCGAGTTGGTGGCGCGCATTCAATCGGTGCTGCGCCGGGGCGGGGGCGGCGGGCCTCCTCCCGACAAACTGCGGCACGGCAAACTGGAGTTGGACTTCCGTCGGCGCGAAGCCCTGGTCGCGGGCAAGGCGGTGGATTTGACCGCCATGGAATTCGAAGTACTGGCCCTGTTTGCGCGCAGCCCGGGCAAGGTCATGGATCGCGATCATATCCTCGATCGCACCAAAGGCCTGGAATGGGAGCCGTATAACCGATCCATTGACGTGTTGATCAGCCGCTTGCGGCAAAAGCTCGGTGACGATCCAAAGCGACCGTCCTTCCTGAAAACCGTGCGCGGCGCGGGCTATATGTACATCGGGGATGAAGAGGATGTCGGCGGCGACAGTTCGGCCGATGCCGCGTCCGACGACGCGGACAACGGCGGCGGTTCCGGTTGGAAAGGCGGACCTTGATGCGGCCCTGGCGGATTTGGCTGCGGCGGCATCGGGACGGCGCGGATTGCCCTCCCTGGCCTCGTGGGCGCAGTGACGGGATGAACTGCCCGCCTTGGCCTACGGTCCGAAGACGGTTCCGCCATGCGTTGATGCCCAAGCTGCTGGTGGTCCTGCTCATCGCGGGACTGGGGGTGGAGTTCACGGTGGGCGGATTCTACCGCGTGGTGTTCATGCGCGGCGCGCACGTGGCCCTGGCCCATAACGTTTCCCATTACGTCCATGGTCTGGCCCGGGAAATCGGTGCGCCGCCGGATTCAGCCAAGGCGGCGGGGTTGGCGTCGGCGTATGGCCTGCGCATCGGGTATCACGGGCCGTCCGGATCCTGGGTAACCGGTGCGTTACCTGATCCCGAATTTGCAGGCGCTTGGTCCCGCTTAAGGAAGGCCGTAAGCCATCCGCAGCCGCATGACGGCCTATTGACTTTGGACGGAGCGGACGCAGCCACCTTGGGTTGGTCGCAAGGGCGGCTCCTGGCATTGGTTCCGGCGGACGGCGGGGAGTTCCAGTTCGCCACCGACTTCCGGCAAATGTCGGAATACCATGAAGTGTATTTGGGCTGCCTCATCTGCGCCGTATCCCTCATCCTCATCGCCGCGTTCATGGTCATACGCCGCATGCTGTCGCCGTTGAAAGGCCTGAGCGCCGCCGTGGAGCGCATGGGCCGCGGGGAGTTGGGCCACCAGGTTCCGGCTTGCGGCTTCGACGAGTTGGGGGATTTGGGCCGCTCGTTCAATACCATGTCCAGCCGCTTGGCGGCCTTGGTCAAATCGCGCGAGCAACTGCTTCTGGACGTCAGCCATGAATTGCGTTCGCCCTTGACGCGCATCAAGGTGGCTCTGGAAATGGCCCCCGAAGGCATGGCCAAGGAAAGCATCGGGGACGACATCGCGGAAATGGAATCCATGGTCGCGGAAATCCTGGAAGCGGCGCGTCTCAACAGCGCCAACGGGAAATTGAACCTCGAAGACGTGGACGTGCGGGAATTGGCCGCCGATGCCGTGCGCGACGCGCAAGGACGCACGCCGGGGGCCAGGCTCGTGACCGGTGCGGGCGGCGGACTTGGCGGGGCGACTCTGGAGAAACCGGAAAGTTCGGAGAAACCGCAGGGAGCCGCGAAACTTTACGTGCGGGCCGATCGCGCGCGCCTGCGCAAGGTCTTGGCCAACGTCATGGACAATGCGTTGAAGTTTTCTTCCGATTCGGATTCGCCGGTGGAAGTATCCATAGTGGAAACTCCCGCCGAAATAGTCCTTTGCTTCCGCGACCACGGCCAGGGCATCCCCGAAGCGGAAATACCCCGGCTCTTCGAACCTTTTTATCGCGTGGATCGATCGCGTTCCCGCGACACGGGAGGCTATGGCCTGGGGCTCAGTTTATGCAAGAGAATCATGGAGGCCCATGGCGGTTCCATTCGCATTTCCGGCCAACCGGGCCAGGGGACCGAGGTCTTTTTGAGTTTGCCTAAAACCCTATATTGACTGTTTGAGCATCCGCCTCTAAGATTATCGCATACGCAGCCTAAGAAGAATGTGAGACCGAAATTTCGGTCTTAGCCGCGATCCCACCGTAACTTGGAGGGTGCGCGAGGGATGCTTGGCGCGTACGGTGATTGGGTGCGCGGATGATTAAGCTTTCCATCGATGAAATCCAGCCCGGCATGAAAATCGCCCGGTCCGTGCTGGGCGCCAACAGTGGGACCCAGTTGACGGCCGGTTTTGTTTTGGACGAGGCGGTGATCGAGCGCTGCAAGCGCGTCGGCATGCATTCCCTGTGGGTGCACATGGAAGGCGAGGATGTGGTCCCGACGGGCAACATCAATGATCAATTGGCCCTCCAGGCGCAACAGGCTTGGAAGGATAACATGGACATGCTCCAAAAAATCGGCGAGACCCAGGACTCGACGCTGGAGAGCATCACTCGTTTCAAATCCGACCCGGGAAGATTCAAAAACATCATCGCCACGGAGCAGATGAAATCCATCGTGGAAAAAATCATCAAATCCATCTTGGGCCAGGAGCCGCTGGTGGTGAACCTGGCGTCCATGCGCACCAAGGACGGGTTTTTGCACCAGCATGCCTTGGACGTGACCATCACCGCGACGCTCATCGCAACGCGTCTCCGGCTCAATCTCCATGAGATCCAGGAATTGGCTTTGGGGTGCTTTCTCATGGACCTGGGCATGATCATGGTGCCGCAAAGCGTCTTCGACAAGCGCGGGCCGTTGACTCTCGCGGAAAAACATGTTTTGCAGGAGCATCCCTCCGTAGGGTTCGCCATTTTGCGGACCAACGAAGGCATCTCGCCGAACGTGTCCGCCGTCGCCTATCAGCATCATGAGCGCCTCGACGGCACGGGCTATCCGCGCGAACTAAAATCGGAAGACAAATTCCCGATCAAAAATTTGCAGACGGCCAGCGGGGCGATTATCCGTTACGCGCAAATCGCGGCGGTTGCGGACGAGTACAATGCAGCCGTATCGCCTCGGCCCGGGTCGGCCGCTCCCACCGCCCCCTTGCAGGCCATGCGCACACTCATCGAGCGGTCGGGCAAGTCGCTGAATTCGCATGTGGTCAACGCGCTCATCACCATGATACCCGCCTTCCCCGTCGGTACCCGCATCGTCGTCACCAAGTCGAGCCATTCTTTCCTAGTGGGCCATATGGGCGTGGTGGCGAAGGATAATCCCCTCGTTCAGGAAAAACCCCAAATCATCCTTCTGATGGATAAATTCAAGCGCAAGGTAAAGCCCGTAGTGTTCGATCTCATGCATGAAAAGGGGATGGAAATCCAATTCGTGGTGGTTTAGCATTTTGTCCGCAGCCTTCAATTAGGTAAATTGAGGGCATGGAAAAACCTCGCTTACGGCCCGCTTTGCCAATCGCTCCCCGCACCGCTTCCCGCTTGGCCTCCGGATTCGCACCCGTCCTGCCCATCTTGATTGCGGTCGCCTGGCTTTTTCCGGGTTGCGCCGTCAATCTTTACCATCCGTACGATTCCGGCATCGGATATTCAGAGGTGGAAGTGGGAAAGAATAAATTCGAAATCATGTTCCACGGCAGTGAGGATCAGGACGAACTGGCGGCCAAGAATTACGCCATCGTGCGCGCGGCGGAAATCGGCCGGGCCAACAACTTCGCTTTCATGCGCATCGAGAACGGCAAGACCAAGGAAACCCAGGATAAGGAAACCGTGAGCCAAACCGATCAGCGTTCCTATCCCGACTATGCGGCGCCGGGACCGGGCTGGAAGGCAAACCGCAGGGTGGAAAAGAAAACCGTGACGCGCACCTACAACCGGCCCGAGGTGAAAATCGTGGTGGATTACCAGAACCAGGATTGCGGCGATTGCCTTCCCGTCGACGCCCGGATCAAATCCGCCATCGAGGAGGGCATCCTCAAGAAATAGCCCGGGAGCCCCATCCCACCTTTACTCGGCGGGCTTCGGGGTCTTGCAATAGGCACATTTTGTGATGCGATCAAAGTCACGAATCCAAGTATGTCCGTTCTCGCACCGGTTCACCGTGGTCCGTTTGAAACCATCATCCTTGAACAAGGCGTCCAGGCTCTTCTTGATCTCGTTGCGGTTTACGGGCTTACCATCCATGCTCTGCTTGAATAGCCGATCGCGCTCATCGTAATTGCCTTTGCCGCCGCGATATCCCATGCTGTACCGTCCTTGAAGATTTAAATGGGGAGTTCTTTATATTCTAACAAATAGGCGGCCGGAAGGGAATGCGGCCGTGGTTATCTTTTCGGCATGTCCAATATTGAACCTCAGAACCCCAAGCCGCTCCTGGCCTTAACCGAATCCTTCGTGCGCGCCCGCTTGGCCGGGGACGCCGGAGGCC
This sequence comes from Fibrobacteria bacterium, assembly GCA_017881725.1. GTDB lineage: Bacteria > Fibrobacterota > Fibrobacteria > UBA11236 > UBA11236 > Chersky-265. The sequence continues at coordinate 8,232 of JADGQO010000004.1, forward strand.
ATGATTTCGCGCATATTGAGCGCGTGCGGGCCGTCGCCTTGCGCATTGCGGCTGATATCGGCGCGGATCTCCTGGTCACCGAAATGGCCGCCCTGCTGCATGACGTCACCGATCCCAAGCTCAATGCCTCTCCCGAGGCCGCCCGGAAGGCCCTGGAAGCCTTCCTTGCCTCCCTCGCCTCCCTCGATCTGGACGTGAACCGGGTGGATTTGATTCGGGACGTTGTCGCCCGGGTGTCCTTCGGCGGGGAATTGCCGAGCCTGGATTCTTCGGCCGGAAAGGCCCAGGGTAACTTGGGTGGTACGTTGGAAAAACCGCCCGAGCTGATGGCCGTGCAGGACGCCGATCGCCTGGACGCCTTGGGCGCCATCGGCATCGCACGCGCGTTTGCCTACGGAGGCAGCAAGGGACAAGCCATGCACGATCCGGAATTGCCGCCGCGCCTGGCGATGGATGCGCAATCATATCGAAACGGAAAGTCCACGAGCGTAAACCATTTCCACGAGAAGCTGTTCAAATTGAAGGACCGGATGAACACGCGCCTGGGACGCGAGCTGGCGGAGGAGCGGCATGCGTATATGCGGACCTTCCTGGAGCGTTTCCAGGTGGAGTGGCGGGGCGAGTAACCGCCTGGGCTTACGGAGCGGTTTTGAAAATGCTGTGAATGGTATCCGGAGCGGCGACGGAAAAGAGATCCGTAACGCCCAGGATGCGCAGCGTATACGGAGTCCCTTTTGAGAATGCGGAATGCCGAATCAAAGTTCTTGTCCGACCCTCGCTGATGGATTGGCTCACCGCCAACGTATCCAACGCCGGGGTAATCAACAAGTGGCCGACGAATCCGGAAGTGTCAATCAAGGTATTCCAAGCCAGGACGATATCCTCGTCCGGCTTAACGGTATTCGCACCGAAATAGGGCATGATGGCCGGTTTCAGGGCCTGGGAAGAAAAAACGGCCGTGTCTCCGGGACGCGCTCCGGTGGAGGGATAGGCGAGGAAATTCGTGGCCGTGGGTATGGGTTGATCAAAGCGGAGGGTCGCCAGTCCGCTTCCATCTTGCGCGGCCGACCATTGGCTGGTGAATGGGTAAAAGGGTGAGATGGAAATCTTCGTCCCTTTCATTCGCAAATAATCGGCGGCGGTGCAAGCCAAGACGACCGAGTCGCCAAGGGGTGAAATACCGTTCGCAATGCGTAGCGAATCACGTATTTGGAAGGTCGGTTTCCGGGGTTGGACGGACAAGGACAGAATGAGAGGGCTTTCCAAGGAGTCCCCGTATATGGAACGCAGCGATTGGATTTCCAGTTTAAACGGGGTAACCTCGGTGTAACCCGTGAACGTGAATCGGATCCGGGAGGGAGCGACCATCGAGACGGCGGCTTTCACGGGAGCATCGATCTTGAACTTCAGGCTGAGGGAGTCGACGGCCAAATCGAAATCCAGGAAAAATTCCTTGTCGACGGAAAGGGTTCCCGGGGGTAAGGTTTCCTTCGGGCCGAATCCCCACACTTGGAACTGTTCGGAAAGGGAATTTCCCAGCTTGCCGGTTCCCGTGCGATACCCTGAGCGGATGCCGACCGTCTGCATTCCCGATACCGGCCAACGCGTCTTCGGAAATACGGATAAAGCATTTTGAACATTGTCCCAGTATGTCTGGTATGGTGTTTCCGGCTGCGTATACACGCTTGCGAGCAGCGTCGGCAAGTCCATGGGTTCGGAAAACAGGAAGGTGATGGTGTCGTGTGGGGGGCGGAAAGGGTTTTTCCCGCGGACCCGACCGATGGGATTTTGCGTCGTCGAGTCCAGCTTGTTGATGATCCAGATCGTGATGAGGCTATCCAACCGGTTGCCATCCCTGGTTTGGGCGGAGCCGGCCAAGGTCAGCTTGGCACGCGTGCCCGGGTTCAGCGTGGAAATGGAAAGGGTCAGGCGCAAGGTTTCCCCGATAGGGTCGAAACCCTGCGACGCCCCCCAGGCGGTTTTGATTCCCATGCTGGGATCCGAATGCAGGCCGGCCTCAACGCTGGCGTGATCCATAAGCGCGACAAAGCTGATGTCGATGGTGCTGTCCCTGAAATTATTGGGGAAAACCAGGCTATCCTGGGGATTAATCGAGGCGATGGGCCAAGGATAATCCGGGATGCTGATGGACGACACGATGACATGCCGGTTATCGATGGAAACGAGTTCGCGATTTCCTCCATGCCCATTTTCACGGACTTCCAGGATATAAAGCCCGAAATCGATCCCAGTAAATTGGAAGTACCCATTGTGGGTCATGGTGCGGGAAACGGTGTCGCCGCGCATCAAGATGGCTTCGGCTTCCCCGTGATGCGTCAGCGCCAAACCCTCAACGGTTGCGGTAAGCGTGTCGTTCGAGGAATTCAGGCTGCTCACTCCATTCGATTCGCAGGACGACAACATGAACAACGCGATGAAGGTGATGCATAGAGCTGAAACGATCTTGGTAAGGATGGATCGGGAATCAATAATTCGCACAGTACTTGCTTCCTTTCGCCAGTCCGGTTCGATTCGTGATGAATCGTTGATAAAGCGAATCTGAGGGAATCCCTAAATCGCGCTGGCAAATGCTTTCGAAGCCGGAATAGGAAAAGGTGGACAAATCCCGATAGAAGGATTTGAATTCTTCCACGCCGTACGCTTCTTCCAACCACTCCACGAAAGCGCCCGCGAGGGGATAATTCACCTGTTCTGAAGCTGTGATCTCCGTGACGGCCTGCAAATCATTCAAGAGGCTTTCACCCCGCATTAAATCGACGCAGTCCCGCGTCCATTTTGGTTGGGAGAACAGTTCATGGGCCACGGCCAAACCCTCGACAAGAAAACGGTACTTGGGAATTCCCATGGTTTCAAAACTCACGACATGGGCCACTTCATGTCCCGGATCGATTTGGAAATAGGAGCGGGTTTCCTGGATCAGGTAGGGCTTTTCCGGAAAGGCTTCGCCCGACCAATTTCCCTGCGTCGATTGGATTAGGCGCACCATGATTTCACCCCGAAACTGGACCCCAAGTTCGCTTTCGATGCGTTTGAGATGCGCTTCCTTGACCTTCCCGTTGGCGATGACTTGGGATTTGACATAGGCGACGGCGTCGTAAAAAAACACGAAATGCTCGGTGCGATAATAGGTCAACAGGGAATCCTGCGGAGGTCCGTTGGGCAAATCCCCGCTGATCCATTGCACGGGACTGTCGCAGGATGAGAGGAGCCATCCGCAAACCAAAAGCCCGAATAGTGAGTGTTTATTGCCGACGCGCATCGAACCGGTCTTATTCTTTCCGAAGGAATTGGAAATAATAGCGTAAGCCGACTTTCAACCCGCTCACGGAAAAATCCTGGGTGATGAAATTGTATTCGGTGGTTTCCGCACCGGAGAAACTTTCCTCCCAAACGTATCGGAAAATATTGGCCTCCAAAAGCAAGGAAAACCGCTGGTAAAACCTGAACTCCGGTTGGATCCACAATTCCAGGCCGGCTTGCGTTTGGGTGTGGGTCAGCGAAAATTGCGGAGGAGCGGGCGAATAGTATACCTGATCATTGATACGCATGACCGCCGTGCCCAGCCCCAAGCCGAATTGCGCGCGCACTTCGGCCTGCCGGTAAGCGAACGCCGTATATGAATAGAGCGGTCCGCAGCGCAAGGAGTAATTCTCCTGAGAGCTGTAGTCGTTCTTTTTATAGGACCAGAACGGCGAGGCGTACAAGCCCCAAGCATTGCGATTCCAAGTGAAATTCAGATTATCCGTGGGACCGTAGCCGATGCCGAGGGATTTCTCTTCCGCCGGAGATGGTCGAAAAAATAGCAGGGGTAGAATGATCAATCCGAGGGCCGAAATTGTTTTCACAGGGGCTTTATCGTCCGTTGAAAAAGTTTCCGTCAATAACCACGAAGCGGAAAAATAAAGAACCCCGCGGCAAGCCACGGGGTATTGAAACCAGGGGAAATGCAAAAGTCGAGAATTGCATGCAAATACCTAATCTAAAGCCGCAGCAAGCTGTGGGGAATTGACCCAAGTGATTAAA
>JADGQO010000040.1 GCA_017881725.1 Fibrobacteria bacterium
ACGGAGATGTCGTGGTTCTTGCCCGCCTTGATGAACTTCTGGATGGCCGCGTCGTTGGAAGGCGCGAAGCGCTCGCGCGGATTCTGTAGGATGGCGATGTCGTAACGCTCGTAATTGTTCTGGCGCTTGATGCCCCAACGGTGGATGCCGTATTCGGCCAAGGCTTCCAGGAACACGTCGATATGCGATTCCGGAATGCTGTTGATCGACATGGACTTGATCGAGGTCAGGATCCATTGCTTTTCGCGGCGGAAAAAAACCTTGAAAAACGGCGACGGAAAGAGGTTGAAGAACATGCGCGACAGCTTCTCGTACTTCTTGCTGACGTTGCGCCCGAAGTAAACGGAAAGTTCGTACTTGTTGTCCGTGATGTTCGCCAAATCCTTCTGGATCTGCGCGTTCAAATCATCCGTCTCGATGAGGTAGAATTCCTTCTTGGACAGCGCCTGCATGGTGCCGACGTTGGGCAGCACCTTGTGGCCGCGCGCTTCCGCCACCAGGGAAACGTAATAGCCGCTTCCCAGATATCCGTAATTGCGGGCCAGGTTGATGATTTTCAGCTGGCGCAGGTCCTGGTATTCGTTGCCGAACAGATAATCGTTCACGCTCACGAATTCGATTTGCGGGATTCTTTTTTTCCAGTGGCGGGCATTCTCCACCACACAAATATTGCGTATCATTTTCTCGCTATCACTAAGAGGTTTTCATCGTACGTTAAAATTCCCAACATCACGGCATTGGAAAACTTGGTGAAGGGCAGCTTGTAAACGCCCGCTTCGGAAATCGGATTCTTGCGGAGCGGATCGTTGATGGTCACGCTGTGCGAGGCGCGATCCCATCCTGAGACCACCACGAAATGGCCCACCGGTTGGCCGTGCACGTCGTCTTCCGAATTGTCGGACCGCTCGCGCATGCTTTGGTACAGGTAGGTGGCGCTGAGGCCGCAAATGACGGGCTTGGGCTTGACCCGGGTGAACAAGCGGTCGAACAAGCTTTCGTCCAAATCGTCGAAGCGGAGCACGCCGCCCTTCTTGAGGAAGTCCTGGTAAAAACCGATCACTTTTTTTTGACGCTTGCTTTTGATTTTCCGTTGCCGCAACTTGAGCTTATGCGACAATTCCCCAGCGGGCAATTCCCTCCAGGTCGGATCGAAAATCTTCACGTTGTAGGTGTAAATCTCGGCGGAAAATCCCTGGTCCAGCGCGTGCCGCGCGAGGTTCACGCTGACGGTGCCGCCCGATCGCCAATGCTCGATCTCATCCTTCAAGCGCGGAAGCGTGGTCGTATGGGAATAGTAGTCGTAGATGGCCTGGAGGCAGGTGATGCCGCAGCTTTCATCGTCGGGCTGCTTGGGGACGGTCAGTTCGAGTTTCATGACCGCATCTGTGGGGCTATGGCGCGCCAGCGCGGGGGTCTACTTGGAATCATGGGCCCCGGAGGGCTCCTTCAGCATTTGCGGCGGCAGACCGCCTTCCATCCGTTGGTAATCCTTGGGAACGGAAAAAAGCCCCGCAGCCAGCGTTTTGCGCTCGACCTTTTTGACCTCGGTGGTCACGCGTTGCCCATCGCGGATGACGACGCAGCGCATGGGCAATCCCGCATGGCCCGTGGCCTCCAAGGCATGGAACAAAGCCGCCTCGCCGATTTGCGGATTGGCCTCCTGTAGGCGTTTCAACACGGAATAGACATCGGGTAACTCGGAGGTTACCCAAGCGTCGATGAGTTCCTTGTCGCGCGCCAGGGTGACATGCGTGGTGGGATACCCCAACAGGTTTTCCTGACCCAAAACCTTGGCCTGGAAAACCCCCTTGCCCTCTTCGGCGAGTCCGATCGCGGCGGTCAAATCCACGGGGCTGTAGGTTTTCAGCCGGTCGTTGATGAGCCACACCGTTTTCGGTTGTTTCGAGTCCATGAGCACGGACATGCGGATGGGTTCGGGGAGCGGGTTCACCGTGACCTGCATGTCCAGCTTGGCCATGTCTCCGGCTAGGTACAATTGCAAATCCCCTCCGCCCGTTTCCATGGTGAGCCGCATGTCGATGACGCCCTCGAACCGGCCGTTGGAAGGCTTGGGCGCGGTGGAAGTTTGGGATGGCGGCGCCGCCGAGACCGAGGTGATCGCAGCTATGGAAATGGTTACGGCGAGGAACAGCGGCAGGCAAAGAGCGCAATGAGCAATGGAGACCGAGGTGTTTCGGGCCGAGTTGATTCCGCGCATCAGGTGATTCGATTGAATCGGATGTCCTTATGGTCTTTAGGAATGATGTCTTAATATTAACTTATGTGAATATACGATGCTGACCTTTTCCGATCAAAATATCGCCGCCGAAAAATTCTCCGGCTCCACCCCACGGCTCACGCGCGGCTTGCGCTGGATGGTCGCAGCTCTAGCAATGACAATGGCTTCGGTCCGATGCGCGACACCGCGGCTCCCGGACCCGACCCAGACCGCCAAGACCTTCGACTCCTTGATGGAAGCGGGACGATATCCCGAGGCCAAGCGGTTGACCACCGGCGGCCTGTTGCGGATGTTCGATTTCATGGCGATGGCGCAAGAGAAAATGTCCGGCCTGCTCGACACGGGAAAATCCCGCGACCAAACCCTGGAAGAAAAACAAAGCGGCGACTGGGCTTACCTGAAGGTGCTCAGCGTGGCGGTTTTCAAACGGCCTTTCCTGGGCCAGGATTCGTTGCGTTCCATCCAGGCCACCCATCTGTACCACTCGCGGCGGGGATGGCTGCTCGCCGAAGTCGAAGAGTTGCCCGACTCGGCCGCGCCGGTTCGGTTGCGCTCCGGAATTCCCGACACCGCGGAACCGATTGCCCAGGGGCCTGTGACTCATCCGGCCCCGGTTGCGGTATCGCCCAGCCTGTTTCCCGTTTCCCCCAAAGCGCCCGAGGCGGGCCAGGCTGATCGCCTCCGCTATCGACTGACCTTGCGCCAGGGATCGCGTTTGTCCGATTTCTGTCCCATCGGCCCGACGCAGTCGCGCGTCCAGGAAGAAAATCCTCGCCAATGGATCCTGGAAAACCGCCGGCCGGTTTTAGCATCGTCGCCGCAGGGGCGTTCCATCGCCATCAACCCGGCGCAACGACCCGCCGCCATCGATACGGTGCGGTTCGCGCCCTTCCTTTCGTCCAACCCCTATCTCGACTTACGCGATACCCTGTTGCAAAAAAAAGCCGCCGAATTATCCTCAGGCGAAACCGATCCGGTTAAGGTGACGCAAAAAATCTACGCCTGGGTGACGGGGCATTTCAATTTCCAATTGGGCGCGGTTTTGTTCGGCAAGAGCGGCGAGGTTTTGCGCGGGATGCGGGGGGATTGTTCGGAGGCGGCGATATTGACGGCCGCCTTGTTGCGCGCGCGGCGGATCCCTACGCGCGTGGCTTTGGGATTCGCGAGCGTGGGACGCGGCGTCTTCATCGGGCATGCCTGGTGCGAAGCTTATTTACAGGGTCAATGGGTCGGTGTCGACGCGGCGCTGCGGGAATTTCCGGCGGGCGTGGAGCGCGTGAAACTCATCGAGCTGGACGGATCGCAAGACATGCGCATCTCGGCCACCAATTTGATGCTTGCGGTTTTATCCAATCTCGACATCGAAATCCTCGCGGCGTGGAAAGGCGGAAAATCCCTGCCCCTGCAAACCTACGCCGGCAACGGCGCGGAAGCGGCGAAGTTTTTCCAGGACATCCTGAAGGGTATGAGCGCCAAATAAAACGCGGCTGATGAAGCAGAGACCAAAGGGGAAGTCGGGCTCGACCAATATGAGGTGCGTGGTCATAGGGAGTGGTATCGGCATATCACGTTGGCCTTGTGGGCTCATGCGTTTCTGGCGGCTTTAAGAGCCAGGACTCCGGAAGCTATCCAAGGAGCCCAAAAAAGGGGGCCCAGAAGAAAAGGCAGTCTGGGGGCGTTCAAAAGAAAGCGAGGGCTTGCGTTCGCCTGAGTATTCCGGAAATCCGCCGCCTGTTTTGGCGCTTGGTGCTGGCTGCGGTCTTGCCCGCAGTTTTTATCCTGGCCTGGTCCCTTTGGCGTAGACAACATCAAGCCTAGGCCCAGGCCTGTCACTAAAGGAAAAGAAGATGTTTTCAACTGTAGTACTAGGGATGGAGACGGGCGACTGGAAGCAATCGTCCCAAAGGGCTCCTGGGCATGGACGGAATCCCGTCCCGGGAGAAGGACCAGCCATCGCTCCCCAGGAAGGCGCTCCGATCCGCAGGGAGATGGTTTCCCGAGGCGGTCAGGCGGATGATGCTGGGGTTGGAAGCACCGACCAGCTTGGGATCGGTCCAATAACTCCCGGAACGTCTTTTTTGCGCGCCGTTATAGAGAAGGACGGGAGCATACTCCAGAAGGTATTCCTTGTATCCGGCATCGGCCCAGAAGTATTCGATGGTATGGATGGTGGTGGTCGAAAGTACGGAAGTCCCCGACATGAGCTCAATCGTCTGATCGACTGTCACCTTGTAGCGGAGCACGTTGTCGTACGTGCCGCTCGGCAGCTTGAGTGTACCATAGCCGTCACCCACCGTGGTACGCATCTGCTCCGTCTCCATTTGCGATCCATGTATGTATTGGATGAGCGGGGCAGATTCCAGACGCCTCCTCCGGTAAAGGAAGGTGTGGTAGGTCAGGTTGAATTTGCGGCAGTACGCGAGTGCGGATAGGCCGCTGCGGGCTTGTTGGGGAATGTGAAGTACATAGGCATGGGGCGACATCGCGGGTCCTCCTGGTTTGGGTCAAACCAGAATAAGCGATTAGACCGAGGACGTGAAGATGGTATGGACCGAGTGATTACATTGATTCCGCCCGCGCGTTCCAACCAGGAAGAACTGCTTTAGCGCAGTCAATGCAAATTGAGCGAGGAAGATTTGCTCCAGATCTGCAAAAACTTGTTGTGGTTAAAATGCGGCAGGGAAAGCCGTAGTAGATACTCGTTCCGTGAAATAAATTGGGGGCTTTCCGCCAGCGAGTCGGAAGAAAAAATAATCCAGTCAGGAGAAAAAATTTCTTTGAACTTGGCGGGACCGTCCAATCCATGCTTGAGCACTTCGGGGGAAATGATTCCGCATAAATCATAAATGTGTCGAGGTAAGTAATAGCCGACGGTTCCCACTTCCTCTATCATGACGTTTGCCGTAGGAAGTGATGCGCCAGCAATATACATCGCAGCCTGTTGATACAACCCTTCCCGTTCCTGATGGGATTTCCGAAATTTCAAATAGATTTTATCAACGGCGAAATTCCGGTAAGCAACGATTCCGCAGAACAGCGCCAAAAATATCCATCCGACCGTTCGCCATCGATACAGTTTCAAGCGAACACTAAGCTCTTGCAGGCCGAAGCATGACGCGATCAAAATAAACGGCATTACCGGCAGATAGTACCAGGTAAAGAATGGGTGGCTTGATCGTGTAAAAATGAAAAAACCGAAGTACAGTAAGGGCCCTATTAGCAAATGCCCTATCAACAACAATCTTTTCCAGGGCGCGCCAATCAATCCAAGCATGCTCAACCCGACGAAAAGAACATTGCCGACAATCGTCATGTGCAAGCCGCCGTAATCCGGCCCTCCGAAAAAAAGCGTATTCCACCAGAACCCGACGGCATCGAAATAGGCTGTATGCATTCCCGCATGCTTTGCCATAACCGAATGAGGAAAAATATTGCCGTAGGCGGCGAAATAAAAAAGCAATAACGCGGAAAGCCCCAGCATGGCCGAGCCGAACATCCATGCCGTTGCCCGAAGCGGCCATGCGCGCAGCCTGCTGAAAAGGGCAATCGAAACGGCGACGACGATCCCTTCGGGCCTGATCATCGCCAATAGAAATAGAACGCCACCCATGATGTTTCCCGATGAGTTGGACAGGATTAGGCAATAACCGGAAAGCGTCAGCGCGATATACAGCGGCGTTTCCATGCCGGAGGCGCTGGTGCCAAGGGCAAGCGTGCTCAGTCCGAACAGCGTCGCGGCCATGGCGGAAAACAATCGGCTCATTCCCAACAATCTTCCTGCGCTATATATCAAGGAGGCATTCGCAAAATCCAGGATTGAATTGATGCCGAATGCCAAGTGGGTGGGTTCGATCCCGGAAACAAAATTGAGCAAGGCCAGGATCGCGGTGTAAAGCGGCGTGCTCGTGGCGCAGACGGGGTTGTAAATCGACATGATGGGACGGCCGGTTTGCACCCATGTTTTCACATGCGACAGGGTTATGTAGGCGTCGTCCGAAATAAGCATTCCAATCGAGAGTTTGATGGAAATAAGGATAACGGCGAAACTGATCGCCCATGCGACAACCATTTTGTTTTCGACGGCGGCTTTCAATCGCATGCGCTCAAATCTACTGAATACCCAATCCTGTATTTGTGCATTTTTTAAAGTACACATCCGCCCCGTCTTCGGTTTTTAAGCTGCCCACGACCTGAAGCGAATAGGGTTTCCAAAATATTATTTGGGGCAAGGCGAAGAATAGTCGATAGGTTTTCAATACTATTTCCAGTGTGCCTCTTTTATTGTTTTTCGTAATTCGAAAACCCTACTCTTCCCCACCCCACAGAATAAACTTCTTCGTAAAATTGCTCGACGAGCTGACAAGCAAGGTAGGCGGCGCTTCCAGGTAAAATTGCGCCCGACTTCTCCCGTGCGGTCGTGCGTGCAGCCTCGATTGCTGCCGTCAGCGCGTCAGCGACACGAGGACGATGGCCGCGAACATCAGCCCCGCCCCCACCAGACGGAAGGCCATCACCCGCCCGCCCTCGGCGCGTTCGGTATTCTTGAACCAATGTCCCACAAACCAGATGATGAGGAAATTCCAAAGTCCGCGCGCGCTGAACAACACGTTGGCCTGGGTGACCCGATGAAAAATTCCGATGACCAAGGTAAGCCCCAGCGCTTGCAGGGAAAGAATTCCCGTTCCCGCGAGCAGCCATTTCCAGGTGTGCCGCGAAAAGCCCAGCAGCGGTTTTTTCATCCACGGGATGAGCACGACGGAGTAGCAGGCCGACGCGATCGCGAAGGCGGGCATGAAATGGAAGGCGCCCCAGCCGGGGGACCATTTCTGGATCAAGACGTCCCCGAGGGCGAAGCACAGCGCGGTCAACAGGGAGTAGGCCAAGGTCACGGCGGTTTTCCGTCGGGCGGAATGCGCCCCCGCTTGCAGGAAGAACACGGCCGCGAAGCTGAATCCCGCCGCCAACCACCAGCCCAAAGGCACGGACAAATGCAACACGGCGACGGTGAACAACGCCACCAACAGCACCTTGGACGACAAGGCCGGCGTGGCGACGGTGAGATCGCCGAAGGAAATGGCTTTGAAGCCAAAGGCCTGGCCGGCGAAAGAACACAACCCCATGAGAGCGGGCTGCCACCACAGGTTCCAGGGAATGGGCCGCGCATCCAACAACAACACGGGCAGGAACACCAAGGCCATCACCCAATAATTCACGACGGCGACGGTCCAAAGGTCCGCGTCGCGGGCGAAAGCGCGCTTGGCCAGCAAGGTGCCGATGGGATAGAGGATGGAGCATAGGATCGGGACGAGGATGGGTACGAGGATGGGAAGCATGGCGGTTTTCAAGATAGCTCCGGCATCGGCGTTGCGAATCCGGTTTTCGTTGGTATTCCGCGCGGTCGCCGCCGAGGGGTGTAGGTGATCGCGACGATTAAATTTTCAACGTGCTGGATAGGAAGATGCCGAAGTTGTAAGCCTTGAAATTCTGGCGCAGGCGCACCAGGCCCTTGTCGTCGTAAAGCAAAGTCGGCTGGCCGCCGGTGTTTTGGGTCCACTGGAAATGGCTGATGTAAGCGTCTCCGTAAGCGGCGGACACTCCGAAGCGCGATTCCGTGAACTCCTTGTCCATGCCCAGGGAAAGCGTCGCGCCGTAATAGTCGATGTTCCGGTCCCAACTGGCCGGCCGCGAATCGTGCGGGCCCTGGCTGAAATCCGTGTAGCCGCCCACCGCGACCGAATAGCCTTTCAGCACTTGCAATTCCGCGCCGCCGGAAAAATTCACCACCGCGTTTTTCTCGATGGTGTACCGCTTCTGCAGCGGCGCGTAGGTTTCGAACCCGGAGCGCACGGGCAATCCCAGCGAGTCCGCCTCGATGGGAGTGAATCCAGTGTAGGAATACAAGCTCCCGAGATAATAATCCGTTTGCGCCGTCAGCATCAGCCTTTCCCAAGGTTGCCAGGAAACCCCCAGCATCATGCTCGGGGCAGTGACCTCGGTGTTTTCCCCGTTGCGGGAGAGCGTGTAAATGACGTTCGCGTTGGTGGGCAAAGGGGTGGTTTGCCCCGGTTGGACGATTTGGCCGTTCGCGAGGCGGATATCCTCCACGCGCTGTTCCTCCACGCGGTTGACCCACACCAGGCTGCCGGGCGAAGCGTTGACGCCGAAGGAAAATCCCTGGCTCATGCGGACCAGGATGCCGAACATGCCGGACATGCCGATGCCGGTCTGGTTCACCGTGCGCGTCACGTTGTTCTCATGGAAACGCGAGGTATCCGCCGTGTTACCTCCCACGAAATTGGCGTCCCAGCCGCCGTAGGCGGTTTTCTCCAACTCGGTGAAATAGATGCCGTACAAAGTGACGCCCAGGGAAATGTTGTCGCTGAATTTCATGGCCGCGCTGGGGCCGATCATGGTGACCTTGGGCACCTCGTAATAGCTCAGGTTCAATTTGGAATAGCACGGATCCGGCTGGCCGGGAGCGGCGTAGCAGGCGCCATTCACGTCCGTGTCGCGGTAGGCCGCCTGGATGCTTTGTTCGCCCGTGAACAAATCGTTCTGCGGAGTCACGATGCTGAACCCATAGGCCCAGTTCCCCATGCGCTGGGAAAAGGCCGTGATGGTGGGGCTGAAGTTGAACGAGTTGTAGGGAATGATGGTGTTGGGAGCGATTTGGATTTGCTGCTTTTGGTATTGGATGACCTGGGCGGAAACGTCCAGCTTGATGTTCTTGATTTGCGTCAACCCGGCCGGATTGTAAAACGTGGCGGTGGCGTCGTCGGCCAGACCCGTGAAGGCGCCGCCCAGCGCCGCGCCCTTGTCGCCCACCAGGACGATTTTATGGTTGTACAAATCGGCCTTGGCGGCGATGGGAAAAAGAACCAAGCCCGTAACGGCCCAAGTTCGGAAACGCGAGAAACGCATAACCCCTATTTTTCAATACCCACGCGGCCGCTTCCAGTTATTTCTTTTGCCGGCCAATCCCTAGGCGGCGACGAAGCGCCCCAGCCCGATGCGGACGCGAAATAGGTTTGTGCCCGATTCCGGAGCGAAGCGACGCCCCCGGTGATTGCTAATTTCCAGTAGACGATGAATGGGGAGAACAACATGTTGGGTGGTCGCCTGGACGCGCGCTTAATCGCGGAAGTGAAGGCCCGGGCGGGACTTTCGCCGAGGCGAAGATCCAATCATTGCTTTCATCAACCGCACGATCGCGTCCAACGCATGTTGAATATCGCCTATGCGGACAGCTACTTCGCTCCGCACCGGCATCGCAACCCGGATAAGCTGGAAATCTTCACCGTTCTGGAAGGCGAAGTTTTTATCCTGGCCTTTTCGGAAGACGGGAAAATCGCCGATCGGTGCCGGTTGACCGCGCCGACCCAACTATCAGGAAGCGCGGACGCCCTCGCGGACAGCCGCGCGAGAAAAGTCGCAGTTACCCCCGCTGACAGCCCGGCGGCCGGGTCCGAATCGGCCCGGCAGGTGGAAATCCCTCCGGGAGTCTGGCATTCCTTGGTGGTTGTATCACCCGTGGCCGTGCTTTATGAAGTCATCGACGGGCATTATGATCCGAGCAGCCACAAGGAATTCGCGCCCTGGGCGCCGCAGGAACGCGACGCGGAAGCGGCCCGCGCCTATTTGGCCGACTTGCGAACGGCTTTAGGTTTGCCCACGGCTTGACCGCCGCCGGCCGCAATCGGCGATTCGTCCGCCAAGACAATCCATCCTCCCGCGACCCATCCCTCGAACCAAGACGCGAGCTTTTTTTCCACTTCCGGGCGCAGTCCACGCCGCAATTTTTTATCCAACTCCTGGAACGCGTCAACGACCCGCACCGGTTGCGCGAACGCTTGCAACACGGTGAACGCCGCTTGGGTCAAGGCCGTCTCCAGCACGGACAAACTCCCGTCGCGGTAGACCATTAAAAATGCCGGCGATTTTAAGGGACGCAAAAGAATTTCCTTCTCCAGGCTTTCATCCCGCAGGCATTTCGCTCGATAGGCTCGGAAACCGAAATCGACGCGCAGCAGGGCCGCATGCGGGGCCAGGCATAACTTTTCCGAAGCGGCAGTCTCCGCCGCCGCTGCCGTCTCGGCGGCCAAGGCCGCAGCAGACACAGAGGGCACTTGCGACGCAGTCCCCGCCGCGCGGGATAATCCCGCCTGGAGAGGCCTGCCATCAGGGGCGTCGAAGGCATGTGAGTAAGCGAAGTCGTGGGCCACGGCCTGGCGTACCGCCATCCGATTTTTGCCGCGATATTCGGCGCGCATGAACTCCGGAAACCGCGCGTCCAACTGGGCCAAAAACGGCGAGGCGGGAGGATGGGCCTGCAAATAGCGCACGACCCAAGCGTTGAACGCCGGCAATCCCAGCACGTGCACGGCGCAAGGGTATTCGGATTGCATGATGGAAACCAAGCGGAACCAGTACTGCTCGTTATATACGCCGAGCCTTTGAAAACCGTTGAGTCCGCCTTTCTCGCGCAGGCGGCCATTCGCTTCCCGACGAAGCTTCTCCGCCGTGCGCAGCTTCTCCGCGCTTCGCCGCTTGTCGTCCCCCACTCGGGGCGTCGACGCCAGGGGATTGCCGGAGTAGTGGACGGGCAAGGGCTGCGAGATGGCTTTGCCGAACCAGCGTTGCAAGGATTCCAGCGTCGGAGGTTTGCGCATAGATTGTTCCATCCCCTTCGGTCGGATAAAGTAACAAACGCCTTAAACCGGATGAGACGCGCCAGGCTTGGCCATGCGTCAGCGCGCTAACGTATGTCTGGAACCGAGTCCGAATATGCGTTAGCGTTTGAAGACGAAATACACGGCCCCGCCCATCAGCAGAAAGGCGACGCCATAATTCCAGCGCAAGGGTGATTTGAGATAGAGGACGGAGAACACCGCGAACACCGACAAGGAGAGGACTTCCTGGATGATTTTCAATTGCGCCGCGCTGAACCG
>JADGQO010000041.1 GCA_017881725.1 Fibrobacteria bacterium
ACACGGACAATTTGCGCGCGACGTCAATCAGGGTTTTCACGCCGAAGCCCGTCCCGCCGGGCTTGAAGTATTTCCAGGTCGAAGTCGTGAAAGCCGTTCCCGCGATATCCAAATGCGACCATGCTGTTTTTGGCGGCACGAATTCCTGCAGGAACAAGGCGGCGGTGATGGCCCCGGCTTCCGCCTTCCCGACATTTTTCATATCGGCGACGGGATCATCCAGGTACTCTCGGTATTCTTCATCCATGGGAAGGGCGCAGAATTTTTCGCCTGTGGCTTCACCGGATTTCACAATCATTTGGCCAAAGGCCTCATCATTGGTGAACAGTCCCGCGATGGCCGGCCCCAACGCGCGTACAATCGCGCCGGTCAAAGTGGCTAAGTCGATGATATGCGTAGCGGAAACGGCTCCGGCCTCAGCCAGCCCATCGGTCAGAATCAGGCGGCCCTCGGCATCGGTATTGTCCACCATAATGGTTTTGCCGTTCTTGGCGGTGAAAATATCTCCGGGCAAAACCGAAGCGTTTCCAGGCCGATTTTCCGCTAGGCAAAGGACCCCGGTAACCTTGATCGGAAGTTTAAGAGCGGCGATGGCACACAGAGCCGAAACCACCGTTGCGGCGCCCGCCATATCGCATTTCATTTCCCACATGCCCGCGCTCGGCTTAATGCTGATGCCTCCGGTATCGAAGGTGACGCCTTTTCCTACCAGGCAAAGGTGCGTGAGAGCCGATTTTTTGCCGCCGGATTTATTCCCTTTGTTTCCATCATAGGTTAAGGTGACCATTCGCGGGGGGCGATCGGAACCCTTGCCTACCGTCCAGAGTCCTTGGAATCCCTCGCTTTGCAATTTTTTTTCGTCCCGGATATGAATGGCCAAACCAAACTCTTTGGCTGCCTTACGGGCATACTCGGTAAGTTGCCTGGGATCCAAAAAGGAACCGGGCTCATTCACCAAGTCACGGCAGGCGTTGATTTGGCGGCAAACCGTTTCGACATCGGCTAAAACGACAGTAAAGGATTTCAGCAAAGATGTTCCAGTCAAAAAAACCAGTTCCCAGTCCGATTCAACCTTTTTTTCGCTTTTGTACTTTCGAAATTCGTATGCGCTTATAAGCACACCTTCGCAAAGCGCTTGGAATTCCACGGCGGAAATCTGATCGACACTAATAGCCAGACGCTTTAGGGAACGGGATTTTTGCAATTCGACGAGGCGGCCGGCCAATAGGCGCAAGCGCTCTTCCCAATTCAATCCCTTTTTTACGGGAACCTGACAAATTGCCATGGGTTTGACATCTGCATTTATAATTTCAGTGGGGTCGCTTAGAACCTTGGTAGCCTGTTTTTTTAAAGTTTCTTGCACGGAAGTTTGGTGGACGATCAAGTCGCGCGGCAATTTCCCCAACAGTTTTTCCTGATCCGCAATCAGGACCAGGCCTGAGAAATCGTCGCATTTGAATTTTTCAATCGATTCAAGATTTAGTTTCATGACGTCCTCATTAGGAATTTCTCAACAAAATACTTTTATGGTTCAACTTATTAACCCGACTCGTGGGTTTTGATGTTTCCATCTTGACCGCAGGATAATCCATTTGGTGTACAATTTGCTTTTGTAAAGATTATGGCAGAGAATGACGGTATTGGTGTACCAAATATTGACAAAAGGCTTTTTTGTTAAATTTAATGTTAAAATATGACAATATGGGTGCTTGGAAATGAAAGATTTCATGGTCCACCAGGCCAGGACAATGTCGGCCTTAACGGAAATCAGCAAATTGTTCAGTTCCTCCCTCGATTATCGGGAGGTTGCCAATCGTTGCTTGCGGACCCTTTCCGAAACTTTGGACTTGGAGCGCGGCACCCTCTTGATGCCGACTACCGATCGCAAATTTCTGGTCATCAAGGCCAGCGTCGGCTTCAGCCCGGATGAAATACGCGGCTCGGTTTATAAAATAGGCGAGGATTTCGTCGGCAAGGTTTTCAGCAATTGCCTTCCCATGGCATTGCCGGACGCGGAGGAGGTCGAAGGCGTTCCCATGCCCAAAGAACAGGTGGACGATTTCAAGTTATACCGCATCGGTTTTATCGCGGTGCCGGTCGTCTTGGATTCCCGGCCCATCGGAGTCATCACGGCGCATCGCACCAGCCGCAGTACAACCATGGTCGATGAAGACATCAAGGTCATGAAAATTGTCGCCTCCTTGTTATCCCAGACCTTGCGCATCGCGGAAATGATCCGGGAGGAAAATTCGAAACTGGTCCAGGAAAACAAGGAATTGCACGCGGAGTTGGAAGAACGATTCAATCCCGACAATCTGATCAGCAATTCGTCCGCGATGGCCAAAACCCTGGCCATGGTAAAGCGCGTCTCCGGCACCGACGCGTCCGTGCTTTTGCGCGGCGAAAGCGGTACGGGCAAAACCTTGCTGGCTCGATCCATCCATTATGCCAGCGTGCGGCAGAAGGCGCCTTTCATCATCGTCAACTGCGCGGCCTTGCCCAGCAACCTGATCGAAAGCGAATTGTTCGGCCATGAAAAAGGCGCTTTCACCGGGGCGTTGAACCTGCGCATCGGCCGTTTCGAAGCGGCGGACGGCGGGACCATCTTCCTGGATGAAATCGGCGAAATCCCTATCGAGACCCAGGCCAAGCTGCTCAGCGTCATTCAGGACGGGACTTTCGAACGCGTAGGGTCTTCCAAAACCATGACCTCCGACGTGCGCCTGATTTGCGCGACCAACGCCAACCTAGAGCAGCTGGTGCGCGAAAAAGCCTTCCGCGAAGACCTTTATTACCGGTTGATGGTCGTGCCCATCAATGTTCCACCGTTGCGCAGTCGCCGCGAAGACATCCTTCCGCTCGCATCCTATTTCCTCAAGAAGTTCACCACGAAATACAATAAGCGCATCTCCATTTCGCGCGAAGTCATGGAGTTCCTGGAGGGATACCCCTGGCCGGGAAACGTGCGGGAATTGGAAAACACCATCGAGCGCACGGTCGTGCTCGCGGGCGGCGAAGCGCTGACGGCCAAGGACATTCCGGTCTTGAATTCCATGGTGGAAGCGCCGGAGCCAATCGATCCTCCCCAAGTGTCGAACGGGGTCGTCACCTTTTCGCCGTTGAGCCGGCGTTCCAAGGAGCGGCAACTTTATGAACGTGTGCCTATGCGGGAAAAAGACATCCGCGAAGCTATGCACAATGCGGGCGGCATCCAAACCCATGCGGCCCGGATGCTTGGCGTATCCTTGCGGCAGTTGCGGTACGCGCTGAGCCGTTTCGGAATCAAGGCAACGGAGTTCAAGTATTGACGCGGTCTTTTCCTATTTTTGACCTATGTCCGATTTGTCGCGGCTGGGTGGGATAGGGCTGAAGCGGGAAAAAATCCTGGCCGAAGCCGGCATTCGCGCCTTGCGCGATCTGATTTACCATCTACCGCGTCGTTATATCGATCGGACCCGTTTCACATCTATCCGTGACCTGGAGGCGGGGACGGACGCCGTGTTCATTGCCAACGTCGATTCCATCGCCATGGCGCAGACCCGCATGATGGTGTCCGTTTCCGATGGTACGGGCTCGGTGGAGTTGGTTTTTTTCAACGGCGTAAAATACCTGCGCAATCGATTCAGCGAAGGCCAGCGGCTGCTGGTAGCCGGCGTGCCTTCGTATTTCCGGGAACTGCAAATGGTTCATCCGGAATGGTCGGTTTTGGAGGACGGCGAAACGCCTGCCGGCGAGATTCTATCCCGGTATCCGCTCACGCAGGACATGTCGGACGCGCATGTGGAGCATCGCTTTTTACAACGCGCCGCGCTGGAGGCTTTGGAATCTTTTGCCTTCACGGATTCGGTATCCGAGGCGCATCGCAAGGCCTTGGACTTGCTCCCGGAAACGGAGCTCCTGCGGAGCCTGCATAAATTAAAGCAGTTGGATTCGCTGCCGTCCTTGCGCCGGCAATTGAAACAGCGTGAGTTGCTGCCTTTGTCCTTGCGCATGGAAGCCCTGAAACAGGCGCGTCGAAAAGTGGGTCGGAGCTGGCCGCGGTCAACCGATTTACAGGATAAGTTACGGATGCAACTTCCCTTTCAACTGACGGCGGGACAGGCCCGGGTCGTGGAGGAGATTTCTGATTTTCAGGCTCGGGCGGGACAGTTTTGCGGATTGCTGATGGGCGATGTCGGATCCGGCAAAACCGTGGTGGCCTTGCTCACGGCGGCCAATGTGCTGGAAGCGGGAGCCCAAGCGGCGCTGATGGCGCCGACGGAAATCCTCGCGAACCAGCATTTTCAGACTCTTTCTCCTTGGCTCGCGGGCCAAAACATTAGGGCCGCTTTGCTGACTGGCGACACTCCCAAATCCGAGCGCGAGACCTTGCTCGCCGACCTGAAAACCGGAACGCTTCAATTTTTAATCGGGACGCATGCGCTCTTTTCCACCGACGTGATTTTCAAAAATCTGGGTTTCGTCATCATTGACGAACAACACCGTTTCGGGGTACAGCAAAGGCAGGCATTGGTCGAGAAGGGGACGTCTCCCGACATTCTGTACATGTCCGCCACGCCCATCCCGCGTACTTTGGCGCAAACGGTATTTGGGGATATGGAAACCTTCCGCCTGACCGAAAAGCCGGCTGGGAGGTTGCCGGTAAAAACGCGGTTGGTTCCGCCTGAAAAACGCGCCGACATGCTGGGATTTCTTCTTAAAGAAGCCCAGGGCGGAAACCAGGTTTTTTGGGTGGTGCCGCAAATCGGACCTTCGTTGCCGGGCAAGGGTGGAAGTAAGGACGACGCTGATCCGGACATCATTATCCCGATGGGAAAAAAACCCGAGGAAGACGTCGCCACCGTTGAGCGCCTTTATAAAGAGCTGACAGCCTTCTCAAAGGAGTGGCGTGTCGCCGTGGTGCACGGGAAACTCAGCGCGGAAAAAAAGGACGGAGCCGTGGCCGCCTTCCGCAAGGGTGAATTCCAGGTTCTGGTGGCGACTACGGTGATTGAGGTGGGCGTGGACGTGCCGCAAGCCAACCTCATGGTCATCGAGGGGGCGGATCGTTTCGGATTGGCCCAGTTGCATCAATTGCGCGGCCGCACGGGGCGTGGGTCGGCGCAGGCTTGGTGCTTTTTGCCGTTGCCGGAAAAGACCTGGCCGGTGGAAACGTATGATCGGATGGCCGGGTTCGCCGAAACCGGGGACGGATTCCAAATCGCCGAGATGGATTTGCGGGCGCGGGGGACAGGTAACCTGGAAGGTACGGATCAGAGCGGTTACGGGGCCCTGCGGTTCACGGATTTGCTGGATGATTTCGATTTGACGCAGGAGATGCGCCGTTACGCGGAAGCGTCGCTCGGACCCGCTACCGGGTAATGGCGGGCTGGCGGCCTCCTTTGCCCGCCCGGCAAGTAAAACCGGCTTGCGTCGATTTTCCTTCGCTTAGATTCCGGGTTCGGGGAAAGGGCGGGGAACGACGGGGGCTTCCTGCCGGCCGAAGGGCTCCGACCATTTTCCACCCGGTCGTCCCCACCGCAAAGTCCGGTAAATTAAGGGCTTCCCGGGCCCATTTTCCGGCTCCGTGAGACTGCCTGCAACCCATCTACAGCGGGAAGAATCCGGGTCGAAATTGTTATCTTTGCTCCCCGATGCCTAAAAGAACCGACCTCCATAAAATCATGCTCATCGGCAGCGGCCCCATCGTCATCGGGCAGGCTTGCGAATTCGACTATTCCGGAACCCAAGCCTGCAAGGCTTTGAAGGAGGAGGGCTACCAAGTCGTTCTGATCAACTCCAATCCGGCCACCATCATGACCGATCCGGGCCTGGCCGACGCGACCTACATCGAGCCCATCACTTGGGAGATGTGCGAGAAGATCATCGCCAAGGAAAGGCCCGACGCCTTATTGCCCACCTTGGGCGGCCAAACCGGATTGAATACCGCCGTGGAATTGGCCAAACGCGGCATCCTTAAAAAGTACGGCGTGGAGATGATCGGCGCCAACCTTGAGGCCATCGAAAAGGCGGAGTCGCGGCAACAGTTCAAAGTGGCGATGGAGAAAATCGGCATCGAGTCGGCACGATCCTTCGTGGCCCGTACCATTGAGGAAGCGCGCGAGGGTCGCCGGAAAATCGGATTGCCTTTGGTCGTTCGACCTGCATTCACTTTAGGCGGCGCGGGCGGCGGTTTCGCCTACACGGAAGAAGAGTTCGAGCGCATCGCGGCCAATGGGTTGGCCCTGAGCCCCATTTCCGAAATTCTGATCGAAGAGTCCATCGTGGGATGGAAAGAATTCGAGATGGAAGTGATGCGCGATAAGGCTGACAACGTCGTGATCATCTGCTCGATTGAAAATTTGGACGCCATGGGCATCCATACCGGCGATTCCATCACGGTCGCTCCGGCGCAAACTTTGACGGACAAGGAATACCAGCGCATGCGCGACGCGTCCATCGCGTGCATCCGCGAAATCGGCGTCGAAACCGGGGGCTCCAACGTGCAATTCGCCGTAAACCCCGTGGACGGCCGCATGCTCATCATTGAAATGAATCCGCGCGTGTCCCGGTCCTCGGCCTTGGCCTCCAAGGCCACTGGATTTCCCATCGCCAAAATCGCCGCCAAGCTCGCCATCGGCTATACCTTGGATGAATTGCTCAACGACATCACGCGCGTGACTCCCGCTTGCTTCGAGCCCACCATCGACTACGTGGTGACGAAAATCCCGCGCTTCACGTTTGAGAAATTTCCGCAGGCGGAACCGATTCTGGGAACCCAGATGAAGTCCGTGGGCGAGGCCATGGCCATTGGACGCACTTTCAAGGAGTCGTTGCAAAAGGCCATGCGCTCCATGGAAATCGATCGTTACGGCCTGGGCGCGGACGGCAAAAAGGAAATTCCGGATTCCGAATTGGAAAAAAACCTCGACTTCCGCCGGCCGGGAATCAATCGCGTTCTCTCGGTCAAACGCGGTTTTGAACTCGGCTGGAGCGTGCAAAAAATGCATGAGCTCAGCAAAATCGATCCGTGGTTCTTGAATCATATTTTGGACCTCGCCCGCTTCGAGAAAGCGGAGCTGACTGGAAAATCCTTGGAGACCTTGCCCAAGGCCATCCTCAAACAGGCCAAGCAATGGGGCTATTCGGATTATCAATTGGCCTTCCTGCTGAAGAGCGACGAAGAGTCGGTGCGCCAGAAAAGAAAATCGCTCGGCATCATTCCCGTTTACAAAACCGTGGACACCTGCGCGGCGGAGTTCAAGGCTTTCACGCCCTACCACTATTCGACCTATGAGGAAGAAAACGAATCCATCCGTTCGCCCCGGAAAAAAGTGTTAATCGTAGGCGGCGGCCCCAACCGCATTGGGCAGGGCATCGAGTTCGACTACGCCTGCTGCCAAGCCTCCTTCGCCTTGCAGGAAGAAGGCTACGAGTCCATCATGGTCAATTCCAATCCGGAAACCGTGAGCACGGATTATGACACCTCGGACAAATTGTATTTCGAACCGCTTACGCGCGAAGACATCCTCAATATCGTGGAGCTAGAACAACCTGACGGCATCATCTTGCAATTCGGCGGTCAGACTCCGCTGAAATTGGCCAAGCCTTTGGAAGCGGCCAAGGCCCCGATTATCGGAACATCGCCCACCTCCATCGACATCGCCGAGGATCGCAAGCTCTTCGCCGAAATGGTGGAAAAGCTGGGCCTGCGCCAACCGCCTAACGGTATCGCGGTCAACGCGTCGGAAGCCGTAATCATTGCGGAAAGATTGACCTATCCCGTGCTCATCCGTCCCTCCTTCGTGCTGGGCGGCCGCGCGATGATGATCGTGTACAGCCGTGAGGAGTTGGAGCGCTATATGACTACGGCCGTGGAGGCGTCTCCCGAGCGGCCCGTGCTGGTCGACAAATTTTTGGACGCGGCCATGGAAGTGGACGTGGACGCCTTGTCCGACGGGCAAACAGTGGTGGTCGCGGGCATCATGCAACATATCGAAGAAGCCGGCATCCATTCCGGCGACTCGGCGTGCATCTTGCCGCCGCAGGACTTGTCGCCGCGCCTCTTGCGCGAATTGGAACGCCAGACCATCGCCATGGCCAAAGAGCTGAAGGTGATCGGGCTGATGAATGTCCAATACGCCATCAAGGACGATTTGGTCTACATCCTCGAAGTCAATCCGCGCGGCAGCCGCACGGTGCCTTTCGTCAGCAAGACCATCGGCGTGCCGTTGACGAAGTTGGCCACCAAAATCATGATCGGCCGTACCTTGGTCGATCTCGGGTTCACCGAAAGCAAAATGCCCGACTATGTGGCCGTGAAGGAAAGCGTTTTCCCGTTCGCGAAATTCCACGGCGTCGATACCTTGCTGAGTCCGGAAATGAAGTCCACGGGCGAGGTGATGGGTATCGATCCCAGCTTCGGCCTGGCCTTCGCAAAGGCCCAAATGGGCGCGGGCAATTCTTTACCCATGGGCGGAAAAGTTTTTCTTTCCGTGAATGATCGCGACAAGGAAAAAGTCGTGACCATGGCGCGCAAGTTGTCCGAATTGGGTTTTGAAATCCTCGCGACCTCCGGAACGGCCAAGGCGCTGGAAGCCAAAGGCATAGCGAGCAAGGTGGTCAAAAAGGTCAGCGAAGGGCATCCTAACGTGGCCGAATTGATCGCGAAAAAGGAATTTTCGCTCTTGATCAATACCCCGGCGGGAAAATCCTCCAAAGACGATGACGGCGTCATCCGCAAGGCCGCCCTGTTGGCCCAAATTCCTTATACGACCACTTTGTCCGCCGCCGAAGCGGCCGTGGAGGCGATTGCGGCCTTACGCGGCGGGGAATTAGGCATATGCGCGCTTCAGGAATACTATCGCTTGAACGGAATTCCGGAAGTCAAAGGCTTAATCCAAATGCCGCAAGGACATTAACTTCGTACAATACTAGGCGATGTCCCTGAGGAATTCCATCTCGCGCTCATTGGCGGTATTCGCCGCCCTCGCCATGGCTTTACTCGGCTCCGGTTGCGTGTATTTCAATACCTATTACAACGCCCAGAAAGCGTATAACGACGCCATGCGCCTGCATGATAAGCGGATGGCAAAAAATCCCGAGGATACCTTGCTGGTTTCCCCGGATGAAAAAATCAAGCTGGATCGGTGCATCACCAAATCCTCCATGATCCTGGAGTTGTACCAGGATAAGCCCAAATATTTGCCGAAGGCCTTGTTCCTGATCGGGGAGAGTTACCTAGCCATGGGCGAGAACGCCAAGGCCATCGAGAAGTACGAGGAGTTGGAGCATTATTATCCGCAAGCGCCGCAAATTCCCATCGCGGAATCGCATCGGGCCCGCTGTCTTTTTTTGAATGGACAATATCCGGCCGCGCAGGTGGCGCTGGAAGCCATCATCGCCGGGAACAGCGATCCGGAAATCAAGGCCGAAGCCATGATTTACCTGGCCCAATTGAACGTCAAGAGCAACGGTTCCGACGCGGCCTTGGACCTATACGAAAAGCTTTTGAAAGAGCAGACGAGAACCCCGCTGGCACGGGCTAACGTGCATTTAGAGGCGGCGAAATTAGCCTTTACCTTGAAAGAGTGGGAGCGCGCGCGCGCGCATGCGTTGGCGCCGGAAATGAAGGAGTTGCCCACCAAGTTGAAATACCGCGCCGATATGCTGGCGGCCGAATGCCTTTATCGAATGGGCAAACCAGACGATGGATTGAAAGCGCTGGATAGGATCGCGCATAACCGGTTATATGGAACTTATTTGCCGGAAATCCAACTGAAGTTGGCGGAGGGTTATTTCCTGGTCAACAAGCCGGGAAAAGCCATCGAATTGTTGAATGGAATAACGAAGATCGCGCCTAAAAGCGCGTATTCCGCCGAAGCGTTTTATCGCCTGGGTGAGCATCAATTGCGGGTCCTCAAGGACGAAAAGCAAGCCAAGATTTTTTACGATTCCGCCGCAGCGGCGGGCATGCAATTTGAATACGGGGCATTGGCTGCGGAACGATCCTCCGCCTTGGGCAAGCTCGTCGAATTCCGCAAGTCGCCGGATACAACGGCGTCGCAAACGCATTATCGGGATTTCATGATGGCGGAATTGTTCCTGTTCCGCGTGGACGACATGGACAGCGCGGTAAAGCATTTGGATCGCATCATCCACGATCCGCGCCAGGACTCCATCCACAGCTTACGCGCGGCTTATGCGCGCGCCTTTATCGAGGAGGAATTTCGGCATTCCAAAACCACGGGCGATTCGATGTACCGTTACGTGATGGAAAAATACCCGCGTACCGAATACGCCAAACAGGCCGAGCGCAACTTGGGTTTGAAGCCCACGGTGCAAACGGATGAAGATTTGGCACACCAAGGATTTTTGGCCGCTGAGGCGCTTCGCTTCGGCGGGGGGGACCTGATGCATTCCGTGATCCCCGCCTATGGGCAAGTGGTCAAGGATTATCCCCAAACCCATGACGCCGCCAAGGCCCAATTCACCATGGCCATGCTTTATGAAGGGCTTTTCCAAGGCGAGGAAAAAGTCGCCGGGGCCAAGGATTCGGCCATCGCGGCGTTTACCAAAATTCGCGAAGATTATTCCCGCACATCTTATTTCGCCCGTGCGGACGCCAAGTTGAATGCTGCCGGCATCCGTCCGAAGCCCAAGGTCGCTCCCGTGGTGACCAAACCCATCGCATCCGGACCACAGGCGGTGAGCCCTGGTGGCACATCGTCACCGTCTTCCGGGGCTGGCACACCTGCGTCCAACCCATCCGCGTCTTCGGCTACTCCGCCCGCAGGCGCACCGCCTTCGTCCCCAACGGAGAACCATTATGGCCATGGCCAAATGCCCCCGCCCACCGAAACCACTCCGGCCGTGGACACGTCCAACCACGTCGTCGCCGATACCGCGAATATCCAACCGGAAGGCAAGACCAAGGAAGTCATCGACAATGGGTATGAAAACGTCGAGCAGTATTAGGACCGGAAACTAATCAGCCGAGTCCATTGCTCCGATTCCAATTGTTGGCGTTGATAACGTCTTCGGACTCCAACTCGAATTTTGGAGGTACCTTTTAGGCATGCACCTTCTCCCGGCAGCACGGAGTATCTTAGGTTTGGCGACCCTGCCTTTCCTGCTTTTGGCCTGTGCGGTGGCTCCGGGTGGACGTGGGGGCTATTCCCGCGATGAAGGCGGTTATCCCGCGGAAACCAAGTCGCGTCCCGCCGGTTACACGGAAACCGGTATTATCAGCTATTACGCCAGCAGCTTGGATGGGAAGAAAACCGCCAGCGGCGCCATTTTCCACAAGGATGGATTCACGGCCGCCCATCGGACCTTGCCTTTCGGCACCAAGGTCAAGGTGACCAATTTGTCCAACGGCCGCAGCGTCGTGGTGGAAATCACGGATAGGGGCCCATTTTCGGAAGCCCGTATCTTGGATGTTACCCCGGCGGCGGCCCGCAAACTGGGGCTTCTCGGACGCGGTACGGTCAAGGCGCAAGTCGAAGTAGAGTAGCCGGTTTGAATGACGCAATCCCCGTGACGGATTAAATCCTCCGTTTAACCTTTTGATCCTTCCATGTGAATCCGCCGAAACTGCCGGCCAAAACCGCTGCGATGATGAGCGGAATATGAATCAGGCAAGTGGTGGGAAAGTACCGCATGACCTTGGTTTTCGCGAACACCTCCGCGCCCCGGCGCATGACCATATAATCGGTTCCGGTCTTGATCACAAAGCCCATCAAACCCAAAATGAATAAACGCGGACTGAAAATCCCGGCCACCAATAAAACCAGAATCGAAGCATAGTAGCCGAATATGGCCGCCAAAAATGCGGCTTGTTTCGGTTGGTACAAACTGCATTTGCTCGCCCAGCGTTTGCGCTGTTCCCAAAACTGGCGAAAGCTCAAAGGCGGCTCCGTTTGCACTTGGCCTTCCGGGTGAACGGAATAACGGACCTGCCATTGGCCTAACTTGTCGATGCTTTGGATTAAAAAATCGTCGTCGCCGGAAACGATTTTCCCGTGACTAGCGAATCCGGCCGACTCATCGTAAACCTTGCGGCGATAGGCGATATTATTGGCATTGCCGTGCACGGGGAACCCTAACCCGATCAACGCCGCAGCCACGACCCCATACGAAAAAAACTCCAGGGCCGCCGTCCCCCAAATAAGATTTTCGCCGCTCACGGCATAATAACTCGTCATGCCCAAAACCAACCCGGTTCTCTCGGAAAACTCTCCCGCCATCACGGAGACCCAAGCCGGCGACATGACGCAATCGGCATCGGTAGTCAGGATGATTTCCCCGCGCGCTTTTTCCAGGCCACGGCTCAAGGCAAATTTTTTCGGACTCATGTTCGGCGAGGATTCGGAGATTTTAAGCCATTCCAGCCGGGTTGGAAATTTCTCCGCATAGGCGCGCAAAATATCATTGGTCCCGTCCTCGGAACGGTCATCGACCACCAATACCTGGAGTTTCGCGGTGGGATAGTCTTGCGCCATCAGACAGTCGAGGCATTTCCGGATGCGAGCTTCTTCATTCCGGGCCGCTATCAGGACGGTCACCATGGGCTGACTGGCTTGAATAGGTACGTGCGCGAGTTGCGGCGATCCGGCTTGCCCCTTTTTTAAATTCCCCAAGCCCTTCAGAAGTTGGAGGTTGAGCACGGCGTAAAAAGAATTTGCGGCGCCAAAAAAAATTGAAAGTGGAGAATTCAGCATGGGGAGCGCCATCGAGGCTCAAACGAAGGCATTTGTTGGCATAAATATAGGTCTTATCTTGCTCAGACATTTGACGGTTTTGGGCCATTCGACTTACTTTTCAACCCGTTTTGGTACTTTCTCTTAATTCCATAGGCAAAGAGGCGACGGATTTTTTAATCCAAGGCCTAAGCGAGGACCTCCCGGAACTTGTCGAGCTGGGCTGTGGTGGCGAAATTACCGCGCAGGCTAAGGCTATTCCGACGCTTACCCACCTTTTGGTGGAGTTGGTTGTCCGGGGCACCATCAGTCTGGACTGCGGTCGCTGCCTGGATAAGCTGACGGGTGAATACCGGGTGAAGCTTCGCTTGCTGGTGGAGAAGAAAGAGGATCAGGGGTTGGAGTGGGATGAAAACAACGACCTCGGCATTGAAGAATATTTGGTCAAGATAGGACCGGATATCCAGGAAATTCCCCTGGAGCATCTCATCGCCGAGCAAATCATCCTGAACTATAACTTGAATCCCTTGCCCACTTTGGATGAGAAAGACAAATGCATTCAATGCGGCCGCCAGAAATTTCAGGCGGAAGCGGTCCGCAAGGACAAGAATAAAATCGACCCGCGTTGGGAAAAGCTCCAGGCCTTGAAAAAGCCGGGGCCCGATGGCGCAGGGTCGAAGTAGAAGTTGGGCCGAGGCCCGATAAGTTGTGCTCGTAAACTGACTGGAGTCGAAAATGGCAGTACCAAAGAGGAAAACTTCCACCGCGCGTCGCGATAAGCGTAAGACGCATTATAAGCTGTCGGCCCCGTCGGTCACCAAATGCTCGCATTGCGGCCAAATCAAGATTTCCCACCGCGTGTGTGAAAATTGCGGCTACTACGCGGGCACTGAAGTCCGTCAACCCGCCGAATAAGGCCTAGGCCATGATCAAAGTGGCCCTAGATGCCATGGGCGGCGATTACGCGCCCGAGGCGGTCGTGGAAGGCGCTATCCAGGCGGCCAAAGCGGCTCAAGGCAAATACATCATCGTTTTGACCGGTCCCGAGGACGTGGTCAAGGCGCAAATTTCAAATTTCGGATATTCCGGGGATGGTTTGGAAATCGTCCATGCGCCTGACTTGGTCGCCATGGATGATTCGCCTACTGCGGTGTTGAAAACCAAGTCGAAATCCGGTTTGGTCACTTGCGTTGCCCTTCAAAAATCCGGCCAGGTGCAAGCCAGCATCAGTGCGGGAAATTCTGGGGCTATGATGGCAGCGTGCCTCATGATTTTGGGTCGCATCGGCAGCATTCCCCGTCCGGCCATTGCCTGCGATGTCCCTTCTTTCGGCAAAAAAATCACGCTCTTGGATTGCGGCGCGAACGTCGATGAGAAAGCGCCGACCTTGGTGCACTTCGGCATTTGCGGAAGCATCTACTCCGAAACCATGCTCGGGCGGGTAAACCCCAAGGTGGGATTGCTCAATATGGGCGAAGAAGAAAAGAAGGGCACGGAAGTCCTGCAGGAAGCGCATCAATTGTTGAAGCAAGCGCCGCTGAATTTCATCGGCAACGTGGAAGGCCGCGACATCATGAAGGGCGAGGTGGACGTGATTGTTACGCCCGGGTATACCGGCAATGTCATCCTGAAATTGATGGAAGGCTTTTACGAATATCACCTGCGCATGTTCGGAAAAATCGACAGCCCGGAAGGCAAGCAATTCCACCACGATTGGGATTATGCTAATTTCGGGGCGGCCATGCTGCTGGGATTGAACGGCACCGGCCTCATTACTCATGGGCGCGCCGACGCGCGCGTAATCAAGAACGGATTGGATTTGGCATTTCGGCTTGCGGACTCCAAGGTATCGGAAAAAATCGCGGCCAAATTGAGCCAGGTCGCCTGATGGGCGCTATCGTCCGCGGCATCGGGACGTATTATCCCGACAACATTCTGACCAATTCCGATTTGGAAAAAATGGTGGAGACGACGGACGAGTGGATTACCACGCGTACGGGTATCAAGCAACGGCATATCCTCCCCAAGGACTCCAACCTAAAAGCCTCGGATTTCGGCGTGGCGGCGGCCTTGAAAGCGATGGCGCAAGCGGGGATAGCGGCTGATGAAATCGACGGTATCATATGCGGGAACATCAATCCTGATAAGCAGTTTCCGGCGACAGCCTGTTTCATCCAAGCGAAGCTGGGCGCCAAGCACGCCTTCGCGTTCGATATCACCGCCGCTTGCGCGGGTTTCGTGTATGGGGCCAACATGGCCGCCCTGCTCATCGACTCGGGGCAATGCCGCAACGTTTTGGTCATCGGCGCGGAAATCATTTCCCCGGTTCTGGATTGGACGGATCGCAATAGTTGCATCCTGTTCGGCGACGCTGCGGGCGCGGTCGTTTTCGGGGTCGGTCCCAAGGAACGCGGTGTTTTGCTCTCCCAGTTGAAGAGCGACGGCACGCAATCCGAAATTCTTTACCTTGCCGGTTCCGTCGGCTCGGACAGCAATCGCAGCATGTATATGGACGGCAAGCAGGTTTTCAAATCCGCCGTCACGGTTATCACGGATATCGTGCGATCGACTTTGCAGAAAGCCGGATACACGACGCAGGATCTGGATTTGTTGGTCATGCACCAAGCCAATGTCCGCATTCTGAGCGCCATCGCCGATAAGCTGGGCCTGCCGCCGGAGAAAATGGTCGTCAACGTGGAACGGTTCGGGAATACCTCTTCCGCATCCATTCCACTGGCACTGGCGGACGCGCACGCGCAAGGACGGTTGAAACCCGGTATGCTGGTGGCGCTCGCGGCCGTCGGCGGAGGCATGAGCTGGGGCTGCAACGTGATGCGGTGGTAACGAAGGCTTGAAAAAGTCAAGGTTCAGATAGCAGAGGTTAAAAGTGAAAAGTGAACAGCAAAAACAGGGAAAT
>JADGQO010000005.1 GCA_017881725.1 Fibrobacteria bacterium
ATCCGGCCTACGGCGTTTCAGCTCGGCATAGGCTTTGATCAAACCCGGATAATTTTTCCTGGGCTCGACGTTTCCCAAGGCAAGAAAATACGGCTGCTGCGGGAGATTGGCGTTGTGGAGTGAAGGAACGCCCTTGCTTTCGTTCGCGGTTCCACTCGCGATGGGGCTCACCACGCGGATTTTCGACTCAGGTAAACCGAGCAGATCCCGCATTCGCCCCCGCATGGTTTTCGATATCGTCAAAATCAAATCAGCCTTTCCAGGCATGCGGGACAGCCACCGCCGGTTGTACGCTTCATGACTCGACATCTCCAACCCCATCCTTTCCACGGGGCCGATATCGGGAATGGACAGGATATATTTCGCACGTGGGCGCCAAGAAGGAAGGGTTTGTCCCAGACATAAAACCGCCTGCGGCCGGACTTTGGTGATCAGCAGGGGAAACCATAATTGGACCCATACTCGCAAGGGTTTCGCACGCTCCCGATGCACGACGCAAGCATATCCGGGTCGCCATTTAGATTCGAAGGGCAGGATCAGGTGGATTTCAGCTACATCCTGAAGCACTCCCAAGGCGTCGACATACATCCGCGCCAACTTTCCCAAACCGGAATCATTGGCTATCGATAATGCCTCCACCAACAGTCGGGGACGCGCCCGACCTCCTTCCCTGGCCGCCGGCATTGGTGGGTTCATCGCGATTCCACAGGATTAATCTTCCCCACTGGCGGAGGTTTTGGTTTTACCGCCTTCTGCTCGAAACCTGGCTCTAGGATACTATAATTGTTTCCGTGATGGGTAGCCTAGAAGCCCGCCCGGCGCGGAGATCCACGGTTTGATATATCGAGCTCGCCTCCTCGTGCCCATGAACGGCCCCCCCATTCCTTGGGGCTGCCTGCGCGTCACGGACCAAATGATCAGTCAGGTGGGGACGCTGGAAGAGTTGCGCCGCCGTCCCGACGAAAGTTTACGCGACTTTCCGGACGCCGTTCTGATGCCGGGATTGATCAACGCCCATTGCCATTTGGAACTGGGAATGGTCCGCAATCTTTTACCGCCCGGCGAAGCCTTCCCCATGTGGGTTTCCCGATTGCGAAAGGCGCTGGAAGGCGCTGCGCCTGAAGATTACCGGCAAGCGTCCCGTTTAGGCGCCTTGGAATGCCTGAAGAACGGCACGACCACCGTGGTGGACGTAGGTAACACAGGCGAGTCCCTGCATGAATTGGCGAGCCTGCCCATCCGATCCTTTCCATACCTGGAAGTGATTGGATTGGATCCGGCTCTGGCACAATCGCGGTTGGAAAACGCGCTACATCGTTTAGGGGCTTTGCCGAAGGCATCCGGATTATTTTCCCCTGGAATCACCGGTCATGCGCCCTACTCTTGTTCCCCTGAATTATTACGCGGCTTGGCGGCGGCCATGCCGCAGGCAAGTGGTCCCTTCACCATGCATGTCGCGGAGAGCGCCGAAGAATACGCCATGTTCAAGGAGGGGAAAGGCGCGCTGTTGGATTTTTGCCGGCGGATATTTCCGGGTTGGGCGGAACCGGCGGGCCAAAGTCCCATTGCCTTTCTTGCCGCGAAAAACGCATTGCCCCGAAATGCCATACTGGCGCATTGCAACCGTGCCGATGCTGCGGACATTAGGATTTTGGCTGAAGCTAATTGTTCGGTGGCGCATTGCCCGCGCAGCAAAGCCTTTTTCGGCCACGAAGGGTTTCCTGTCCAAGCGATGCGAGATGCCGGACTCAACCTTTGCCTAGGTACGGACAGCTTGGCTTCCAACGAAGGCCTTAGCCTATTCGATGAAATGGCGGAACTGCATCGGCAACATCCGGAGTTACCTTGCACGGACATCGTCGCTATGGCCACGGTGAACGGGGCGAAAGCTCTCGGGCGGAGCGGAGAACTCGGCGTCTTGCGTCCGGGGGCCGCAGCGGATTTTATCGCCATCACCTTACGTCACCATCCCGAATATGATTTATTCGAGGAAATCGTCGGCGAAAGCCACGAGGTGCTTACGGCGGTAGTCAACGGCGAAGAGGTGTTCGGTTGAAAAACTGGTATCTTGCTCGGATGCCCAAAACTTTTTGGAAATTTTTTTTTCGACCGATTCACCCGCCGGCGATATTTACCCTCATTATATGCATATCCCTCTGGCTAACTGCTCCGACGTTTGCCACACGTCTTCTCATCCCCATGGACCTGGCGCAAACCGATCATTTGAAGGCCTATGGGATAGCCTACCTGTCTGTAGCGGGTGGACATCCCGTGGAATGGCTGCTGAATTATCGCGGCGGGTCCTTTCTCCTGGAAGATTTACCCATGGTCAAACGCGAGGCGGCGCGACGCGGCGTGCTCTTTGAATCCGAATCCGATCAGGATGTCGATCGGATTTATGCGGAAATCGACGCTGGGAATATGGACAAGGTTTTGTTGGAGAAGGCTCCGCGCATCGCGGTGTATACCCCGTTGACCAAGCAACCCTGGGACGATGCCGTGACCTTGGCCATGACCTATTCGGAAATTCCCTACACTAAGATTTACGACAAGGAAATTCTGGAAGGAAAATTATCGCAATACGATTGGCTGCATTTGCATCACGAGGATTTCTCGGGGCAATATTCGAAATTTTTCGCGTCCTTCCGGGGGGCGCCTTGGTACGTGAACCAGGTTGCCACCAGTGAAAAAACCGCCCTCGAATTGGGTTTCAAAAACAATGTGATGGTCAAGAAAACCGTGGCTTTGGCAATCCGCAACTACGTTGAAAAAGGCGGGTTCCTGTTCGCCATGTGCCTGGCCTGCAATACCCTGGACATGGCCTTGGCCTGCGCCCGTACCGACGGCGTCGATGCCGTGTTCGACGGAACGCCTCCCAGTCCGAATTTGAAAAACGAATTGGACTATTCCCTGTCCCTGGCCTTCACGGATTTCTCCCTGGACACGGACCCCATGTCGGCGAGCCATGGCGACATCGATTATAACCAAGTGAACGCCGGCCCCTTGAAAAGGCGCCCCGCCAACGACTTCGTGCTTTTCGACTTTTCCCCGAAGTATGACCCCGTCCCTGCGATGTTATGCCAAAACCATACCGATCTCGTCAAAGGATTTTTCGGATTGGCGACGTCCTTCCCCAAGGCCCTGGTGAAAAAATCGGTGACCGTTCTGGGGCAAGCCAACGGGCAGGATGCCGTCCGCTACTTGCACGGCAATCTCGGCCAGGGGCAATTCACCTATTATGGCGGCCATGATCCCGAGGACTATTCCCATGCCGTCGGGGACGCCGCCACGGATTTAAGCCTACACAAAAATTCCCCGGGGTACCGCTTAATCCTCAACAATATCCTGTATCCGGCGGCGCGGCAGAAGAAGCGCAAGACATGAACTCGGGCCGGAGTGACGGTCCCGAATCACCAGGTAACCCTGAAGTTACCCTGGCCGCAAGGTCGAGCGCATGCCTGGAAGCTTTACACGCCTTCTTCTCCCACCGGACCGACGTGCTTGAATGGGGAGTGACGAAGGCCGGGCTCACGCCCAACGCGCATCGCCTACGCGCCTGGGTGTCACAAGGATACCATGCGCGCATGGAGTATATGGCCAACCGCTTGGAACAACGGGTGCACCCGGAGATTTTCCAACCATGGGCACGCTCCATCGTCATGTTTTCCATTCCCTACGCATCTCCCCTGCGGCCCGACGCGGACGGTTACCGCATTGCGGCTTATGCCCGGGGAAAAGATTATCATGCCCGCGCGCGCGAAATCTTAACGGCCCTGGAAACAGTTCTGCGGAAGGAAACACCCGGGACGCGATTTTATGGGTTCGTGGATACCGCTCCGGTATTCGAACGGGATTTGGCTTCCGAAGCCGGATTGGGTTGGCGCGGCAAAAACACATGCACCATCCACCGCAAGCACGGTTCTGCGTTTCATCTGGCCGGATTCATGTTGGACGTCGACTTGCCCGCTTCAGTTCCCGTCGAAGATTTTTGTGGAGGATGCACACGATGCCTGGAAGCCTGCCCCACCGGCGCATTCACCGCCTCGGGGCAATTGGATGCGAATAAATGCATTTCCTATTGGACGATAGAAGCCAAAGGGGAATTGCCCGCGGAGTTGTCGCAAAAATTCGGCGGCTGGATATTCGGCTGCGATATTTGCCAGGATGTTTGTCCTTGGAACCACAAAGCCATCAAAGCCGAGGGAAAAAAGGACCGCGAACCAGCTGGAAACGATCAACCGAATTTAGAAGCAGTTGAAGCCGGGATCTGGTCCGGAACGGGCGTACCCGGCATGGGTACGGACGTGCTCGGCACGAATACGGGCATGGAATGGTTAAAGTTATTGAGGCAGGGCGGCGGATTTCAAAGCCGATTCAAAAACTCTCCGCTCACGCGGGCAGGTCGAAAAGCCCTCTTGCGAAATGTCGCCGTCGCGGCCGCGAATCAACGCGACCTGGAAGCCATCACACCCTTGCAAGCCTTGATTGCATCGGAGTCCGATCCCATTTTAATTTCTGAATTGAAAAAATCCCTGGCTCGTTTGCTCGATTAAGGGGGACCTGGCGGAAGCAAGGTGCGGCTTTCAACTCCACCTTTGTCCATATTGTCGCCGGTATCCGGTTGGCGCGTTTCCAATTTATGCCTTGGCGAGGGTTTTCCAAGCGAGATGAATTCGTATTGGATTTCCAGGCTTTCATCCCGGACTTGCGGTGGAAAGGCAGGTAATTTTTTGATGCGTTTAAAGGTGTTCTGGGCCAGGGAATTAAAAGCGGCATTCGGACTTTTCTCCGACCAGCTTACGCCCAAAATTTTTCCATTGCGTCCGACTCGGATTTTCGCCACCGCGCGGTATGGCCTTTCCTTTCCAAATTGCTTGGGCAATACCCAATAGCTTTCCACCGTTTGCCGTACACGCATGGCCCAGATTTGCAATCCGGCCTTCCGTAAACGAATCCCTTCGGCAGCGGAAGCCTCGTCGCCGCCCGAGGGAGCTACGATGCGTTCCTGGACCAATCGCGACTCCAGCCGCTTTCCATCTTCATCAAAATCCTTGCGCTCCAATTGAATTCCGTCCCGAAAAATCGCGACGCTCTTTACTCGACCGTTCGGGTGCCAGTAGGTCAAAGTGCTTTCCGGCTTGCCATGGTATTCGAATCCCTCATACCAAAGCTTTCCATCCGCATACCGTGCCGTAAATTTTCCGTCGCGTTGGCCGGCGAGATTGTGGGCCTGATATTTCAATTCACCGGAAGGATACCACCAGGTTTCTGGCCCGTTTTTAAGCCCTTGCGCGTCAATTTGAACGACATATTTGGGCTGGGACGGAGAGTAAAATTCTTTTTCTTCATGCGTCGACGCGCATTGAAAAATCACATATGCAGACAAAACCAGGAAGGGTCGGAATAGTTTCATCATGGTCACAACGATAGACAATTCATGAAGAAACTGTCCTATGGACGAACCAAAACTCGCTAGCTTCGTTGTCGAATTGGGCTCAATACCGGCGCATGATTCCGATGACCCGCCCCAGAATGGAAAAATCCGGCATGTCGGCGTCAACAATAATGGGACCATAGGCTTCGTTGGCGGGCTCCAAACGTACCCGGCCGCCTTCGGGATGAAAGTATTTCACCGTGGTTTCTTCCCCGATTAAAGCCACTACGATTTGTCCCTTTTCGGCGGTTTTCTGTTGCCGCGCGAAAAGCAAATCGCCGTTGTGAATACCGGCATCTTTCATACTGTCGCCGCTGACTCGGACGGCAAAAACATTTTGTTGCCGCATCAAAAAATCCCTGTCCACGACGACAGTCCCTTCGAGGTTTTCCACGGCAAGAATCGGTTGACCCGCAGCGACTCGACCGACAATGGGGATTTCCATGACCTTGGCTTCATCCGAATCCGGGGCAAATACGGATTTAACGCCTCGATCCGCTTGAGAAATGTCTATCCCTCGGGAAAGCTTGGGAGACCGAGCTATGTATTGTTTTTTAACCAGGGCGGCTAAAATACTGCGCACTCCGTTGGTGGAGGAAATTTCAAAACGTTGGCCGATTTCACGTAGGGTCGGAGGACGATTGGTTTTCTCAATCCGTTCCTTGATGAACTCAAAAACCTCACGCTGTCTATCGGTAAGGGCCTTGCGATCTTTTTTTATTTGAGTTTCCATGGGAACCTCCCCTTTTTGAGGAATATACTGCACAAATAGTTAGGTGTCAAGACGTGCAGTACTATTTCCATTGAATAGGGTTGGATATTTTGCTACCTTACATATGTGGTACTTCTTAATTTACTCCTGTGTTTGGGGTTTTTGATTTTCCTCGCACTCGTTCTGTCCTTGATCAGCCGCATAAACAGTATGACAAGACAGGCTGAAAGACTGCTTTCGGTGTTAATCAAAGCCGAAGAAGTTGAGCGAAATCTGGCCATGGGAGCGCCTTCGGGCGCAGCTATGCAAAAATCTTCCAAACCCCAGTAAATGTTGTACTACGTCCCCCTTTCCGACTCAGAGTATTTCCGGAAATGAGGGGTGATTTAAAATCAAGGTGCAACGGTAGGTGCAACAATTGACCCCGTTACCCAGGCCGGTTTTCACCAGGCCTCACCTTCTTAACCTCTTTTGAAAGAAGAAAGAACATAAACTCCATGGAAACTTTACAGTTTTGCATATTGGCTGCACTGTCGGGCGCAAGCGCCGTCATCGGCGGCATCCTGCTTTATAAACTCCGTTCCGTCATTTACCTGTTGGAACAGCCGGTTGTCAAGAAAATGTCCCCGCAACTCAAGCTCAAGCCCGTTAAAGTCGAGGAAGGCGAAGCCGAGCCGCGCCGTGACAACCGCCCCGCCAACGGACAAAATCAAAACCGCGGACCCCGTCCCGCGTTTGAACGCACCGAAGGCGGCGAGCGCCCTCCGCGCGACATGCAGAACCGCGACCGCGGCCCCCGTCCCGAACGAGTGGAAAACGGAGCCGCGCCGGTTGGCGATCGCGGACCCCGTCCCGATCGTGAACGCTCCGATCGCAATGATCGCGGAGACCGTAGTGACCGATTCCGTGATCGCGGAGGTCGTCATGACCGGAATGAGCGCCATAGCGGCGGAATGGATCGCGGCGACCGTGATCGCAACCGCAACCGCTCCGAAGTTTTTAGCAACGATAAAGAATCCGCTCCCGAAGGCGCGGCTCCGCGTCCCGTGCAACCTCATGTCGAGGCCAACAGCGGTGCCGGTACTTTAGCGCCCCGGCGTCCCCTGCCCTCGACCGTGGACCATGAAGTCACCGCCCGTGACATTCCGGCCGCCGATTCCTCGGGCGCCGTCGAAAACACGGATGCCTTGTTTGTGCGGGACGAATCGGATATGCAGCATGGCCGCCGCAACCAATTGAAAAAGAAGCCCCGCTTCGAAGTCAATGAAGAAGAAATCAAGGCTACGACCGAAGAGACAAAGACCATCTAGCTCGGACTTGCTAGGTCGAAATTCCGGTTTATGAATACCGGATCAAAGAAGGGGCGAGTCGCAAGACCCGCCCCTTTTCATTATTCAAATTTCAGATTATCCGTACCGCCTATAACATCGAAAAACCCACGCAAAAGGAAAGGTGCATTCCCCAATACGACTGTACCCCGCCCAAACCGTTGGACTTGCCGATGATCGTGAACGGCACGCCGAATTGCAGGGACAGCAAATCCGCCACATCCACGATTAGTCCCGGCTCCGGAATGACCACATAGCCGCCGTCTTTTACGGGCTTACCGTCATCGTCTCCGTCCAATCTGAATTGCGCCGTCAAGCCCAGATAGGGCAAAAACGGATCCACCAGGTAACCGACCTGCGCGTGGACCTTTGCGATGTCGCCGGGGGTTAATTTATTTTTCGTTTTGTCGGCGAAATGGAATTCAAACCCCGCCTGGGCCTCTCCGGTAATTTGGCCCTTGGAGGCCATGCCAATCAAGGTTAAGGCCAAATAATCATGGTTTAACGCTTCCAGGCTTTTCTTGAATCCTAGCGCATAGGTCAAGTCGAAACCCACGTTATAATCGCGAAGGGTGAATTTCACGCCCGCTTGCATATTGCTCGGAAACGGCGCGGAATCTCGATTGTCGAAGTTTTTGAACGGCAACATCAGATGCAATTCGAAACCCTTCGGCAATCCCAACCGCGCTTCCATGGGGAAATCCCATTGCGTGCGGATGCTGTCGGTCGCGAGTTTGACCTTGGTTCCGGACGAGTCATAAGAACCATACAGGGAACGATACTGAAGACCCGATTCAAATTGGAATCTCCAGGCCGGCAGAGAAAGATTTTCATGCAGAAAAGATTTGTCGCGATAGGGGGCGGAAACGTTGATCTTTATCGTATCGCCTTTGCCCACGGATAAGTTTCGCGTAGAACTTTTAAAATACGCTTCCCGCGGGAACACGCGCAGTTTCGACACTCCCGGCAATACCAAATTATTGGTGTACGGCGACGGCCCGATTTTTACTCCGTCCATCCAAATGTCGGCGCTATCCGGATCCGTAGTGACCTCCAGAAGACCGTAATGAGTGGGAATCTCTCGGTTGATCTGGGTAATCTGGCCTTCCGCGATGGCGACTTCCGGGACATACAGAGTGTCGTGGCTGGGAAGGATCAGCCAGATGTTGTATTTGCCCGTGGGCATTTCCCGGTTTTGCAAAGGCGTTTCACCCAGGAACTTTTTATCCGGATCATCCGGGCCGGTATACCAGACTTCGGCGGCGGTCGGACTGGATTCCATGGACAGAAATCCCGTGGCCCGCGCGGCCGTAGCGCATAACAGCAAAGCCAGAACCGGATGCCAAAGCCTTGCACGATGCAATTGATCAACCATTGTGAACCCCTTTTTCCCGCGCGAAACCAGGGAATATAGATTTTCCAAAAGACATTTATATGCTAGATTTTCCGGCTGGAAATGCAAGCCCAACCCTCGACTTCCGGGAAGCGTTAATGAGCGACAAAGTCATTTGGTTGGAGGGCATGGTCCTCTCCCCACATCATCTGCAACAAGCCGATGCGTTGGCCGACGCGGCCAATCATACCCGGTTGCAATTCCTGTCTCCGTTTTATTACGGATTGGCATCACTCGAAATCGAGCGGGATGCGCTCGACAACGGATTTTTCTCCCTTAAAGATTGCTCGGGGATTTTCCCGGACGGAACGGTTTTTTCCAGTCCGCGTCAAGACCAACTTCCCGATCAACGCCAGTTCGAAGCCTTTTTCCCGGCGGCGAAAGAAACTTTGGGCGTCTACATCGCGCTCCCGGCCTTCACGGTCGGCAACGCCAACTTCGCCTTCCAAGGTGCGGAGGCCAAGCCCGCCCGCTTCCTGGGTCAACCCCGCGACATACCGGACGCGAACTCCGGCGGGAATACCAAGGAAGTCGTTTTCGGCCGGGTGAATACGCGCCTGCTTTTCGATGGCGAGTCGACGACGGGATTTCAAACCTTGAAAATCGCCGAACTGGTTCGGGACGGGCAAGGGCGTGTCGTTCCCAGTGATACGTATTTCCCTACCAGCGTGCGCATCGTGGCGGCGCAGGCCCTGATGTCGCGCTTAAAAAAACTGATGGAAAGCTGTTTACAGAAAAGCAATTACCTGATGGGACAACGCGCTCAGAAAAGCACAGGCGTGGCGCAATACAACGCCGAAACCATCACTAATTACCTGTTGCTCTCCTCCATCAACGGATCGCTTCCGGAACTCATTCACTTCCACCAGAATCCCTTCGTGCACCCGGAAGCCCTGTTTCGGCGGCTGATTAATTTCGCCGGTTCCTTGATCAGCTTTGGCCAGGACGTGAAGGCTTCAGATATGCCGAAGTATGCCCACGGGGATTTGCAGGGATGCTTCCGCCCGCTCTTCCAACTGATTGAGACCTTGCTTGGCGTAACCGTGCCGACCGGCTACCGGATTTTCGCTTTGACCAAGACCAGTCCTATCCAATATTCGGCCAACATGCGGGACGCGGACTTCAATACCTTGAAACAATTTTACCTCGGCGTCGCGGCGCAGGCCTCAGAAGTCGAAATCATCACGACCGTCCAGCGCAAAACCAAGTTGGGCCCCGTGGGGCGTCTGGAAATGATCGTGAACGCGGCTTTGCCCGGCATCGCGCTCGTGCCCGAAACCCAGGCGCCGCAGGCCATTCCCGCCAAGGCCGGTTTCAAATATTTCCGCCTGCAACAGGCCGGCGATCTGTGGGATCAAATCGTAGGCAACAAGGCCTTGGCCATTCACATGCCTTCCGATTTGCCGTCCACCAAACTTGAA
This sequence comes from Fibrobacteria bacterium, assembly GCA_017881725.1. Lineage (GTDB taxonomy): Bacteria > Fibrobacterota > Fibrobacteria > UBA11236 > UBA11236 > Chersky-265. The sequence goes on from JADGQO010000005.1 coordinate 10,289, forward strand.
CTGGTCGCCACGACCGAGTGATCGACCGTTAGCGGTCCAAGTTCACTATGCAAATGGCACAGGTCACGATTGAAGGCAAAATCCCAACCCTTTTGCTTCGCTTATATCCCTTTGCGCTTGCGCTTTATCTCGGCCCCTTGACCTCCTTGCGAAAGACCGTTTGAACCATGATGCAACCCGGACAAAAGAAAGTTCTTGAGCAACCAATCCAAGCGTCCATGCGTACGGCATTCGGCCAGGGCCGAGGATTGGACTGGGCCGACGGCGCGGTGCAAACCCTGTTCGGCAGCAACGGCGCCAGCGCGGGTCAAACCCTGTTCGGCAGCCCTGCCGCCGCCGCCAACAAAGAGGTGCCCAGCCTGGCCATCCTTGCCACGGATATCCTACTCATCGGCGTGAAAATCCGCGAGACTTCGAACTTGGGCGGCGCGGAACAATTGAAAAAATTGTTGACGGCATACTTTAAGGACTTCGAGCGCACCTGCGTTTCGCACGGGAAAAGCGCGGAAGGCGTGGAACAGGCGAAATACGCCTTGGCCGCGTTCATCGACGAAACCGTAATCAACTCGGACAACAATTGCCGGGAGGCTTGGATCGAAGCGCCGCTGCAAACCGCTTTCTTCAACGACAGTTTGGCGGGAGAAAATTTTTTCAAGCGCATGGAAACCCTGTTGCCGGATTTGAAACGCAATCTGGAAATCATCGAGGTCTACTATTTTTGCCTCGCGCTGGGATTCCAAGGACGGTATCGGCTCTCCGGATCCGAAGTGCTTCCCAACGTGGTGCGTAACCTCCTGAAGCGCATCGAAGGCTTTCGCGGCGCGCCCCCGAAGGCGGTGTCGCCCAACGCCTATGTCCATCCCGGCGTTAAGGGAAGGGAGAAAAACGGGCGGCCCCTGGTGATCGGGTCGGCGGTTTTCCTGGCGCTCGGCATCCTTTTATACGCGGTACTGATGATGTCCACGGACGGCGCTTTGGATCCGGCCCGGTCGGCCATTGAACGATTGCAAAACCGTTCCCTGGGGCAATGATGAAGATTTTTAAATCCGCGATTTTCTGGATCATGCTTTCGGCCTTGCTGCTGGCCCTACTCCTGGTTTTCCTATTGCCCGTTTTGGGAGTGAAGGACGTTTTGGCCCGCATTTTGTGGGCGCTGGCGCCGCTGGTGCTTGGCGGTCTCATCAGCCTTTTGCTCAGCATTTTGCGTCTCAAGAAAGCTCTGAAGAGCCAGGAGCAAGTCCAGGCCAACCCTTTCGAGGCCGACATCTCCATAAAGCCTTGGCTGGAACCGCTGCGCGAGGAGACCAAAGGCGCTCTCGACGTCTTGAAGCAAAGCGGTAAGGGTAAAGTGAAAATGGGCCAGGATCCGCTGGACCTGTTCCGCTTCTACCTGGTCTTAGGCAATGCTGGATCCGGAAAATCCAGCCTGCTGGAACATAGCGGCATTCATTTTCCCAGGCGATATCCTTCCGCCGCCGAGCTGGCGAAGCAAACGCAACACTTCACGCAGTGGTGGTTTTCCAGCCAAGGGATTTTCCTGGAGACACCGACTCGTTACGCCTCCGGCGAGGAGGGAGATGACGAATTCCAATTCTGGCTGACCCAATTGGGTAAAGAAGGCAAGCGCATGGCCCTGGACGGCGTGCTGCTGGTGGTCAGCCTGCGCGAGCTTTTGGAAGGCGGACCCGGCATCCAGGAACTGGCGTCGCGGTATCGCGAGAAACTGGCCCTGGCCATGGGTACGTTGCGCCTGGAATTGCCGGTCTACCTGGTCTTCACACACTCCGACTTGCTGCCGGGATTCCGCGAGTTCTTCGAGAATCTCCAGGAGCCGGAAAGCCACCAGGTTTTAGGCGCGACGTTCGCGTTACGGGGTAACCTCGCGCCCGCGCGGCAGCGCTTCGAGCGCGAGCATAAAAAAATCTGGGATTCCCTGCAGTCCCGCACGGCCCAGCGGCTCTCACAGATCGGAGACCCTGTCCGCCGCAAGCAGGTCTTCCTCTTCCCCAACGAATTCGGGGCTGCCCAGGATCGCATGGCGACCTTTGTCGAATACCTTTTCAAGGATACGATGCGCCGTGAACGGGCCATGTTCCGCGGCTTTTTCATGACCAGCGTGATGCCGTCCGATCCTTCCGAGCTCATGCGCGCGAACGATCCCTTCGCGGACGTCGGCGGGGATGCGGCCCATTTCCTGGACCATAAAGCCAAACTGCGCGGGCCCGCCGCAACGCCCAAGCCGGCCGATCCGGTCAATCGTCCCCGCTCGTTTTTCACCTACCTACTTTTCGGCGGCGTCCTTAAGAACGATAAATCCCTCACACAAATCCCCGGCTACCGGCTGGGAAGCCTTTCCCGTCAGTCGCTGATTGCATCAGCGGTCATGATGCTGCTGGGACTGGGCGTGATTATTTACGGGCTGGTGGGCTTCTTTTCAAGTCGGACTTATTTGTCCGAGGTATCCAAATCCATCACCGAATCCGCGCGGGTGAACTTCAAATCCCCGAACGAATTCCGATCCGATTACGAGTCCCTGGATAAGCTGCTCGCCACCATCAAGGGGTTGCAGTCGGGCGCGGGCGGGCATTTGCCGCCGGGATTCGGGCACTCGTCCGAAGCCTTGGAACTGGCCAGCCGCATGCATTCCATTTCCGTGAATCGTTTCGCCGCCCAGGACGCCCTACGTAACCTGGGTGCTACCCTAGAAGTCGCCTCCAAATTCTTCAGTCCTTCCGAACACGGCAAACTGCACGACAACTTGAAAACCTACCTGCTCCTCACCACCGAGGGCCGCAAGCATTTCAAGGAGATCAAACCTCCGGAATTCGCGGCCATGCTCGTGCCGCTCTGGATGCAGGAAGCCAGCCACCGCTACGGCCAGGACAACTTACCCGCCAATTTTGAAAACGGGCTCGACGATCACGCTGCCTTTTACGCGCAACGGTATTTGAACGGCGATATTCCCGCCCTGGATCGCGGAGATGCCAATCTGGTGCAAACGGCGCGCCAAAGCCTGATGGGTTCTCCCAGCATTGAAAGCCTGTATGCGTCCATCGTGGGAGGGGAAGACGCCGCGCGAGACATCACTCTGACCGACATGGGTGTTCCACCCGATGCCTCCCTCAAATGCAGCGCCAAGATTCGCGGCTTTTACACCAAGGCCGCGTTCGATGACGATGTCATGGATCGCCTGTCCCAAGGCGCGCAAGAACCACATCAACACGATTGGGTGTTGGGGGAAGGCGCCGTTGCCACACTGCCGCCGGAAATGCAGGACCAGAAACAACTGTACCGCGCATTGGTGGACAAGTATTACCAGGAATACGCCGAGGAATGGATGCGCCTGCTGCAAGGCCTTTCAGTTCGCTTGCCTCCGGATCCCGGACAGGCGTCCGGCAAATTGTCGGGCTTTGCCTCCGCGACGCAGGGACTCCCGGCTGTATTGGCGCGCCTGTTGACGGAAGTCAACCTGTTGGCCCCGCCCAGCGCGGCCCAAGGAGCCGTGGAAAAGAAACTCGGCAAGGTGGGAAAACTTTTGGACGCGGCCATGGAAGCGCGCGACTCGGACAAAAAGGCGCTTAAGGACAAGTTTAAATTCGTCGAGGAGTTGAACGGCGGGGCCGGCGGTGCGGGACTCTTGCAGGATTATTTCTCTGCCGCGCGTGGCCTTTCCGAAGTCCTCTCCAAGCTGGCGCTGGCCGGAGACAACGGCTCCGACGTCATGGAAGCGGCCCAGGCTCTGTTCGGGGGGAAATCTGAAAGCCCGATGAACATGTGTTGGAACGAAGCGAACAAAATCCGCACGCGTTATGAAGCGCAAACCTGGTTGCCCCCTTTGTTGGAGAACCCGGTTCGGGACGTGGCGAGCTATTTGACCACCGCCGCAGGCAACCAACTGGAAGCGGCGTATAAGAGCAAGGTCGCCTCGTTCTTTACGCAAAACCTTAAGGGCAAATATCCGCTCATGAAAACCAGCGCCCAGGAAATCAATCTTGAGGACCTGAAAGCTTTTTTCAGCCCGGACAAAGGTGCCTTTACCGCTTTCTTCACCGGAAAATTGCTGCCGTTCGTGAAAGTCGAGGAGGAGGGCATCTCGGCGAAACATTGGAATGGCATCCGCATCAAGTTCAATCCCGCCGCCTTGGACGGGATTTCCAAAGCGCTGGCCGTCAGCCGCCGCATGTATTCCGACGCGGGTTTGCGCGTTTACAATCTCAATGTGACTCTGGCCGAGTCCCGAAACACAGCCAAGGTCACCTTCCGCATGGGTGAAGACAAAATATCGGTGAAGCCCGGCGAAGGCCAGGCGCGCCAGACATTCCGGTGGCCCAATGAAAACAGCTACAAGGGCGCGGAAATCATGGTCGACAACGTGAACGGTGGTTCGCAAGGCCGCCGCGTGGATGGCGCCTGGGGATTCTTCAAGCTGTTGGACGCCGCCCGAGCCCTGAATCTCCGCACCGGCGGGCTAACGGCCAAGTGGCGCTTCAACGTAGCCCAGAAATACGATGTGGACGTGGCCATCGAGGGGAACATCCCCGATCGGGAAAATCCCTTTACCTTCCCGGAATATTTCCGGTTCGATTTGCCGCCCAACCTGATCGCCGACGCGGATCAACGCGTCAGCATGAATCCCTGACCCCGTAACGGAGGAGTTACCCTTGGCTTCCTTGCTCGAAGACCTCCTGAATCCCATCGCCGACGCCTCCTTCTGCGGCGAGGACGGCAGCTATGATCCGGATTTCGAAGCCGCCCGCATGGAAGCGGACAAAAGCACGGAAAATAATTTCACGCTCATGGAGGAGTCGTCCAAGCGATTCCTTTTGAAAAAGTCCAAGGATATGCGCGCCTTGGGATACCTGGTCTTTTCCAGCGGCATGGAAAACGGACTGGACGCCTTAGGCGAGGCGGTCCAGGGCTACGCGCGCCTAGTCCAGGAACATTGGGACGACATCCACCCCAAACGGCCGACCGCCCGGGCTAACGCCCTGAAATGGTTGAACGGCGAACGCGTCCTGGGCTTGTTGGGAGGACTTTCCGGCAACGCCACTTACGAAACCCTGCTGGCCGCCAGCCAAGAACTGGAAAAGCTGAGGGCCTTTTGTGATTCCAAGTTCACGGACAATCCCCCCTCCTTCGCGGGCTTTGCCAAGCTCATCCGGGAAACGGCGGAAAAGCATAAGCCCAAGCCGGTGGAGGAAAAATCTGAATCGACTTCCACCACGGCTGCAGCTCCGGCCAACAGCGGCCCGGCCGTCGTCGCCAGCGCGGACGACGCCTTTTTATCCATTCAAAACGGCGCTTATTTCCTATTAGGCGAAAACGCCACCAACGTGTTCCCTTACCGTCTGATGCGGATGCTCAAGTGGGAGCCCATCCGCCAGGCTTTGCCCAACGAAGGCGGTAAAACCTTAGTACCGGCCCCATATTCCACCACGGCCGAAGCCTTCCGGAACTTGTTTCAAAACCAACAATGGAATGACTTGGCCAAGAACGGAGAAGAAGCTTTTTCCGGCGACGGCATGGGATTCTGGTTCGATTTACAGCGCTTCATTTGCGCGGCGATGCAATCTTTGGGCGGCGACTACGCGGCCTGCTCCAAAGCCATCCGCATCGAACTGGCCCTGCTGCTCAACCGGTTGCCCGGACTGGCCGACCTCACGTTCGACGACGGCACGCCCTTCGCGGACGCCATGACCAAGGAATGGATCCAAAACGAGGTGCTGTCCGCCCTGGGCGGAGGCGGCGGAGGCGGACCCGCTCCCTTGAAGAAAAAAGGCGATGTCGGCGAGGAACAGAAGCAAGCCACGGCGCTTCTCGGCGAAGGTAAGCTGGAGGCCGCGATGACCGTATTACGCACCGGCATGGTCAATGACTCCAATGAGAAAAACAATTTCGATAGGAAGTTGATCATGGCCGATTTGTGCTATAAAGGCAATAAGTCCCATATCGCCAAATCGCTGCTGGAGGATCTCGAACGGAGCATGACCCAATTCGATTTGGTGCGGTGGGACCCGGAGTTATGCGTGACCGTCTTCCATTTGGCCCAAAAGGTGTACCTCAGTCTGGCCGACGCCGCAGAGGAAGGCTTGAAGCATGTCCACCGTGAAAAGGCCCTTGCGATGCACGCGCAAATATGTAAATTAGACCCTGTTTTAGCCATCACGGCTGACATTAAATAAGTTTCTACGTTATCGGCTTCTCGTTTTATTTTGAACTTTTCAGCCCCACAACCAGGAGACCCACATGGCCGGCGGCAGCTTCCAGAATGAAATCCCCCCAGCGCGCGTCAATATCAAGTTGGACATCGACAAAGGCGGAGCCCAGAAAAAAGTTGAGCTTCCCTTCAAGATGCTGGTCTTGGGCGACTTTTCCCAGAAGGGCGATAGCACCCGCATCGTCGACAAGGAAAAGATCAACATCAACAAGGACAACTTCAATCAGGTCATGGAATCCATGGACCTGGGCCTCAACATGAGCGTCGAAAACAAAATCAATCCCGAAGGCGGCGACCTGAAGGTTGATTTGAAGTTCAAGAACATGAAGTCCTTCGACCCGCTCGAGATCGTCAAACAAGTTCCGCAGCTGTCCAAATTGCTGGCCGCGCGCAACCTGGTCAAGGATTTGAAATCCAACCTGATGGACAACAAGGAATTCCGCAAGAAGCTGGAAGCCATCATGCAGGATAAAGGCGCCATGGACAGCCTCGTCGCCGAACTCGATAAAATCGTGCCCATGGGCGAAGGCGCTGGCGACAAGCCGGCCCAGTAAACATCCAGGAAAGGCAATAAGGAGAACACATGGCAGAGGAAAAGAAATCCCTAGTCAACGAAATCCTGGAATTCATGGATATCAAAGCGGCGCCGGATAAACCCGTCGACATCTTGCAATTCCGCGAAGAATCAGACATCGCCGAAGTCGAGGCGAACAAGCGCATCACCGCGGCCTTGCGGGTCTTTATCGGCGCCATCGCCGAGGGCAACACCACGGTAGAGAAGATCGACAAGACCGTGCTCGATCAGCAAATCGCCGCCATTGATGAAAAAATCTCGGCCCAACTGGACGCGATCCTGCATCATCCCGATTTCCAGAAATTGGAATCGGCTTGGAAGGGCTTGAAGTTCCTGGTCGACCGGACGGATTTCCGTAAGAACATCAAAATCGAAGTGCTCGACGTGGCCAAGCAGGCCGTGCTCGAAGACTTCGAAGATTCCCCGGAAACCATCCAGACCGGTCTCTACAAGCATATCTACACCCAGGAATACGACACCCCCGGCGGCGAACCCGTCGGCGCCATCGTTTCCAATTATGAATTCACTTCGAAGCCGCAGGACGTGAGCTTGTTGCAGAACATCTCCAAGATTTCCGCATCGGCGCATTGCCCTTTCATCGGCTCCGTCGGAGCGCAGTTCTTCAATCGCAAAAATGCGAGCGAATTGCCCGCCATCGAAGACCTGGCCAATTACATGGAACGCGCCGAATACCTGAAGTGGAAGGCCTTCCGTGAATCCGAAGATTCCCGCTACGTTGGTCTGGTCCTCCCCCGCTTCCTGCTCCGTCTTCCCTATGGCCCGGACACGGTTCCGGTCAAGGAATTCATCTACAAGGAAAAGGTCACGGGCGATCAGCACGACAAATATCTTTGGGGCAACGCGACGTTTGCCATGGCCGCCAACTTGTCCCGCGCCTTCGCGGAAAACGGCTGGTGCGTGGGCATTCGCGGACCGGAAGCCGGCGGCAAGGTCGAAGACTTGCCGATCCATCTCTATGACGTGGGTCGCGGCAACCAAATGAAGATTCCTACGGAAATCCTGATTCCCGAAACCCGGGAATTTGAATTTGCCAATCAGGGCTTCATCCCGCTGTCGTTCTATAAGAATCGCAACTATGCTTGCTTCTTTTCCGCCAACTCGACGCAAAAGCCGCAGCTGTATGACGACCCGAACGTTACGGCCAACAGCCGCATCAATTCCCGTCTGCCTTACATTTTCCTCAGCTCGCGCCTGGCCCATTATTTGAAGGTCATTCAGCGTGAAAACATCGGTGCGACCAAGAACGCCTCGGTGCTTCAGGAAGAGTTGAATAACTGGCTCAAGAACTTGGTGACCGAGATGAAGAATCCGAGCCCGGCCGTGGCCGCCCAACGTCCGTTGAGTGCCGCGCAGGTAACGGTCAGCGAAATCGCCGACAATCCCGGTTTCTATCGCGTCAGCATGGCCGTGAGCCCGCATTTCCAGGTCGAAGGCATCGACGTGAATCTGCAGCTCGTATCGCAAATGCCCAAAGGCAAATAACTCGGTTATTTGCCCCGGCAAACTAGCAAAGCGATTTGTCTCAGGATAATAGCCTAGCTATTTTTCAAGGCAAACCAGCGAGGCGATTTGCCACGGAATGTTCCCCGGAAACGGGAAGCACTTTGCGACGTGTTCTCTTGAATTGTGAAGCGGAGGCTCAACCTCCGCTTTTTTTGTCTCCGAATATTTTTCCCAGCGCTTTAAGCATCATCCAGAATCTTCCAGGCTCTCCGAATGGCACGCCTGAAGTAGGGATCATTCGTCACACCCACCGCCGGGATGTGACCGGGGTCACAGACATCCTGTTTCCAAAGGATTAATTTATAAGCGTATGAATCGGAAGTGCTATATTTCTGCATACCGGAATTTCTCTCACTCATAAATAGGAGTAGTACAATGGCGTTGAATGCATATCTCAAGCTGAAGGGACAGAAGCAAGGCGAGATCAAAGGCTCGGTGACACAAAAGGGACGCGAAGGGAAAATCGCAGTGATCGCCGTGTCGCACGAGATCATCTCCCCGCGTGACGCAGCCTCCGGCCTGCCCACCGGCAAGCGCATGCACAAACCCTTCATCATCACCAAGGAGTTGGACAAGTCCTCCCCTCTATTGTATAACGTCCTGGTGAACAACGAAAACCTGACCGAATGGGATTTGCAGTTTTTCCAACCCTCCGCCACGGGAACGGAAAAGCAACATTACACCGTGAAACTGACCAACGCCAACATCGCCTCCATCGATTTCCGGATGTCCAATAACAAACATCCGGACTTGATGAAGTTCGCCGAATACGAAGAAGTGGCTTTCACCTACCAGAAAATCGAGTGGACCTGGAACGAAGGCGGAATCACCGCCATGGACGACTGGGAAGCTCCTCTGCACGGCTAATCAAGGCCAAGGCGCTTCATGGGAGATCCGACAGGAATCCCGTGAAGTATGTTGAATTCAGGGCTGGAAGGGTGGAACCCTCCGGCCCTTGCTTTTTATAGGCTAACTAAGCCTCCAATTTTCGTACCTTTAGGCCATGGCGGACATACGCTCCCATCTTTCCGAAAGCCTTTTCGAAAAGCTGGCGGATCAATACGCGGATGGAACTCCCATCAGCGCCGTTCCGCAGTCATTCCGCCGCGCCAAGAGTATCGCCGACCATTTGTGGCGCATGTATAATACGCGGCAGGGCTCCATTCCGCAACTGCCCGATTACGGTTTGCCTGACATCACGGAAATTTATCGCAAACTCCCCGCGAGCCTGAAAGATTTGGAACAAACCATTTTGAATCTGACCAACAAATACGAACCACGCCTGGAACGGGTCCGAATCCGACCGATGTCGACCACGCCTTTGGAGTTCAAACTGAGCTTTGAACTCAGCGCGACGGTGAAAGGTGGGGAAAGGATTTCCTTTCAAACCAATTTCACCAGCACGGGTGAAACCCAGGTTCAGCCCTTGAAGTCCCGTGCCGTTTAGCGTCCTGAAAAACTTTGGCGGCCGCGAACTCCGGCGCACCAAGACCAAACTCCGATAGGGAGCCGAAATGTCCGACTTCGAAAAGTTTTACGACGAAGAAATGCGGTACCTGGCCGAAGGCGGACAGGAATTCGCCGAGGCTTTTCCGGAACGCGCGCGTTACCTCAACATCACCACGGTTGAGGACCGCGATCCGTACGTGGAACGCCTGTTTGAAGGGTTCGCGTTCTTGTCCGGCCGCATCCGCCAGAAACTCGAGGACGATTTTCCCGAGTTCAGCCAAAACCTCATGGAAATGGTGGACCCGGCTTTTCTGCGCTGCATTCCGTCGTTGGCCATGCTGCAAATCACCTTCCGGGAAAATATGCTGCCGAAGCCCCATCTCATTCCGCGCGGCACGCAGTTTTTGTCCAACCCAGTCGGTTCCGATCTTTCGATTTGCAGGTTCCAAAGCACGCAGGATGTAACGGTTTATCCATTCAACCTGACGAGCGCGGAAACACAACATCACACTGTCCTTGGCGAAGGAATCAAACTCAGCTTTCAAATGGACAAGGGCGCGGAAATTCCGCAGCTGATGATTCCGGAATTGCCGATTTATCTGCATGGCGAACGCTCGCTGGGATATTTTCTCCATCACTTCATGACCGACAAGATTTCTAAGGTGATTTTGGAGGGCGAAGGCTTTTCGGAAACCTTAGGCGGTCAGGAATTAGTTACTCCCGGAGGCTTCGAGGAAAACGAATGCCTTCTGCCCCAACTGGACAACTCCTTTGAAGGCAGCCGTTTCCTTCAGGAGTTTTTCGCCTTTGAAGAAAAATTCCGCTTCGTAAAAGTCAAGGGATTGAACCGTGTCAAATCGATGCCGGATCCCAGCCGGTTTTCCGTAAGCTTTTTTTTCAAGGAAGCCATACCGGACGGCAAGCGGGTTAAATCGGAAAACTTCCGTTTGTTCACGACGCCCGTGGTGAACCTATTCCAAACCCAGAGTGAGCCGATCGCCCTCAACCACAAGCATTTCGAATATCCGATCTACGCGGATTCGAAGCGCCGCATGGAGATTTATGAGGTGCAATCGGTCATTGGCGTCGACAAGAACACCGGCGCCCAGAGGCCGTTCTTCAAGTTTAATGAATTCCGGCACCAATTATTGGCCAAAGGGGCGGACTCGGATGGTTCACATTGGCAGGCACGCCAGGAAATGCAGGGCAAGAACCGCTTCCAAACCTATATCGCGGTCGGCTCGTACAAGCCCGTGGAGCAGCTATCCGAGGAGTTCCTGTCCATCACTATTTTGGCGACCAACGGTCCCGTCCCGCGCGAGGAAATCCTGGAAAAGGGCATCGTCAATCCGCATTCCAGCTTTCCGACCTTCTGTGAGTTTTCGAACTTCACGCGGCCCACAGTTCCGGTTTACCCTCCCAAATCCGACCATTATTTATGGTATGTATTCTCCCACATGAACATGAACTACCGTTCCTTGTGCCAGAAGGGGAACTTGAAGGAGGTTCTATTCCTTTACGATTGGACGCATAGCGCGATAAACCGTAAAATGATCGATGGCGTTTCCGGCGCCACGGCCCAAAAGCGGAATTTCCTGTTGGACGGGCAATTGGTGTCCGGCGCGGAAATCACGGTGGAAATCCGCGACGGCGCGTTCGCCGAACCCGGTGAACTGCATATTTTCGGCCGCGTGTTACTGGAATTTTTCACCCAATACGCGTCCATCAACCACCTCATATCCTTGAAAGTCCAAATGCAGCCCTCCGGTAAGGGCTTCACCTTGGCGCCGCGGGAAGGCCGATGCCACTTGATTTGAACCGGCTCTTCCTCAAGGAAGGGAACGAGCTGAATTTTTTCCAAGCGGTTTATCTGTTGGAAAAACTGTACCTTGCCAACGGCCGCATTGGTACGGGCGACGACATGAAATCCGAGCCGGTGCGCTTCGAGACCATGAACAGCCTGGGATTTCCGCCGGGAGAATTATCCGGCGTGCTGCCGCCGCAGTCCTTCCGTAGCCAGGCCGAGGAATTGGAAAACCCGCTCCATAAGGAAAGCAACGCGCCTCCCGCCGAAAAAATGCCCCCGCTTAAGGAGTTAGTCCAACTCGGCGATGGTCCACTGCGCATGGTTCTCACCTTCATGGGACTTTACGGGGTATCATCGCCGTTACCCTCCTATTTCGTTGATCCCATCACGCTGAAAAAAATCGAATACTTCGAATTGAAGAAGTTCCTCGACATATTTTCCCATCGCTTGTATTCGCTTTTTTACAGGTCCTGGAAAAAATACCGGCATCAAGTCCAATTCAATCCGAACGGACCCGATGATTACACCCTGCGTCTATTGGCATTGACGGGCCAATGGCCGCGCCGAAAAACCAAGGCTGATGCGCTCGCCGGAGCAACCGGCACGGGAGCAATTCCGCGCGCACCGGGATCGGTCAACGATGGGAATGGGACCCAATTCGGTCAGCTCGCTTCAACGGCCGGCAATGCAACATCATTCGGATTGGGCGGGTCACCGGCTGGCCTCGCGGGCTTCGACCTGCGGCGAATCCCCTACGCCCGATTTCTGGGCAACCGGGTCCGCTCCGCCAAAGGGTTGCAACAATTGCTCCGCGGCTATTTCGGATTTCCGAAGGTGCGTATCGTGCAGTTCGAATCGGCCTGGGTGGACATCCCGGTGCCAACGCGCTTGGGCGAAGGCCTGGTCGCCTTGGGCGTTTCCACCCGACTGGGGGAACGCATGCAGGACAGGTTATCGCGCTTTACGGTGGAAATCGGACCCATGCCCTGCGCGCTTTTCAACAGCTTCCTTCCCTTGCCCGACAGGCATCGAAATGACAAGGGTCCTACGCCGGATCCGGCCAGTGAATTACTTCAGGCGGTCCGTAACCTGGTGGAAGCCTACCTTCGCGATCCTCTGGACTATCAAATCAAAGTCATCCTGGAGCCTGATCCCGCGCATGCGCCGGTCCTGGGTTCCGCCGACGCCCGCATGGGCATGGGGGTATGGCTAGGCGCGGAGCCGAAAGGCGAAATCGCCTGTCGGCTGTGAGATCGACTCTCAATTTTTTCCGACGATTGGCAAAAGGCGTGATTGGCAATAGTTGATATTTGTGAGTCGACCCGGTATGGTAGTATATTACTGTCGCTGAAAGCACAGGAGGCTCTTGTCATGCGCTTTTTCTTATCCTCTTTATTGTCCGTAATATCCGCGTTCCTAATGGTGGCTCAGGCCGCCAAACCCGTCCAATTCTGGGTCAACTCCAAGACGGACGAAAACTATTACCTCAACATGATCAAGGCCTACCAGGAAAAGGTGGATAAAACCTTCGAGGCCGAAGTGCATTCCTACGGGTTCACCGAAATGCCGGATAAGCTGGCCATCGCCATCAAAACCGGCGTCAACGCGCCGGACATCGTGCAACTTGATGAAATCTATTTCAGCCTTTATTTGCGCGGCCAAATTCCCTTCACGGACATCACCGACCGGGTCCACGCGGCCAAGTTGGACGAAGGCATACTGCCCCAGCGCATGGGGTTGTTCACTTACAAGGAACATATTTACGGACTGCCGCAAAGCGTCAGCAACGTGGTCTTGTATTACCGCGCGGACTTGTTCAAGGAATTCGGCATCACGCCGCAAGGCATCGATACGTGGCCGAAGTTCGAGGCCGCCGCGAAAAAAATCCAATCCGAAGAGCGCCACATGATCGCTTTGGACTGGTCCTATTTCGAAATCCTGATGCGGCAACGCGGGTATGAATTGTTCGATTCCGAGGGAAACCCCTTGCCGGATTCGGCCATGGCCGTCAATACCTTGCAATTCCTGGTGAACTGGGCCAAAACCGGAATCGGGATCAATCCCAATCGCGGATCAATTTTCGCTCCGGAGTTTTTCAACTCCTACGTGAACAACAACCGCATCCTGGCGATTATGGGCGCGGATTGGTATGGGTTGGACATGCTCGAAGGGATGGATCCCAAGCATAGCGGAAGTTGGCGCGCCATGCCGTTGCCGAAATGGACGGACGCGCTTTCACGGGGGCAGAGCACCACCTCCAGTTTTTCGGGACAAGGCCTGGTCATTATGAAGAGCAGCCAGCAAACTGATCGCGCCTGGAAATTCGTCGCATGGGTGATGTCGGACGTGGAAGCCAACGTCCAGCGGTATTTACAGGGAAATTGTTTCACGCCGTTCCGGGGCGCATGGAGCGATCAGCGCTTCAGCAAACCCGAGCCCTATTTCGGCGGGCAATCCTTGGCGGGACTTTTGATGGAACAGGCCCCGAATGTCCCCAATGTCGTGCAGTCGCCGTATCGCGCCAAACTCGTGAACCTTTTGCGCGAAAAATATTGGAGTTCCATGGTTGTCGGAACCAACGACCCCGCGCAAATGTTCCATGAAATGAAAGCGGAATTGCTCGGCGGGACCAAGCCCTGAATTCCGACGTGGGCGTCCGAAGAGACTTCGGCGCCCGATGTTCGGGCCCTCGCCTACGACCCCTTCCTGTTCTTTTACTCGTCCCCTTTTTCCTCGCCTTAATCACCTTCTGGCTCATCCCCATCGCTCAGGGCGTCCGTCTCAGTTTGCAAACCGACGTCCTTTACGGCGAACCCCAATTCGCCGGGCTCGTCCATTACCGGGAATTATTTTCGGACCATCGCTTCCAAATCGCCCTGCGGAATACCTTCCTGTATGCGTCCATGTCCATCCTTTCCGTCACGACGTTTTCCCTGGTCCTGGCCCATGCCTTGCGCCGCGCCTACTCCGCCCTGCGCGGTCCCGTGATTTTCATCCTGATGATCCCGGGTCTGACTCCCCCGGCCGTGCTGGCCTTCCTGTACATCCTGGTTTTTAACGGACCCAACGGAATGCTCAATGCGCTGATCGCGGCTCCGCTGGGGCTCCCCATGATCGATTGGATTCGCGATCCCTCCGTGATCAAGATCTCGATGATGCTGCTGACTCTTTGGCGCTGGTCGGGATTCATCACGTTGATTTTGTTGAGCGGAATGGAAGGCATTCCCTCCATGTACTACGACCTGGCGAGGGCGGAAGGCGCATCCGCATGGCAGTCGTTCTTGCATGTGACCTTGCCCATGTTGTCCCAAGTCCTGGCCTTCGCGGCCGTGTTCCTGTTTTTGGATGCCTTCGTCCTGTTTGAAGGAGGCTACATTCTCCTCGGCGGATCAGGGGGAACCATGGACGCGGGTTTACTTCTCGTCGCCTACACCTATTTGACGGCCTTCACCTTGGGGAAATTCGGCAGTGCCGCGGCGATGGGATTTTCCATCGTCCCGATTTTATTGATGGCTGTGTGGCTGATTTTATTGGGCCGGAGACGGAACCGGCGGAAAATACATCAGGCCGCTCATGCCTAAGCGATTCGATTCCGGCAAGGTCGAACCTCCTCGGCTTCGTCGTTGGAAACGGAACCTGGCTCCGGCATTGGCGACCGGCTGTTTGCTGCTGTTGTGCGCTTTATTTTTTTTCCCTTTCCTTTGGATGGTGTGTGCAACGTTCAAGGACAACCCCGAGATATTCGATGTTAAGCCCCTGTTCCCGCGCGCATTCGATTTCAAGCATTATGCCGCGCTCCTGTCGGGGCAGTGGATTCCTTATCCGCGGCAATTCATGAACTCGCTTATGATCGCCGGCCTGCAAACGGCCATGGCCTTGGCCTTTTCCGCCTGCGCGGGATTCGTTTTCGCCAAGCATGAATTCCGGGGCAAAAAATTGCTTTTCGCCCTTTCCATCCTGATCATCCTGGTGCCGCGCCAGGTGATGGCGTTGCCGCTTTTCGTCTGGATGAACACGTTGAATTTGCTCGACAGTCCTTGGGCGGTAATTTTCCCGGGTATTGTTTCCGGCATCGGCGTCCTGTATTTCACCCAGGCCTTCAAACGCGTTCCGGATGAATTGCTGGATTTATCCCGCAGTGAAGGCGCTTCGGAGTACCGGGTTTTTTGGACCGCGCTCCCTCTGGTGAAACCGGCGCTGATTGCCTACGGCTTAATCCATTTCATCCTCGCGTGGCATGAACATCTGATTCCCTTAATCATGTTGACGACAGCCAACCGGATGACGGCAGGCGTGGCCCTGGGCACCTTATATGGCAGCAGCCGGGACGTTCCGTACGGACTTTTAATGGCCGGATCGGCCATGACCGTTTTACCTACGGCCCTGTTATATGCCTTGGTGCAAAAGCATTTCAAATCGTCCTTAAGCGAATTGACGGTGCAATGAAATTCCATACCCGCAGGAGCCCGCCGTGGCGCAATTGAAACTGGAAGGGATCACCAAGATTTTTGGTTCCGGTGTACGCGCCTTGGACGGGTTTTCCCTGGACATCGCCGAGGGCGAATTCATCACCGTGGTGGGACCCAGCGGCTGCGGCAAATCGACGCTGTTGCGCATCATCGCCGGTTTGGAGGCGGAAAATTCCGGGCGGATTCTGATGGACGGCAGGGCGTTGAACGGGTTGCCCCCGCGCGAACGCGATATGGCCATCATGTTCCAGAACTACGCGCTGTTTCCCCACCTTACAGTCGCAGAGAACATGGGCTTCGGCTTGAAGCTGCGGAAAACGCCGAAGACGGAAATCGCCACAGCCGTGAAGGACGTTTCGGCGATGCTCGGCATTTCGGATTTAGTGGACCGCTACCCGTCCCAAATGAGCGGAGGCCAAAGGCAACGAGCCGCCCTGGGCCGCGCCATTTTGAGAAAGCCCAAACTATTCCTGTTCGACGAACCATTGTCCAATCTCGACGCCCAAATGCGCGCGCAACTGCGCGTGGAAATCGCGCGCCTCCATCGCTCCTTGCGCTCCACCATGATTTTCGTGACCCACGATCAGGTAGAAGCCATGACCCTGGGAGACCGCGTGGTCGTCCTGAAGGATGGTGTTATCCAACAGGCCGCATCACCCGACACGATCTACCAAAAGCCCGCCACGGCCTTCGTAGCCTCCTTCATCGGAACGCCGGGAATGAACTTGTTGCCCGGGAAACTTGAACGGGCGTTCGATATCCTCTATTTCATTCATCCCCGGTTACGGTTCCCCATCGACCCGGAAGCGGCGCAAACCCTTCAGCAAGTGAATGGGAAAAATATCCTGATGGGAATCCGGCCCGAAGACCTGGGTTCTTCCGAAGCGCAGGCCGCCTCATCCGAAGCGCGAAAGGCTGCATCCGAATCCTCCCAGGCAGTGGCCCACCTTGCGGCGCAAGTCTCCGTGGTCGAACGGTTAGGCGGTCAATCCTGCCTTTACTTGCAATGGGAAAATACGACCTTCGCCGCCCGCCCGCATGGCTTGGAAGCGAGAGCCGGAGACACCGTAACCTTGCCGTTTCTGCCGAGCAAAGCCCATTGGTTCATGGCCGAAACCGGGTTGCGGGTGGCCACGTAGATCGCGACTCCATTGGTAAAATGGGATCGAAAAAGATTTTTGCGCCCTGCTTTGCGTCTTCCACGGGCAGGCTCACTTCTCAAACAGTTTTGTGATCCATCGTACCCTCCAATTATTCGCTTGCCATTAGCGCCGGGGAGAGGCGCTGCGGAAGCCTCGAACTCTCTGAAATTGTTCTCATATTGAGAGCAATTCGGGAGTTTTATTCCCTTTTTTGCCTGCATTTTCTTCCCTTAGATGATATTTTGGGACCAGTGCTTCTGGCGATGCGATAATTGGGAAGTCCGGTCTATGGCGAGAATTTGTTGCTGCGGCAGGTGAGAAAGAGGTGCACTTAAAATGCGAAAAATAAACTTCGGATTGTCTCTGTTTATTTTCGGCGCGCTCCTGGCGCCGGATGTTTTCGCGCAAGCCGATACGCTCTCCGGACCGCCTTATCAGAATCCCCGCACGGCGGCGGTTTATTTGTCGCGCCCCTTGTATCTCGGCGGTGAATTCGTGCATTACCGCGAAGACTCCGTCCGCGTCTGGCTGGACACCAACTACGCCGGCTGGACGGGAACCTTGTTTTATTACGATCCCAAAACCGGCCAATACGACAGTTTGTTCACCAATAAAACCCCCAACCGCGGATGCGTCCCCAAGGACGCCCCATGCGCCGCGTCCATCAACTTAAGCGCCCGGCATGACATCGGCATCGGCGATACGGTTCATTTCATGTACCGCGTCAACCCCGGATTTGGAAATCCGGTGGATCAACTGCCGAGTTGGACCGGACCGAATAACAATCCCGCCAGCCTGTATTACTCGCAAAGGGTAATGGCCAATCCCCCCGCGCCTTGGCCGCATTATGGCCGCCGCCATTCCTTGGCCGGCCGCGTGAACGATTTAGTCGTGGAGTTCGGCTTCGAGGACGAAGGCGGCACCGGACCCAATGGCGCCGTATCGGCGCTCACCGGCGACTACGACTTTACCGACATCGTATTCCGCGTCAGCGGGTTGTTCATCAGCCTGGAAAATGAAGTCGCGGCCAGTCTCGTGTTCACGGACAAAACCGGAAAAAGCCTGCTCCCCGGAGCCTTCTGGTCCCCGAGCAACGATACGGTTTACCTGAAATACAACGATGACTATGTGAAAGGGGATATCGCGAAGGATATCACTTTGAAAATGATTAATCGGAAAGGCGCCGCCGCCCCCGACAGCGAAATGTTCACCGTCCTTCCCTCCGGACACAACGGCGTGGACGGCGTTTGGACGCTCAAGATACCTTTGAAAGAAAATCCCGGCGGCATTCCCGGCGACAAAATTCTGGAGGCCTATTTCCTCGGCCAACTCACCGCCACGGTCAAGAGCCATGATCGAAAGGGTCTGCCGGACGGGAATACCTTGTCGGCCCAACTCAACATTGCCTACCCCGACCAACCTGAGAAAATCACCATCCATGATTGCACGGATACTCTCGCCGCCATCAACCGGGCCACCGGGTGCGTGACCTTAACGGTGACGAATCAAACCTTTACACATTTGCCCGTAGACACCATTTATTCGGAAGTTCATTGCGACGGTTCCGGCGACGCCATCGCTCTCGTGACCATGATCAAACAGCCGGACGGCACTTATAAGTCCGGCAGCATCGTGAAAAACGAAGGTTCGGCCAATCCGGCGGACGCGATTCTCTCCTGCCAGTCCGCGGATAATATTAAAGCCACCTATGTGGATGAAATTTACGGCGGACGCGCGCAGACCCAAGCCGCTTGGACCGTCGATGGCGCGACCGCTTTCTATTACACGCCGACCGGAAACTCCGCCCAGCATATTACCACCATAAAAGATGGTGCCGCTGCGAGCTTCACGGCGGTGTTGACCGCGCCTACGCCCAGAATCGGGGTGCGCGATACCGTTCCCGTAACCTTCACAACGCCCCAAGGTGAATCCGAAATTTTCAACGCCGTGGAAACCGGTCCCAATAGCGCCATTTTCACGGTGGATATTCCCTATGGGTTTCTGCTAACGCCCCCGGTTAGGGATGGAAAAATCACGGGTTACCTGGACCCGACCCAAGTGGTCGCTTTCGTCACCGTACACGGCGAGGCCACCATCGGATCCACAAAGCTCAGCGCGGACATTGTCCTCACCCCGGCCCTCAATTTGGTGAAGTACGCCTACATCAAGGACCTGAACGGCGACGGCGGCGGAGATCATGTTTATCTTGTCTTCTCCAGGCCCATAGAAGCGCTGCCAGCCAGCTTGAGCCCGGTCTATTGGAACCAGGTCGCGCCCGACTTCCAAAATAAATTGCCTCCCGTATTGACCCTTTCGCCGACCAATCCCAACGTTCTGATCGCGGATTTCTCCGCTTCGGAATTCAAGGTCGGCCTGACGGGTATTCCCGCCGGCCAGGCTCCCTTCGCCACCTTGCCGGCGGATCCGGTTTTCGCCGGACAAAAGCCGGCCATCGCCGATTCCATTGGTCCGATTCTCCAATACGGAAAACTCGCATCGTTTAATTCATTAACGGTAAAAAAAAGCCAAGGCGAAGCCTTGGGGATAGATACCTTGACGGTCGTAATCTCGGAAGGCCTGCAAGCCAAAAATGATTGGGACAAGTTGATTCGTTTCTCCAAACCCGTGAACGGCGAATGCACGGATTATGCCCACTCGATATTGATCCCGGTTGAAGGCATACCCATCGAAGGCCTCGGCCACGACACGTTCACCTTCAACATATCCGGCGGAAAAGGACCTACGCCGCTGGTTGGCGATTGCATTTACATCTATACCGACGGCAGTTATCGCGACCTCGCAGGCAATTTGCCTCCCATTCACGGAATCATCCTCGACGGTACGCCGCCGCCCCCTAAAATCGAAGCGTTCCAGGGTTACCCGCCGGTTGTCGGCCTCAGCCCGGATAATCCCGGGTTCGTGGTCATGAACAACGATCCGCATACCGACGCGCAATTTTCAACCCTCAATTTATCCGGCGCCGGAGGCGGGACTTTCGTAACGGTCTGGGTTCCACCGTGGGATTTCCCCAAGACATACATTCCCGGAACCACGATTTACACGGCCGCGATTCCGTCTACGATCGACGCTCCGTCCCAGGAATCCGACCCTGCCGTGCAAGGCAGCATGCCTTTGAACATCAGCACGGTCCAGGTGATTTCCACCAGCGAGTACATCGCGGACGTGAACATTTTCGACAATTTGGGGAATTTCGTGCGGCATTTCAAACAAGCCTTCGGATATCACGGAGAAATGTTGAACGGACAGCGCGCGGCGAGCCACGGCTTGGCCAGTTATCTGCTATGGGATTTAAAGGATCACCGCGGGCAGCGAGCCGGCCAAGGAGTTTATGTCTGGAAAGTGGTCTTCGCTTTTAAAAACAATAAGCAGGAAATTCGCTATACCCGAACGGGCTTGTCTCGCAATCTCGCGTGGTTGCCGGGCAAGTAAATCCTGGGAGGTGGTATAATTCCACTTCCAGGATCCCATGCAACGCATTGCCTTCCGCATCGTCCTTGCTTACGCCGCCTTAAGCTACACGCTTTTCCTGCTCGGTCTGTCCGGGCATTTGTCGATCCTTAATTTGGAATTTTGCCTGGGACTTTTTCTGGCGGGAGTATCTTCCCTGCTCGCCCTGGAAATGACTCGGCTGAGACGCCTTTCATCACAATGGAAGGTCACATCCGTCGGTTGGTTGGCGATTTTGACGGTCGTGATTTACAGCCACGCCCTGTTGTTGCCCCCTTTCGCCCGCGACGACATGATTTACCATCTCCAGGTGCCCAAGCAAATCGCCATGGCCGGTCGGATTGCGTTTGACCCCTTTAACGTCAATTCCAATTTTCCGTTTTTGTTTGAAATGCCTCTGGTTATCCGCGAGGGCTTGCACTCGACGGTATCGCCATTTTTGCCCAACATCGTGTTTGGCCTGCTATTCGTCATGGTGCTTTATTCCGCACTCCGCAAAAATGCCATTCCTCTGGGAACCACGGCAACGCCCTCCCCTGAGTTGGGACTGTCGAAAGGCCTGGCCGTTTGGGCCGCGCTGGCCCTGGCCACGACTCCCGTACTCGTCGACTTGACGCATACCTGTTATGTCGAAATATTTTTCGCGCTTTTAATCCTCCTGGCCGCCCTGGCTTATCTGGAGGTCCGCGAAAATGCCGAACGGGGCGTAGGTTACTCCGGCCCCTGGTTGCGCGCTTGCACCTGCCTGGGATTGGCCTCGGCCGTTAAATATCCCGGACTCATCTTTCTAGCTCTGTTTTCAGCGCATGCATTCGCGACCCTGCGGCCTCGGAAACTTTTCTACGCAGGCCTTATCCTGGCAATCGCCTGCGCATCGCCCTGGTACTTTAAATCGTGGTTATGGACCGGCAATCCCGTTTTTCCGCTTGCCGACTCCATTTTTCATTCCCCTTCGATCAGCCCCATGCGGCTACTTGGATTTCACCATATGTTGGCGGATTTCCACATGGGAAAAACCCCCATGGATTTTTTGAAGCTGCCAATCCGCTTGGCCATGGGCGTCGATCATGCCATACCTGGGGTGGGCATGGGTTTTGACGGACGCCTGTCCATATTGGTCCTGGTGGCGATGCTGGGATTCGGTTGGCGCGCTGGGAATCAAAGGCGACTATCTACCGCCATTACGGTGGTATATTTCGCCGTTTGGGCCGCGGAGAGCCAGCAAACCCGGTTTCTGCTGGCCGTAATTCCCTTCGCGGCGGTTTTCGGTTTTCGGCGACTCGCGGGATTTCCGCGCGGCCAACTCTGGATCAACGCGATATGCGCATTGGCTCTACTGCAAAATACGGTGAATCTATCCCGGGACTGGGCCGAATCGAAAGTTCTCGATGTCCTGGAGGGCAGTCTAAGCCGAAATGCCTTTTTGTCCAAACAAATGCCAATATCCTATGGCTGGGCCGATGAAATCAACAAAAGACTCATTCCATCGGAAAACCGTTTGATGACGGTAGGGACTTTCGGCCGCAACTATTATTTCCAAGTTCCGGTATTGAGCAATATGTATTATGAACAGGAAATTTTCCGGTCTGCGTTCGAACGACGCGCCCCCCACCCCGACTCCATCGAAGACTTCTTGAAGGCCAATAAAATTACGCATCTCCTTTTCAATTGGGATTACGTGAGGAGGATGCATTCACTCGATGCGGATTTCGATCAATCGGCCCTGGAGGCGTATTTCCAGACCCATTTTCGCCTGGTCATGAAGTCCGGCGAGGTTTCATTGTTTCAAACTGGGAAATAAAACGGATATCAGACGCCAATAATCGAAATTTCAAGAACCACTAAAACTTGACTTCGTTAAACTCATTTTCTCCCATGCGAGCCTCCCATTAGGCGTTTAAGTTGAATAAACATCGACTTCTTAAAATCGAGAAACCCAAGGCTGGAAATTTTTCCGTTTCCCATTGGGGAACAAAGACCCTTATCAAATTCGTCAATAAGAAGGACTAGTTCGTGAGGACGGAAAATTGGGAAGGCATGCAATCGCATAACTTTCAAAAAAAATGCCAAATGAATTCGCAAAAAATTCAACCGTTCGCAAATCGCTCGTGAAGGGATTAAGAAACTTCTGCTTTTATTCAAGCCCTTTTTTTTGTAAATATTCGGTATCGAAATCCGCAGTTTCACCTTGTTCGCTACAGGCATGAAGGGTTGTTGAAGTCGTGCAGTTAATAAGATGGACAATTAGAAACTTCCCGGCCTTTTCTTGGGCCATGATGATTGGCTTTGTGCTTACCG
The DNA here is from genome assembly GCA_017881725.1 of Fibrobacteria bacterium. Lineage (GTDB taxonomy): Bacteria > Fibrobacterota > Fibrobacteria > UBA11236 > UBA11236 > Chersky-265. Next base: position 33,237 of record JADGQO010000005.1, read on the forward strand.
TCGCGATTTTCATCGGAATCCGGCTTAACTTGCAATCCGCGAATTCCAGGATCTTTTTACTCGGCGATTCCGGAATCGGAAATTACCGGATCCAACCCGGTCAAAGATTAGAAGATGATTTGGAGCGGTTGAATCCCGGAGTAGAGGTCGTCAATTGGGCTGAGCCGGGCGCTTCGCCCATGGATTATTACTTGCAATTTACCCGCGGAGCGTTATTGGCAGGCCAACCGCAAATCGCCGTGATTGGTCTTTCCCCGGATAAATTCCTAGGAGAATGCGCGAAGCATCGATTTACCGGGGATGGAGTTAATCTTCGCTGGCTTCCTTGGACGTCGTCGGGTTGGCGCCTTTTCAAGAGTCTAACGCCGCACGAAAAAAATGTCGCCATCTTGCAGCAGGCTTCGTTGCCTTTTTTCGCCTTGGCGGACTTGACGACCTCGCTTTGGGACCGCTTCGTAAAATGGCCTTCGCAACGTAATGCCATGCTGGCCGCTACCCGGGAACGCCGCCGGATAGCCGAAAGAAAATCGTTTCAGCACGCCAAGGACGAGGAAGGTCTGGTAATCGGCGATGACCGGGGATTTTCCGAGCTACCCATGGCCAAGGATACGGAATTCCTTTTGAATGCCTTGCATGAAAGCGGTGTGGAAACCCGTGTGATGGTTCTTCCCATGGGCGATCCCGGATTGATCCTGGCAAGTTGTTCACCCCGCGTGTTGGCAAAACACGATTCCATCGTGGTAAGAATGCGCAATTGGCTGAACGCCCGTCAGGAAGTTTATCTCGATTTCAACACCCCGGAAGAACTGGCGCATTTTCCGGATTCCGTTTGGGACGATTGGAACCACCTGAAGTCTCCCGTCGCTTTCGCTTATATTTCCGAAAAGGTCAAGAAGACGCTGCCGAGCATTCCCTCGCGCTCCTCGCAGCAATCCGTCACCATGCTCGAATCGGGTAACGGCGATGTTGCCCATCGGCGGGAGAATTAAGCGGCCTTTGCGCCGATATTAATCCAGGAATAAAGTTCGTTAAAACAAAAAGCCCCCGGCCTCTTGCGAGACCGGGGGCTTTTTGGTGGAGCCATGGAGAGTCGAACTCCAGACCTCTTGCATGCCATGCAAGCGCTCTACCAACTGAGCTATGACCCCAAGACGGGGAACAAATTTAATATAGTC